>JAESRU010000035.1 GCA_016764455.1 Hyphomicrobiales bacterium | reverse complement strand
GGTCGGGCGTGTTTCTGGTCACCGCCTTTGACTATCTGAAAAGCGAATATGACAAGGTCAACGCCAAAATGGCCGAATTGCGCGGCAGCCCGGACCTGTTCGACCCAGATGCCGAAATTCTCAGCCAAAATCTCTACGGCGTTGACGTCAATGCTGAGAGCGTCGAGATCACCAAATTGTCGCTCTGGCTGAAAACTGCCAAAAAAGGCAAGGAGCTGGCGAGCCTGGATCACACAATCCGGGTCGGCGACAGCCTGATCGAAGATTCAAATTTTGCCTATCTGGAACACGGCTTCACCTGGCAAAAAGCGTTTCCGGAAGTCTTCGCCAATGGCGGCTTCGACGTGGTGCTCGGCAACCCGCCTTATGTCAGGCAGGAATTATTATCGCCCTTAAAACCGTATCTGCAAAAGCGCTTTGAAGTTTATCATGGCGTTGCCGACCTTTATTGTTATTTTTTTGAACGTGGGGTCCGCTTGCTGAAACCCGGTGGACGGTTAGGCTATATTTCTTCCAGCACTTTCTTCAAGACCAATTCGGGCAAGCCGTTGCGGACCTATCTACCGAAAGCGGTGACGTTAGAGACCATCACGGATTTTGGCGATTTGCAGGTTTTCGAAGGTGTCACCACCTACCCGGCAATCCTCACCATGCAGCGCCGGGAAGCACCAAAAGATCATACCTTGCGATTCTGGAAGCTGGATGAAATCCCCCGCGAGGATTTTTCGAAAAGTTTTGATGACCATGCGCAATATTTCCCGCAAAGCGCATTAACGGAAACCAGTTGGCAACTGGAAAACCCGGCACTCAGGGCCTTGCGTAACAAAATTGTCGATGGGAAACAGACCCTGAAACAGGTCTATGGTTCGCCATATCGCGGCGTTCTGACCGGCCGCAACGAAGCCTTCGTTATCGACCGCGCCACCCGCGACCGGTTGGTCGCCGAAGACCCAAAATCAATTGATATTCTGAAACCCTGGCTCGAAGACAAAGACCTGAAACGCTGGCACGCCGAGCCACGAGATATTTTCATCATTTTTACCCGGCGCGGCATTGATATTGACCAATACCCAGCGATTAAAAATTATCTTGAACAAGACCGCCAGCAATTGGAGCCCAAACCTGCCAATTGGAAACCTGAAAAATCTGGCGATAAATGGCCTGGCCGCAAACCAGGAAATTATAAATGGTACGAGTTGCAGGACACGATTGATTATCATGAGGAATTTGACAAACCGAAGATTGTTTATCCACATTTCAACAATGCGCCCAATTTTCATCTGGAGAAAATAGGCAGTTATTCCAATGATAAGAGCTACATCATACCTGAGGGCGGGTTTGAGTTGCTTGCTCTGCTAAATAGTGAACCTCTCTGGAAAATTATGAAGGGCATGTCGCCGCCGGTTCGTGGAGGGTTTCATGAATTGCGAATTCAGTATGTCGAAACCATCCCCATCCCCTCGGCCTCCGACACCGACAAGGCCGAATTGGCCCGCCTCGCCGAAGCCTGCCAATCAGCCGCTGAAGCTCGCTACGAAAAGCAGCAAGCATTCCGCCACCGCATTCCTGACTTGTGCCCTTTGGGTCGTGATCCAAAGCTCAATACAAAGCTCAAAAACTGGTGGAAGCTGGATGATTTCGCAGCCTTCCGGGCCACCGCGATAAATCTTTTCAGGGCCGATATCCCTCTGGCCGAGCGCACCGAATGGGAAAACTGGTTCACCCGCAAAAAAGCAGAAATAGCAAGCCTTTCCGCAGAAATTTCCCGTTTTGAAGCCGATATCAACAAAATCGTCTACCGGCTGTTTGAACTAACCCCTGAGGAAATTTCTCTGCTGGAAGCAAATATCTGACCCGTGGTGCGGGCAAGGCCAAATGTTCGTTGAAATTCCTGAACCATGCCTCCATCGTCATCCCGGACAAGCAGCAGCCCGAATGATTTACATGCCCCGATGGTAATCCGCTGCGCGATCCGGGATCCAGACTTTTGCGTTTTTGCGTGTGGCACCCTTGTACTGGATTCCGGCTTATCCCCGGAATGACGAAGAGGATAGACATCCCATTCCCCTCGTTATCCCTGACAAGCAGCAGGGAAAAACCTAAAGCATTTCGGTTTTGTCTTCGAAAAGGCAAAGATCGGAAATCAGGCAGGCCGGACAATCCGGTTTGCGGGCTTTGCACACGTAACGCCCATGCAGGATCAGCCAGTGATGGGCATGGAGCCCGAATTCTTCCGGCACATTGGTATCGAGCGCTTTTTCAACCGCCAGTACATCTTTGCCAGGCGCCAGGCCAGTGCGGTTTGAGATGCGGAAAATATGGGTATCTACTGCATTGGTCGGGTGCCCAAACGCGATGTTGAGCACCACATTGGCGGTTTTGCGGCCAACGCCTGGCAGGGAAACAAGAGCCTCGCGGTCGTCAGGAATTTTGCCGCCAAATTCAGCAATCAGTTTTTCCGACAGGCCAATGACGTTTTTCGCCTTGTTGCGAAACAGCCCGATGGTGCGGATATGATCCCGGACCTGGTCCTCTCCAAGCGCCAGCATTTTTTGCGGCGTATCTGCAATTTCAAATAAGGCCCTAGTCGCTCTATTGACGCCGATATCGGTCGCCTGCGCTGAAAGCACTACTGCCACCAGCAGGGTAAAATGATTGACATAATCAAGTTCGCCCTTTGGGTGCGGATCATGGTCCCGGAAACGCCTGAAAATCTCAAACCGTGTGGTTTCATCAAGCGATTTTGATGATACGTGCGCCGGTTTTTTCGTATGTGTCTTGGATTTGGCCATGGCTGACCTATACTCGGGGTCTGCGCGGGCCCGCAACCCGATTTCTGTTTTTGTTCCGGAGCACAGCCATGGCTGGGGAAAAACCTGAAACTTATCGTCTTTGCCTGCAACCCCACAGGTCGTTATCGCCAAAGGGTTTTGCGGCGATTTTGATGTTTGTCGCCGGAATTTCTTTTCTGGCAGGTTTGGCGTTTTTTCTGATGGGGGCCTGGCCGGTGGCAGGCTTTTTTGGTCTTGATGCGCTGGCAATTTATATTGCGTTCCGGTTGAATTTCCGCAATGCGCGGTGGCAGGAACTAATTGAAATTTCAGGCCCAAATCTCAATGTTCAACGAATATCGCCAAAGGGCCAGCAAACAAATTGGCATTTCARTCCCTATTGGGTACGCGTCGCGACCCGCTTTGAAGAAGACGATTGCATGGAGCTGGCGCTGACAYCTCATGGCAAGCGGCTGGTGATCGGCTCGTTTCTGGCGCCGCAATTGCGAGAGCGGGCGGCCAATTCGCTTAAACAGGCACTTGCCGCAAGTCGCGCATAATATCGACAACCAGATCAGGAAACGGGTGGCGGACGGGATGATGAATACCGATAATGAGGCAGAAAATCACAATGAAGGACATGTTCCATGTTGCTCGATTCAATCGCCCCGCAAGGAGGGCATAAAATGGCCCCGATAAATTCAAATCCAGCCGATGATTATGATGCGGTGCGCCGGTCGGTCGAATATCTAATCGATAATTGGCGCAACCAGCCGCCCTTGGGCGCGGTCGCAAAACATGTGGGATTGAATGAAACCCGGTTTCAAAAATTATTCAAACGCTGGGCCGGGATWTCACCCAAGGAATTTGTCCAAGCCCTGACCATMGATCATGCCCGCTATCTGTTGCGTGATTCAGCGTCTGTTCTCGATGCCGCCTATGAGGTTGGTTTGTCCGGTCCGGGCCGGYTGCATGATTTGTTTGTGACCCATGAGGCCATGACACCSGGCGAATATAAGGCMGGCGGTGCCGGGCTSGAAATGGTCTATGGTTTTCATGATTGCCCGTTTGGTGAAGCCCTGGTTATGGCAACTTCGCGGGGCTTGTCCGGGCTTGCCTTTTGTAACGATATCCGGGGCCGCGCCCCGACGCTCGCTGACATGATCCGGCGCTGGCCCAACGCGACTTTCCAAGAAGATGCTGTAGCCACTGCGCCCTACGCTGCCCGGATTTTCAACCCTGRACAATGGCGCAGCGAAGAGCCCTTGCGGGTTGTCATGATCGGCACGGATTTTGAAATCCGGGTCTGGGAAAAATTGCTGCGCATYCCSGTYGGWGCRGCCACMACRTATGGCGATCTGGCGGCRGCRTTRGGCAAACCAAAAGCCGCCCGCGCRGTMGGTTCGGCKGTTGGCCGCAACCCGGTTTCWTTTGTKGTWCCSTGCCACCGGGTGYTSGGCAAAACCGGYAGCGTCACCGGSTATCATTGGGGRGTGACRCGCAAGCACGCCATCATTGGCTGGGAAGCAGGCCTTGTCGGCGGCGCGCATATAATCTRACGGCCGATATCTGTTTTTTCCGATCGGTCAGGCTTCCAGAATCCGCTTCTCCAACACTCTGGTATCGTCCCCGAGACGATAAACCAGCGGTACGCCGGTACCAAGATTGACGCTTGTGATTTCGTCCGGCCCAAGGCCTTCAAGCACCATGACAAGGGCACGCAGGGAATTTCCATGGGCGGCGACAATGACCCTTTTCCCGGCCATCACATCGGGCAGGATTTTGGTCAGATAATAGGGCAGCACCCGCGCCGCCGTATCCTTGAGACTTTCGCCACCGGGTGGTGGAATATCATAAGATCGGCGCCAGATATGGACCTGTTCGTCGCCCCATTTTTTGCGGGCATCGTCCTTGTTGAGGCCAACAAGATCGCCGTAATCACGTTCGTTCAGCGCTTCATCCTCGATCGTTTCAAGCTCCGGCTGGCCAATGGCCTCAAGGATCAGATCGAGGGTTTTTTGTGCCCGCTCGAGCTTGCTCGTATAGGCAAGGTCGAACTGCATCCCTTCACCCGCCATCCGAGCCCCGGCGGCTTTGGCCTCCTCGATACCTTTTTCTGTGAGGCCAACATCCTTCCAACCAGTGAACAGGTTTTTGAGGTTCCATTCGCTCTGGCCGTGGCGCACGAGCACTAAAAGTCGTTCCATAAATATCTCCGTATGGGCAGATCAGGGATCAGGTCAAAAGGGGTAAACGGTTACAGTCCCAACACATCCGTCATGGTGTAAATTCCGGGCTTTTGGTCTTTGCCCCAAAGCAGAGCGGTTACCGCGCCGCGGGCAAATACTGAACGGTCTTCGGCTCGATGGATTAATTCGATCCGCTCATGAGGTCCGGCAAAAATCACGCTATGATCGCCAACAACCGAACCACCGCGTAGCGTTGCAAACCCGATATCGCCGGGGTTACGTGGGCCGGTATGGCCATCGCGGGCGCGGACAGATTTTTCGTCCAGATTGATGCCGCGCCCGGTCGCTGCTGCATTGCCGAGCAAATAGGCAGTTCCTGAAGGGGCGTCCACTTTGTGACGATGGTGCATTTCAAGAATTTCGATATCGAAATCATCCCCCAAAGCGCTCGCCGCCAATTCTACGAGGCGTGCCAGCAAATTAACCCCGAGGCTCATATTGCCGGATTTGATAATCACCGCATGGCGAGATGCTGCCTCAATTGCCGTTTCCTGCTCCCTGGAAAATCCGGTGGTGCCGATCACATGGACAATGCGTCCCTGGGCGGCAAGCGCTGCAAGATCGGTTGAAGCTTCGGGAATCGTGAAATCAAGCACCCCGTCGGCGGCTGCCATAAGCGCCAGCTTGTCGGCGGATATCTCGACGCCCGATGTGCCAATGCCAGCCAGCAATCCAGCATCCTGCCCGACAAATTCAGAGCCTGCATGCTCAAGGGCGCCGGACAATATCAGCCCATCGGTTTCATCAATGGTATGGATTAACGCCCGGCCCATACGGCCACCGGCCCCGGCTACAACAATGTTCATGTCACCCATTGGGAACTCCTGCGCCACAACTGAAATCAAATTGTCCTGGCTCTCTATAATGCCTATTCGGCGCCATCAACAATCATCAGATCATTGATACCTGCACCCACCCGGTGGGCACGGGCAGCTTGATATTCTTCCGAATGATAGCAGGCAAGGGCCTGTTCGCGGGATTCAAATTCGATGACCACATTGCGGTCATGCCCTTCACCTTCGATATGCTCCACATTGCCGCCACGGGCGAGRAAWTTTGCACCRTATTTWGARAATGCMGCGGCTGAAGCYTCGACATATTTTTTGTATCGTTCCGGRTCCGTAACCGTTACCCGTGCTACCCAATATGCTTTCATTTTAATCTCCCGTTTTTGTTAGAGCWTYTTTGATTTCGTCGACAATGGCATTGGCKGCTGCTGCCGGATCAGAGGCCGCGATCACCGGYCGTCCGACGACCAGATARTCAGCRCCGGCTGAAATGGCGTCGCCAGGGGTTGTGATGCGTTTTTGGTCACCCACATCGGCRCCCRYYGGGCGAATGCCAGGGGTTACGATGGTCAGGTTAGGTCCGGCAATTTCGYGRATGCGCCGGGCTTCAAGCGGGGAGGCRACAACGCCRTCGATCCCGCAATCAAGCGCCGCCCGGACCCGGAATTCAACAAGGTCTTCCGGGGTGCGGGAATAGCCTGCTTCAACCAAGTCTTTTTCATCCAAAGACGTCAAAGCGGTGACGCCGAGGATTTTCAATCCACTATCGCCGCGCGCTTCCACCGCYGCCCGCATGGTTTGCGGRTARGCGTGGACGGTGGCGAATGTCGCCCCCAGCYSGGCGAGGCTTTCAAGGCCATGTTTGACSGTATTGGCGATATCCAGCAATTTRAGGTCGATAAARACCTGYTTGCCGTCGTCWGCGAGYGMGCGCGCAAAATCCAGCCCGCCAGCATACGCAAGTTGCATGCCGACTTTATAAAAATTGACCGTGTCGCCAAGTGTTCCTACCAGCGCCTTGGCCGCGTCAACGTCCGGCACGTCGAGTGCAACAATGAGCCGGTCGCGGGGATTTTCTGGTCCAGTAGATTTGATCATTGTCAGCCCGTGGGAGTAAAAATTTCAAGCCCTATTCACTAGCCGGAAGCGGGCGGTAAATCCACACTTTGGCCGGAAAAAGGTTCCACCATACCCGCCTTGTGGCGGATAATCTGAAAGCCTGGTCGTCGCGTGGTATTGGCGGGATCACATGATAGGTAAACTGAATAAGGCTACCGTCCGGGTGCAACAGGTTCAACCCGTCCAGAATCAATTGCTGCCGCCGGGCTTCGTCATGATTGAAAAGCGGGAGACCCGATACGATCGCAGCCAATGGGGCATCCAGATGGTCGCTGGCAAATTTTTTCAAATCGAAGGCATCGCCCTGGACGATTTCTGTTCCYGGATATCGCTCCCCCAGCATGGCACAAAATTCGGCACCCATTTCAAGCAGGATCAAGCGTTCTTCTGGAATTCCGACTTCCAGCAACCCGGCGGTGAGGGACCCCGTGCCGGGACCAAGTTCAAGGATTTTTCCGTCAACCGATTGATCAACCTGGGCCGCCATCATCCGGGCCAACCCGCGGCTGCTTGGCGCCAGCGCCCCGACCCGTTTGGGGTCTTCACGCATGGAACGCGCAAACCGGACATCGTCGCGCATGCCGCGCGCAGGTGCCGATAATTCGTTTTCCTCGATATTGGATTCTTTTGTCACGCCTGCCCCGTATACCGTGTCTGGATTAATCGCCGATGCCGTCCCAAAACTCTTTAACGCGGGTGAAAAACCCCGACGATTCAGGGTGCGTGCTCTCGTTCGAACTGTCTTCAAACTGCTTCAGCAATTCTGTCTGTTTGCGGTTCAAATTGCGCGGCGTCTCCACAATTGCCTGGATATACATATCACCGGACTGATTGCCGCGCAGAACCGGCATGCCTTTGGAGCGAAGCCTGAATTGTTTGCCCGATTGCGTACCTTCAGGAATTTTGACCCGCGTTCGGCCACCGGAAATTGTTGGAACTTCGATCTGTCCACCAAGCGCTGCCGTGACCATGGAAATAGGCACCCGGCAAAACAAATCAGCACCATCGCGCTGGAAGAATTCATGCGGTTTTATGGAAAGGAAAATATAGAGATCACCCGCCGGTCCGCCGCGTAATCCGGCTTCGCCTTCGCCCGCTAATCTGATCCGGGTGCCATCTTCAACGCCAGCCGGGATATTCACAGACAAAGTGCGCTGCTTGGAAACACGCCCGGTGCCGGAACAATCAGTGCACGGGTCTTCGATGGTATTTCCGCGGCCCTGACAAACGTGACAGGCGCGCTCGATCGTGAAGAATCCTTGCGTTGCCCGCACTTTGCCGTGCCCACCGCAAGTGGAGCAGGTAACCGGGCCGGAGCCTGCCTTGGCGCCCGATCCAGAACAGGTATCACAACTAATACTTGTCGGTACTTTGATCTGGGCAACTTTGCCAGCAAAGGCATCGTCCAGCGAAATATCCATATTGTAGCGCAGATCGCCGCCGCGCTCGCGTCCGTCAGAGCGTTGCCGCCGTCCGCGTCCGCCACCGACAAAGTCACCAAACAAATCTTCGAATATATCCGACATGGATGATCCGAAATCACCGGAGAACCCTCCGGCGCCCGGATGGCCGCCCTGGCTCATATCCACACCGGCATGGCCAAACTGGTCATAGGCCGCGCGTTTTTGCGGATCTTTCAGGATCTCGTATGCTTCGCCGATTTCTTTGAATTTTTGCTCAGCTTCGGCGTTATCCGGATTTTTATCCGGATGCAATTTCATCGCCAGTTTGCGAAAAGCAGATTTCAGCTCTTTGGCGTCCGCATTTTTCTGGACGCCAAGAACTTCGTAATAATCACGCTTAGCCATATAGTCGCAACTCCACGGATTCCAAATCCAAAAGGAGGCGTAACCATGCGCCCCGCTTCCCGGTCCGCCGCTGAATGAGCTGGCGTCCGACAATACGGGGCTTAATCATGGTCAGGCCGATTTCTGGCTATCGTCGTCCTGAATTTCCTCGAAATCGGCATCGACCACATCATCATCGCCAGTAGCGTGGGAGGATCCCATCTCTTCATCCACTTCGCTGGTGTCGCCAGCTGCATCCTGGGCCTGATACATGGCTTCGCCGAGTTTCATAGATGCCTGTGCCAGCGATTCCGACTTGGCGTTGATGTCTTCGACATCATCGCCCTCAGYAGCTTCCTTGAGCTGGGCAATGGCCAACTCGATGGCTGATCTGTCAGCTTCAGAAACTTTGTCACTATATTCGGTCAAGGTTTTTTCTGATGAATGAACAAGCGTCTCGGCCTGGTTTCTGGCTTCAACCAGCTTGCGCCGTTCCTTGTCCTCATCCGCATGGGATTCGGCATCCTTGACCATCTGCTCGATATCATCGTCAGACAGCCCGCCGGATGCCTGGATCCGGATTTGCTGTTCTTTCGATGTGGCCTTGTCGGTTGCGGTCACATTCACAATGCCGTTGGCATCAATGTCGAAGGCKACTTCGATCTGTGGCACGCCGCGCGGGGCGGCAGGAATGCCGACCAGATCAAACTGGCCAAGCATCTTATTGTCCGATGCCATTTCTCGTTCGCCCTGGAAAACCCGGATTGTCACTGCTTGCTGGCTATCTTCAGCCGTTGAGAAGGTCTGGCTTTTCTTGGTCGGGATYGTSGTGTTGCGATCGATAAGCCGGGTAAAGACCCCGCCCAGGGTTTCGATGCCGAGCGACAATGGTGTCACATCAAGCAGCAACACGTCTTTGACGTCGCCTTGCAGTACGCCGGCCTGGATGGCCGCGCCCATGGCAACAACTTCATCCGGGTTGACGCCCTTGTGAGGCTCCTTGCCAAAGAAGTTTTTCACCATTTCCTGGATTTTCGGCATCCGGGTCATGCCACCAACGAGAATAACTTCGTCGATTTCATTGGCTGACAGGCCGGCATCCTTGAGAGCCGATTTGCATGGCGCGATGGTGCGCTCGCAAAGGTTTTCCACCAAAGCTTCAAATTTGGCCCGGGTCAGTTTCATCGTGAGATGCTTTGGCCCGGCTTTGTCGGCTGTGATGAAGGGCAGGTTGATTTCGGTCTGGGTAGCAGACGAAAGCTCGATCTTGGCTTTTTCGGAAGCTTCTTTCAGCCGCTGCAGTGCCAACTTGTCGGTGCGCAGATTTATGCCGTGTTCTTTCTCGAACTCGCTGGCCAGATAATCAACCAGCAGCATGTCGAAATCTTCACCGCCAAGGAATGTATCACCATTGGTGGACTTTACTTCAAACACGCCGTCGCCAATTTCCAGGATCGACACATCAAAAGTGCCGCCACCAAGGTCATAGACAGCGATTGTCTTGGCGTCGCTCTTGTCGAGGCCATAGGACAATGCCGCAGCTGTTGGCTCGTTGATGATCCGCAGCACTTCCAGCCCGGCAATTTTGCCAGCGTCTTTGGTGGCCTGGCGCTGGGCGTCATTAAAATAAGCAGGAACAGTGATCACAGCCTGGTCGACGGTTTGGCCCAAATAGGCTTCTGCGGTTTCTTTCATCTTTTGGAGAATGAAACCGGAAATCTGCGACGGGGAGTAATTTTCACCGCGTGCTGTAACCCAGGCATCGCCGTTTTCAGCTTTGACAATATCGTAAGGGACCAGCTTCTGGTCTTTCTTGACGGCGGGGTCGTCGAAACGCCGACCTATCAACCGCTTGACGGCGAACAGGGTGTTTTCCGGATTGGTAACGGCCTGGCGTTTTGCCGGCTGGCCAACGAGGCGCTCGTTTTCATCCGTAAATGCAACCATCGAAGGCGTTGTACGCATGCCTTCGGCATTCTCAATAACCTTGGGGGTTCGGCCGTCCATGATGGACACACACGAATTGGTGGTACCAAGGTCAATTCCAATTACTTTACCCATTGATTTTCCAGTCTCTTTACTGTGGCGAACCGATAATTTGGCAAGTCGTTCAGGCCTTGTACAAGCACCCGACACATTTCCATAACTGAAATGACGACCGCCCCGGTTCCCTGGATGATATTCGCAATAAAGCGATGCTCGTCAGGATATATAGGTAAGCCTGCTTTCTCCCGCAAGACACAATTTCAACAAAGCGAATATGCGGGTTAAATGCCCGCATGAGAAATACCTGCAGTCTTTGGCCAGCATTCGAAATCCAAACGATTTTGAAGCCTAAATTCCCGCAATCATCGCTTGGCCCGACAAGACAATACATGTGATGGCGGCGCATATTATAACACCAGCCGTCAGATACATTCCCCAGCGCCTGAATTTAAGATTGTCAGGCTCCTGGCCAAGGCCATAGGCATGCAGCAAACGCCCGGCAATGAGGGCTAAAGCCAGGGCATGAATGCTCCAGGAAGGGGTGCCGAGCAATTCAGCAAACGCGATCAGCAACAGGGCAATGGGGGCATATTCGGAAAAATTGCCATGGACCCGCATGGCCCGTTCCAGCAATCGGTTTTTCCCGGCCCCGATCGATACCCGGTTCTCGCGCCGTTGTTTGACAACCTGTATTGTCAAATAAAAATAGAATAAAGCCAGCAATCCGGCATAAAATGGTGTGATGATGAGTGACATTATAAGCGACGCTCCGGTTAAAAATTTCTGCGTCCCCAATAGATCAAATTCGGAGAACAAACCACCGATGGCACCGACATATATTGCAAGGAGCGCGGTTTGATTGTTTCAGGCGCTCGATATTTACCGGGTTATCTGGACCCTGCCGACCAAATAAAATTGGTGGAGATGCTTGGTGAAATTGCAACCGAAGCGCCACCTTTCACGCCGGTTATGCCACGAACCAGCAAACCGTTTTCGGTGACGATGACCAATTGCGGTGTTCTTGGTTGGGTATCAGACCGGACCGGATATCGGTATCAGGAGAACCACCCCGATACCGGCATCTCGTGGCCATCGATGCCACCAATTTTGCAGGACTTGTGGCAAACGCTTGCCGGGTATGATCAGCCGCCAGAGGCCTGTCTGGTGAATTTCTATGGCGCAAAAGCCCGCATGGGGCTTCATGTTGACGGCGATGAAGCTGACCGTGATGCGCCGGTTTTATCTATTTCAYTGGGGGATACCGCCTTGTTTCGGATCGGCGGAACAAGGCGGGGTGACCCGACATCGTCTTTYCGGGTCCAGTCGGGCGACATTGTTATTCTCGAAAACAAATCCCGTTCCGCTTATCACGGTATCGACCGGATCATTCCCGCCAGCTCCACCCTGTTGGCCAGGTCGTTCCCGGACATTCGCCGGATAAACCTGACCTTGCGCCGGGTATCAATGCCGACCAGATAATGCCTCAGGCGCTTTTGTCGATCCGGCTGCCGGGAGCTGGCTCCTTGGCCTTGGCGGCTTCAGCTTGAGCATCTTCGGCCCGCACTGCCGCTTCGTTGCGGCTCATATCGTCGCTAAGTTCGGATTGCGAAGCGTCAGATGTCGCCTCGTCGTTGTTGGCGGGGGTGACAAATTTCGGGCCGCCTTTGGCGATACCCACCATGGCAGGGCGCAGCACCCGCTCGCCGATCACATAGCCAGTTTGCGCCACCTGCACCACTGTGCCGGACGCGATATCGGGATTTTCAATTTCAAACATGGCTTGATGGAAATTGGGATCGAATTTCTCACCTTCCGGATTGATCGCCCGGACGCCGTGTTTTTCAAGCGTCTTTTGTAATTCACGCTGGGTCAATTCAACCCCGTCAAGCAAAGTGGCAAGCGCTCCGCCTTCAGCGCGTGCCTCCGGCGGTACGGCTTCAAGGGTGCGTTCTAGGTTATCGCCGATGGTCAGCGTATCGCGGGCAAAATTKGAAACCGCGTAAATATTGGCGTCCTTCACCTGCCGCTCGGTGCGACGGCGCATATTTTCCATCTCGGCCATYGCCCGCAACAATTGATCCTTCAGATCAGCATTGTCCTCGATGAGCTGTATGACCGGATCGATTTCAGCTTCACCATCTTCAGGCGGCAGTTCACCTTCATTTTCCATAGCGGTTTCCGTCCAACCTGACAAAGAGACTTCAGGGGTTTCCCGCATCTCGTCGTCCGGGCCATCAAAAGGTTTGTCTTTATCGCTCATTCCAAGCTCCGGTCATTTGATTCTGGTAGATGTTTAGCCATCCCAGATATTGGTCAGTCTGAGCTAATATCAAGTCAAAATCCGGCTAACAAGCTTTGCTGTATAATCAACCACAGGAATAACCCGGGCATAATTAAGCCTGGTCGGTCCAATCACCCCGAGAACACCAACAATATTACCACCTTCGTCACGATAGGGAGACAATACAAGCGACGAATCGGAGAGGGAAAATAATTTGTTTTCAGACCCAATAAAAATTCGCACACCTTCCGCATCTTCCGCCAAATCAAGCAATTGCACAATTTCAGCTTTCTTTTCCAGATCATCAAACAGGACCTGAATTTTTTCGATATCAGCAATTGCACTCACATCGTCAAGCAAATTGGCCTGACCACGCACGATCAGCGTTTTGGGTCGGCCTTCGGCATCCTTGGCCCAACTGGCCAGACCGGTTTCGATAATTTTCTGCGTCAATTCATCCAGATCGGTTTTCTGGCGCTGCTTCATGTCTTCAAGCATCGCCATGACGTCAGAAATGGTCTTTCCGCGAATATGAGCGTTCAGATAATTTGAGGCTTCTTCTAACGCTGATGAGGGCAAACCTGCAGGCAGGGCAATAATCCGGTTTTCAACCGACCCGTCTTCACCAACTAAARTGACCAATGCCCGGGATGCTTCAAGGCGAACAAATTCAATATGGCGCAAATAGCGGTTGGCCTTTGATGCCAATACCACGCCGGCGCCGTGGCTCAGTCCCGATAACAGGCTTGAAGCTTCGGCAAGAATATCCTCGTTGCTGGGCATCTCGCCATTGGCCAGCCCGGCGCGTTGTATCTGACCGGCAATGTCATCTTGTTCTTCACTGGACAGACCGCCAATTTCAAGCATCGCGTCCACAAAGAACCGCAATCCCTTTTCGGTTGGCATCCGCCCGGCGCTGGTATGGGGCGCATGGATAAGGCCGAGCATTTCCAGATCGGACATGACATTGCGCACTGACGCAGGTGACAGCGCAATCGGCAATTGCCGGGAGACACTTCGTGACCCGATCGGCTCACCGGTCTCCAGATAAATCTCCACAATGCGGCGAAAAATCTCGTGCGAGCGCGTGTTCAGTTCGGCAAAAGCAGAGTTTGGTATATTCGCGATTCCGATTTCCAGCGTTGTGCACGCTGCTCCCTGACCGGTGACTTGCTGATATCAACAATGTAGGTAATGGGTTTGAGGCCGTCAATCAGACTGCGCGGTAAAGCTCCAACAGGGTTTACGCGCCCCGGCCCGCACGCTAGACAGCGCCAGAAAACAGATACAGGAGAGATCATTGACAGATCCGGTTACACAGCCAGAGCTTGCACAGCCAGAGGTTACACGGCCCACGGTCATACGACCCTCGAAACGCGCTACGGACGAATTGCGCCAGGTTATCATGGAGCGTAATTATACCCGCCACGCCGAAGGGTCGTGCATGATCAGATGCGGCGATACCCATGTGCTGTGTACAGCCAGCCTCGACGAGCGCGTGCCGCCTTGGCTGCGCGGGGGCGGCAAGGGCTGGGTAACAGCGGAATATGGCATGTTGCCACGCGCCACCGGCGACCGGATGCGTCGTGAAGCAAAAAACGGTCAGTCCGGCCGGACCCAGGAAATCCAACGCCTGATTGGCCGCAGCCTGCGTGCGGTTGTTGATATGAGGGCTTTGGGTGAGCGACAAATCCTTCTTGATTGCGATGTAATCCAGGCCGATGGCGGCACCCGTACAGCTGCAATTACCGGTGCCTGGGTGGCTTTGCGCGATTGCATCAACTGGATGATGGCCCGCGATATGCTGGAAAAAGACCCGATCATTGATCATGTGGCGGCAATTTCATGCGGCATATATAAAGGCGTCCCGGTGCTTGATCTGGATTATCCGGAAGATTCAGAGGCCGACACCGACGCTAATTTTGTCATGACCGGATCCGGCGGTATTGTGGAAATTCAGGCGACCGCTGAAGGCGTCGCTTTTTCCGACGAATCATTTGGCGAAATGATGAGCCTCGCCCGGCTTGGCATTGGCCGTCTGGTTGATTTGCAAAAACTGGCCGTGGGCTGATGACGGAGCGGAAGGTTTCCTCTGGCACCGAATTGGTGGTCGCAACGCATAATCCCGGCAAGCTCCGCGAAATCCGGGCGCTGTTGGAACCGTTTGGAATCATCGCCCGCTCCGCCGGCGAGCTTGGTTTGGCCGAGCCTGAAGAAACCGGCGTGACATTTGTCGAGAATGCCCGGATCAAGGCGCTTGCAACTATGACCGCCTCAGGTCTTCCCGCATTGGCGGACGATTCCGGGCTTGCTGTTGTAGCGCTCAATGGCGATCCCGGTATCCATTCCGCCCGCTGGGCGGGTCCGGACAAAGATTTTGCGTTTGCCATGGAACAAGTCGAATCCAAACTGAATCAGACCGGGATTAAGAATCGCAACGCCGCCTTCATTTGTGCCCTGACGCTTTGCTGGCCCGATGGTGAGATGGTCGATTTTGAAGGCCGGGTCGAAGGTGATCTGGTCTGGCCGCCCCGGGGTGACAAAGGTTTTGGTTACGATCCTGTTTTTGTGCCGACCGGGTTTAGCRAAACCTTTGGCGAAATGGATCAGGAACAAAAGCACGCCATGTCCCACCGTGCCGACGCTTTCAGGAAATTGGTCGATGCCTGTTTCAGCAAACATTAAACCTATCGCCTCGAAGACCTCCGACGCGTTCGGAATTTATGTGCATTGGCCATTTTGTGCAGCCAAATGCCCTTATTGCGATTTCAATTCCCATGTGCGCCACACGCCGGTGGATCAAAAACAATTTGCGCGCGCATTTTGCCGGGAAATTGAAACCATCGCCGCGCGGACACCGGGCAGGGAAGTGGCCAGCATTTTCTTTGGTGGCGGCACCCCATCCCTGATGGAAGTGGCGACTATCAAATCCATCCTCGATTGTATCGCCGATCATTGGGACATATCTGAAACGTCCGAAATTACGCTGGAAGCCAACCCGACCAGCGCCGAAGCGGAAAGATTTCAGGGCTATGCCAAAGCCGGGGTCAACCGCCTGTCGCTTGGGGTT
>JAESRU010000034.1 GCA_016764455.1 Hyphomicrobiales bacterium | reverse complement strand
GCGCGATGGTGCCAGATGCAGCCAGCTTCAAATTCTGATTGTTACTCAAAAGTAATCTGGTGTCCCACAATTGTTGACCCGCCACGCTGTCTGGGATTGATTGAACAGGCGCCTGTGTTGGGTGATCAGGCGTTCGGATATCGCCATTTCACGTTCAAGAGTTCGGATTTTACCATCCAGATCATTGACAATTCTGTCCAGTCCGTCGGCTTCATTGGCCGCGTTGATCCCGGTCAATGCGGATACGCCACCACCAATAATTCTGCCTACCCGGCCCATGGGCAGTTGGGAAATCATGCTGGCGGCGTCCGCTAACGTGCGCGCCCGTTGACGCGCTTGTTGGCTTTCACGCAAGTCTATCTGCGCTTCCCGGAATTCGCGTTCCAGAACAGGTCGAATTGCATTTTGTTGGTCTAAAATTTCTCGATCATTGTTCAGTCCATCGCTTATTCTTTGGCATATTCTCCTGTGGCCTTCGCTATCCGTTTTGATGTGAAGGTTCATTTATGTCTCCATATGTAATTGAAAAATCATTATCTCATGGCCGGAAACGACGGGGATAAATTTTTTGAATTTATGGAACTTCTTGATTTTAAAGATATTTTTCGTCTAAACTGCCAATATGTCCGGTCACAAACGCCTAACCTGCTGTTTGGTGTTACTCGGTATTTTACCGGGAGCTTCACCGGGGCTTGCCGTCGATACCTGGTATCCGGCCTACGAGAGCCACCAGCGATATTACAAATCCGACAATGGCTTGCGCGCCAACGAAATATTGGATGAAGACGGCTTTCGGGATTATCAAAGCTCTATCGCCGTAGATGATTGTGACCCGGCCTATGCATTGTTGGCCAATGCTTACGCCAAAACCTACCCCGAAGAGCCCCATCCGGGATTTGATATCATTTCGGGAGCTAACTGGGATGTTTTTGTAACTTTCGACAATTTCCCCGAGTTGGCTTTCTGCCTTGAGATGCGTCAATTACGGGAAGCAAGGGCCGCAATTGTGCGCGAGGAAATTGAATTCGAAAGGTATTTCGAAGACCTCTATTTTGGCGAYCAAACCTACCCGCGCCCGGTAACCAATCTGGCCGACGCATTTCATGGCCTATCCTTGCTAGCCGGGCGCCGATACCTGCCTGCCTATCTTGCCCTTCTCAGGCTTTCTGATGAAGGTGAAATCATCCGCTACACCAAGGAATTTCAATATTACTTGGCCCTGCGGACAAGAGACTTGGGGCTCAACACCGAGGAAGTAGCCGACATCACAGCTCGCGCTGCGGCGCGGCTGGATGCGGAGACGATTGCTGAACTGACCCGCGAAGCTGAGGACGGCCATTTCACCTATTCTAAGGAATGGCTGGAATAGGTGAAACCTTATTCCGCTGCTTCTGCAACCACCGGCGGTGTCCAGCGCAGAATTGGCTGGCGGGCGGCGCGGGTTTCATCCACCCGGCGCAATGGTGCTAGATGCGGGGCGCCGGTAAAGCGTTCCAGATCGCCTGCTTTTGCTGCAAATACCAGATCTCTGAGCGCCGCGACAAACAGATCGAGCCCGGCTTTGGATTCTGATTCCGTTGGCTCGATCAGCATCGCGCCATGCACCACAAGCGGGAAATACATGGTCATCGGGTGATAGCCTTCATCGATCATGGCTTTGGCAAAATCAAGCGTGGTGACGCCGGTGCCCTCCAAGAATGTGTCATCGAACAGGGCTTCATGCATGCAGGGCCGCTCGCCAAACGGCAGGCTCATGACGTCCTGCAGGCAGACGCGCACATAATTTGCGTTCAGCACGGCGTCTTCAGAARTTTGGCGCAAWCCATCSGCRCCRTGGCTGATCATATAGGTGAGCGCGCGCACAAACATTCCCATCTGGCCGTGGAAAGCTGTCATCCGGCCAAAGGTCTGGCTGCCCTCGCCTGAGCCTGTTGCCGCTTCAGAGGCATCTTCAACAAGCTTGCCATCGCGGATGAAAGGAAGCGGCACGAAGGGCATGAGGCGTTCTGAAAAAACAACCGGACCCGCCCCCGGACCGCCACCACCATGAGGAGTGGAGAAAGTTTTGTGCAGATTGATATGCATGCAATCGACGCCAAGGTCGCCGGGACGGGCCTTGCCCATGATGGCGTTCAGGTTAGCGCCGTCGCAATAAAAATAAGCACCCGCCGCATGTACCGCGTCGGCAATTTCGACAATGTCTTTTTCAAATAATCCGCAGGTATTGGGGTTGGTCAGCATGATCGCTGCCACATCGTCAGACAGGTTTTCTTTCACGACTTCTACGTCGACCGTGCCGTCTTCGCGGGCCGGAATTGACCTGATCTTGTATCCCAACAAGGCGGCGGTAGCCGGGTTTGTGCCATGGGCGGATTCTGGCACCAACACATATTGGCGGCGCTCGCCACGCGCTTCCAAAGCGGTGGTGATTGCCATCATGCCGCATAATTCACCGTGCGCACCCGCTTTTGGCGACATGGCGATGGCCGGCATACCGGTCAAAACCTTCAACCAATGGGCCAATTGCTCGATCACTTCGATCGCGCCCGGCACCGTTGATTGCGGTTGCAATGGGTGGATATCGGCAAGGCCTGCAAAGCGAACTGTTTTTTCGTTCAGGCGCGGGTTGTGCTTCATGGTGCAGGACCCAAGCGGGTAGACGCCCATATCGATGGCATAATTTTTTTGCGAAAGGCGCACATAATGGCGCATGGTTTCGGGTTCGCTCAATCCAGGCAGGCCGAGTTCAGTATCGCGTTCCAGCCCGCCAAGACGGGCGTCAAAATCACCAACATCTTCCAGATCAACACCGCAATTATTCACCCTGCCGACTTCAAAAAGTAGCGCTTCTTCGATCTGCAACCCACGATTTCCCGTAAAGGTCTTGCGGCCTGCCCCCTGGCTTGGCGCTGATGGCGCAGTGGGGCGCCCTTCCCTGTTCATGGTCATATTCGATCCCTCAAACTGTCTGTTCAGCGCCAAGGCGCTCGATAAAATCTAGTGTGGTTACGATCTCTGCAAATTCACCATTGAGGTTCATCAATGACATTGCGTGGATTTCGGCCGCTGTATCCTTGTCGCCATCCGGACCAATGAATACTGAATTCACGACAGCACCTCACCGAGGGCCGCAACAAATGCGGCACGATCTTCGTCTGTATTGATCTCGGTTGCGGCAACCACAATCAAATCGGCAAGATCATCACGGCCCGGTTCGAGCCGGCTGACCGGGATGCCGCCGAGTACGTTTTTGGCGGCTAAAGCCTCAATGATCTCAAACGCGTTGCCCGGCACTTTGATGGTGAATTCGTTAAAGAACGTTTTCGTCATAATCTCAACGCCGGAAACTTTGCCAAGTTGATCAGCCAGAAAAACCGCGTTGCGATGGTTMAGCTGMGCCAATTTGCGCAACCCAACYTCTCCMAGCAGYGACATRTGGATYGARAAWGCRAGRCAGCACARRCCGGAATTTGTGCAAATRTTMGARGTCGCYTTTTCCCGRCGAATATGTTGTTCGCGGGTTGATAGCGTGAGCGCGAAACAGCGTTGGCCATCAGCATCAACAGTCTCGCCACAAATCCGCCCCGGCATCTGGCGCAGAAATTTTTGTCGCGTGGCAAGCAGTCCCACATAGGGTCCGCCAAAATTCAGACCGTTGCCAATCGATTGACCCTCTGCCACCACAATATCGGCACCCATTTCGCCCGGTGATTTCAATGCGCCAAATGAAACTGTTTCGGTTACGACCGCGATCAACAATGCGCCCGCCGCGTGGGCGGCTTCAGCCAGAGGTGCGAGATTGACAAGGTCACCATAGAAACCCGGTGACTGAACAACGATGCAGGCGGTCTTATCGTCAATCAAGGACACGATGTCTTCCGCAGCGCCCGGAGCACCTTCCATCGCCACCAGTTCGTGGCTGGAAAATTCGGACATGTTTNCAACCACAGCCCGGTAATGCGGGTGCAGTGTTCCCGAAAGAATTGCCTTTGGCCGTTTGGTAATGCGCTGCGCCATTAGCACAGCTTCGGCACACCCGGTCGAGCCGTCATACATGGAGGCGTTGGCAACTTCCATTCCGGTCAGCAGCGCCACCTGGGTTTGAAATTCAAACAAGGTCTGGAGCGTCCCTTGCGAAATTTCAGGCTGGTACGGCGTATAGGCGGTCAAAAATTCAGACCGCTGGATCAAATGATCCACAGTTGCCGGTACGTGATGGCGATACGCACCACCGCCAACAAAAAACGGCACCGATCCGGCAGCAACATTTTTCGCCGCCAGCGCCGATAATTGGCGCTCAACCTGCAATTCACCCGCAGCAAGTGGCAGATCGACCAGATCCGCCAGCAATTTGTCTTTGGGAATTTCGGCGAACAAGTCATTGATTTGACCGACCCCGATGCGCTCGAGCATCGCCTGTCGGTCACTATCAGTCAGGGGCAGGTAGCGCATCAGTCGAGGCCTTCRATAAAGGATTTATAGGCGTCTTCGCTCATCAGATCGTCAAGTTCGGAAGGGTCCGAAATCTTGGCTTTTATAAACCAGCCCTTGCCGAGTGCGTCTTCGTTGACGGTGGCGGGCGCTCCANTYAWGMTCNYTGNNTTRAKCTCNRMTSAMMTYKYMTGNRGAWCGGYGCNNKTTRATTTCKMTNNNNGCTTTKACGGATTCAACAACGGCGGCCTCTTCGCCCTTTGCAAGCGCCTTGCCGACTTCAGGCAATTCCACATAGACAACGTCGCCCAGTTGTTCCTGGGCATAAACGGAAATGCCGATGGTTGCGATATCACCCTCGACCCGGACATATTCATGGTCCTCGGTATATTTCACTTCGCCTGTAGACATGTTTTTCTCCCTCTAGATGAAAACGGATTGGTTAGATCAGGACTTTTTCCCACGGTAAAAATTGGCAGGTACAAACGGCATCGGCGCGACTTTCGCGGGACGCACCTTGCCACGCACGATCAGATTGAGCACAGTGCCCGGTGCGGCAAATTCAGCCGCCACGTAGCCCATGGCAATCGGGCCGCCGAAACTTGGACCAAATCCACCGCTTGTAATCATGCCGATTTCGTCGCCGCCAGAGGCGTGGATAATCGTGCCTTCGCGCGCCGGTGCCGGACCATCCGGCAGAATACCAACCCGTTTGCGTGCCGGGCCATCGCTCAATTCTGCTTGAATGCGTGCTGCCCCCGGAAAGCCGCCTTCGGCGCGCCGACGTTTGCTGATCGACCAGATCAAACCGGCYTCGATCGGYGATGTGGTTTCGTCAATATCRTGGCCGTAMAGGCAAAGCCCTGCTTCCAGACGGAGCGAATCCCGCGCGCCGAGGCCGATCCATTCAACTTCCTCTGCGCCAAGCAATTGTTCCGTGAATCGGACCGCGACATCATTGGGAATTGAAATTTCGTAGCCGTCTTCGCCGGTATAGCCAGAGCGGGTGACGAATAATTCAGCGCCATCCCATGCAACTGATTGCCAAGACATAAATGCCATGTCGGCAACGCCCGGGATCAATCTTTCCAGAACGGAAAAAGCTTCAGGGCCCTGCAACGCAACCAACGCCCGGTCTTCGAGGCGGTCCAATTGAGCGTCTCCAAGCGAAGCCACAATATGGGCGAAATCATCTTCTTTGCAGGCGGCATTGACCACAAGAAACAGACGCTCCCTGCCCCCGTCATCGGCCATTTTGGTGACCATCAGATCATCGCGAATGCCACCATCGTCATTCATCAATTGAGTATAGMGGGTGCGTCCCTCGCCAAGAGCTGCAATATCGCCCGGCACCAGGGTTTCGATTTGTGGTGCGATTGGATTTTGCGAAGASAGGAATGCCTGGCCCATATGAGAGACATCAAACAACCCGGCCTTGCTGCGGGTATGCTGGTGTTCGCCCAACACGCCAAGAGGATAGCTGACCGGCATATCGTAGCCGGCAAACGGAACCATTTTGGCTCCCGCCGCTAGGTGAAGGTCATGAAGTGGTGTGCGCAGCAAGGGTGCGTCTGGGATATCGTTATTTTGAGCCATGGTTCTGCCTTCCAGCCTTGAGCATCTTGAAGCTTTTCAGCTTCGCCATGCCCCATCTGTCGCAGAACCTGAGAGAATTACCCGGAAACAAGTTTCCAGTTTTACCCCCTTCGGTGAGCCRCCCCGCAAGAGGTGACTGCTTTCCAGAGTTCCGTCCTTTTGCGGTCCATTTGCCTGAGAGTTTCCGGGGCGGTTGCTCCTTCGGCGCCGGTAACCCGGCTCTCCCGCAAAAATCAAACGGAGATGTTGTGAGGCAATGCGCTTCACCCGATGTTGATAGACTGGTTGGCATTAAAACGTCAACCGCAAGAATACAGCACCCTGTTTACAAATCTGGGAAAATAACTTTCAGAAAACATCCAAAACCCTGATCAGTTTGATGCTCTGGTGGAGCCTGCTTCGGTGCTGGTGCCGTCAAACCCGATATAAACAGTATAATCCGACATACGATGCCCGGCTGGAACGGTATATTCAAAATTCTCTTCCACGTGCATGAAGAATGTAGAATTTTCGGTCCCTGAAATATTTACTGGCACATTGTAAAGCTTGGTCCAGGCAACTTCGCCTTCGCGATAAGACAGAATGACACGTACCGGCAGCACAACGCTGCCCGCGCCGCCCATGGGGCCGATCAGCACACGGCCGGCAAAACCAAATTTGATCTGTACGGAATTCGGACCAAAGGCACATTCCCGCGCGGTCTTGGTCAGGGTTCCCTGGAACTGCACATTGCGCGGACGGGGGTCCTGATTGGCGGCATAGAAGACATAATGCGCGGTCCCGGCCCGTACTTCCGTTGGCGGGCAAACAATTGAAAGCGCGGGCAATCCAGGCTGGGTTTGCGGGCCTTGACCAGGTTCTGATTGTTCTACTTGATCACTGGAACTAAGCCCGGTCGCTTCGCGCAACATCTGATAGATACCAGATGTTGTGCCACTGGCTGTATTCAAGGCTGTGTTATCGGTACAACCCGCCAGAAACAGAGCCGTTAGCGCCAGAGTAAAATACCGGAGTTTAGCCCCACTTCGCTTTTGATTATGACAATAATCACAACGCACAATAGATTTCCTCATTAAACTTCCGGGCTTATGCTGCATCGCGCCCGGGCAGTCGGGTTTATACCAGCAGAAACCGGATTGGTGAAAGCCTGTATGCATATTCTGCACAATTTCGGTTAACCAGCTAAACTGACAATTAGGCGGTTTGGCGGCAGGTCTTGACAGAAAGCAGATGCACGGTCCTATAAGGACTATGCATACTGGAACAATCTGGCYCGGCAATCCGTWCCAGCAATGTGATCACGGAGAATTGTAATGTCTCGCGCCAGCGAACGGTCATCCAAGAATATTCTGCTTTGCGCGCCGAGAGGGTTTTGCGCTGGTGTGGACCGGGCAATCCAGATCGTGGAACTGGCTTTGATCAAATTCGGGCCGCCTGTTTATGTGCGCCACGAAATTGTTCACAACCGCTATGTGGTCGAAAGCCTGCGCTCAAAAGGCGCGGTATTCGTCGAAGAACTGGATGAAGTTCCAGAAGGCGATGCGCCGGTGATTTTCTCAGCTCACGGCGTTGCCAAATCCGTGCCGGACGCAGCACGGGCCAAGGGAATTTTTTATCTGGATGCCACCTGCCCATTGGTCTCAAAGGTCCATATGGAAGCCGAACGGCGGTTTGAATCCGGCAATGAAATTCTCCTGATCGGCCATGCCGGGCATCCAGAAGTTATCGGCACGATGGGGCAACTGCCGGATGGAACGGTCACACTCATTGAGAATGTTGACGACGCAAAAACCATCCAACCTGAAAACCCTGAAAACCTTGCCTACATTACCCAAACGACCCTTTCGGTGGATGACACGAAAGAAATGGTTGGCATTCTTCGTGACCGGTTTCCCAGTATCCGCTCACCCCACAAGGACGATATTTGTTACGCCACCACGAACCGCCAGGAAGCTGTGAAGAAAATAGCGCCGGAATGCGACGCCATGATTGTTGTCGGCGCGCCAAATAGTTCAAACAGCCAGCGGTTGCGCGAAGTGGCCGAACGCTCGGGGTGCGAAACGGCGGTCTTGATACAATCGGCGAGCGAAATTGATTGGGATATGTTTGACGACAAAAAAACCGTCGGCATAACAGCCGGTGCGTCGGCGCCTGAGATCCTTGTGGATGAAGTCATTGAGGCATTTCGCGCAAGATTTGAGATTAACGTGGATGTGCGTGTGACCGCCACTGAATCTGTTTCATTCAAACTCCCACGCGAACTTCGTAATGCGGCTGCGGAATAAATAATGGCTGTTTATACCGAAGTCGCCGATGAAGAGCTTGCCGGATTTCTGGCTGATTACGATGTGGGCAATCTGCTGTCATATCGCGGCATTGCGGAAGGCGTGGAAAATTCAAATTTCCTGCTGCACACAGAGTCTGGCCCCTACATCCTCACCCTCTATGAAAAACGTGTAGCGGTCAGCGACCTGCCATTTTTTCTTGGACTAATGAACCATCTGGCGGATGCTGGCATTTCTTGCCCTGTCGCCATTGCAGACCGGGACGGAAACACGCTACGGACGCTGGCTGGAAAACCCGCAGCCTTGATTTCGTTTCTTGAAGGCGTTTGGGCCAGGAAGCCAAGGCCGATGCATTGTGCCGAGGTTGGCGCGGCGCTGGCGCAATTTCATCTTGCAGCTGACGGCTTTTCCATCACCCGACCCAATGCCCTCGCGCAACCGGACTGGCGCCCCCTGTTTCAATCCTGCCGCGACGGCGCCAACGAAGTGCTGGCCGGGCTGGAAGATGAAATCGACAATGAATTGTCGGCGCTCGCGGAGATATGGCCCACAGATTTGCCGCGCGGCGTGATCCATGCTGACCTGTTTCCCGACAATGTTTTTTTTCTCCACAACAAATTGTCCGGGATCATCGATTTCTATTTTGCCTGCAACGACACCCTCGCTTACGACATTTCCATATGTATCAATGCCTGGTGTTTCGAGCCTGATAATTCCTTCAACACCACCAAGGCACGCGCACTTTTACGCGCATATATTGGCGAACGTCCCTTGAGCCAGGCGGAGCTTGCGGCGCTTCCTATATTGGCGCGCGGGTCGGCGTTGCGGTTTTTACTGACCAGGCTTTACGACTGGATCAACACCCCGGAAGGTGCGTTGGTGCAACCCCACGATCCGCTTGAATATGTTCGCAAACTCCGCTTCCACCAGAAAGTTTTAAACGCAGGTGAATATGGCATCGATATCTGAACTCTCCCCCGGCAATGACCGCGTTATGATCCATACCGACGGCGCATGTTCGGGAAATCCCGGCCCTGGCGGGTGGGGAATTTTGCTTGAATTTGGCGAAACGGTGCGCGAATTATCTGGCGGGGAAGCTGACACCACCAACAACCGCATGGAACTTATGGCTGCCATCATGGCCATGGAAACGCTGAAACGCGCCTGCACAATCGCGCTTTATACGGATTCAAATTATGTCCGGAACGGTATTACCGACTGGATAGAAAACTGGAAGCGGAATGGGTGGCGAACCGCTGCCAGAAAACCGGTCAAGAATGTTGATCTTTGGCAGCGGCTAGACGCCGCGCGCCAGCGCCATGACGTAAGCTGGCACTGGGTCAAGGGCCATGCTGGTGACCCTAAAAACGAACGCGCGGACGAATTAGCCAGAACCGGGATGTTTCCGTATCTGGAAAAAGCCAGTCAGATTTGATCTACGGTCAAATTTGATCCAGCAAAGCTTCTGCACCTGATGCTTCAGCGCTACTGGGAACATCTTCTACATTCAGAGATGTGACGACCCCATCATCCACCAACATCGAATAGCGCAGAGAGCGGATACCCATGCCGAGCGCGGAGCCATCGAGCACGAGGTCAATGGCTTTGGTGAAGTCGGCACTGCCATCGGCCAAAAAATCAATGTCGTCTGAAGCCCCGCCGGCTTTCGCCCAGGCATCCATGACAAAAACATCGTTCACCGAAACACAGGCGATTTTGTCTATGCCCTTGGCTTTGAATTTTTCGATATTGTCGACAAATCCAGGCAGATGCCTGGCGTGGCACGTTGGGGTAAATGCGCCAGGAACTGCGAAAAGCGCGACCTTGGCTCCACCAAAATAATCAGCCGTTGATACAGCTGCGGGTCCATCCGCCGTCATGATCTTGAAACTGGCCTCTGGTAATTTTTCACCGACTTTGATTGTCATAAACTTCCCTCTCATTTTCAGTTTTAGAAACGGACCTGCTGACCGAAAAAGCATTCGGCCATATTTCCGTTTCCGGTGACTGGATTGCAATACCATATAGAATAAATTCGGAGCGGTGTAACGGGTCTATTCGACGACCCATGGTTGCTCCACAGCYGATTTGTCCGCAGCCAGCGTAAACATGAGCTCCGCGCCGGCAATAGATGCACCATTTGGCAAGGCATTGAGGCTGACCCGATAATTTATCACAACATCCTGCCCCTCCTCTGACTCGCTGATAAATTCTGGTGCTGGCAGGAACCAGCCAAATGGACCTTCAACAAAAATATCGGAAATATTGGAGCCGTCGGGAACCCGAGCAATCACATCGAGCCATGAGTTTTCTGCCGAACCGGCAATCTGAACAGACACGATATGCGGGTCATCTGCGCTACTTGCTATGGGGACCAACGCCATGCTGTCTTGTAATCCCAGGGAAAACCCAAGAGAAATATTTGTGGGCAATTCAAGTGACAGATAGGCCTGTGCCGGGACACACAATTTTTCGCAAACGGCGTAATCAAGCTGCAATTCAAGAACCACTGGTTGGTTTGGGTCAATAACTGCAAAGGATACCGGAAAAATTACTGATTGTTTGTAACCCATGCTGGTCCCGTAGGAATCCTGATAGCGATGAGGGACTGGGAATGAAACATCTGCACCCGATATATTTTGTGACCCAAGCCAATTAAACATTGGTGGAATGCCGCCCGCACCCGGGTTGCGCCAATAGGTTTTCCAACCTTCCTCGAGCACAATTTCAATGCCTGCCTGGTTGCCATTTGCGGTTGCACCAGCGATCAATCGGGCTTTTGCGCCAATCCCAACCGACCATTCAGACGCCAATTCTGCACTGGCCGKGCCTGACATAAGCCCAGCGAGAGCAAGGGGTAAAACATACAAAATAGATTTTGAAATGTGCAAAATAGACAGCTTTCTAATGGTTTTGAGCTATTTTAGAGATAGTTGCCGGAAAAGCGAACCGTTTTAAATGAAACCTGGTTCAAGCCTGCGCAAATTTTATAACGACATCATTGCGATACGCGGCCAGTTTTGAGATGATGGGACATGATCAGCAAAGAACACGATAACGGATTTTTGTGCGGCCAGATGCTTATGGCGATGCCGAATATGGAAGATCCACGGTTTTTGCGATCTGTCATTTACATCTGCGCTCATTCAGACGAAGGCGCGATGGGCATTATCGTCAATCGCCGATCTGAGGGGATTGAGTTTGAAGAATTGCTGGAGCAATTGGGTTTAAACAACGACGAAAACCAGATTTCCGTACCCTCTCACAAATCCCCTCCACCGATCCTGATTGGCGGCCCGGTAGAACCAGGCCGCGGGTTTGTCCTTCACAGCAATGATTATTTCGCCAAGGAAAACACCCTCGTTATTGATGGTGGAATTTGTCTGACTGCAACCCTGGACATATTAAAAGCAATTGCCAGCGGTAACGGGCCAGACGAATCCCTGCTCGCGCTTGGCTATGCCGGGTGGGCAGCAGGACAATTGGAAGACGAAATTCAGGCCAATGGGTGGCTCAATTGCGACGCCGATCCGGAGTTGGTATTTGGGGTCGATTTGGACAAAAAATACGATGCCGCGCTTGAAAAACTTGGCGTCAGCCCAGGGCAGCTAACCAGCGATGCCGGTCACGCGTAACGCTTATTCCACCAGATGAACTTCGTGCTCGCGCAACAATTTTGTTGCATTCTCAGCGGTCATCGGCTCGCCGAAGAAATACCCCTGGGCATATTGGCACCCGATCTCGAAAAGATCATGGGCATCATCATCAGATTCAGCACCCTCCGCCACGACTTCCATGCCGAGGTCATGCGCCATGGCAACAATTGAGCGGAGCAGTACTGGACGGCGACCATTGCTGTTTGTCTGGACAAAGGATTTGTCGATCTTGACGGTATCGAACGGAAAGCGCTCCAGATAGGAGAGCGAGGAATATCCGGTGCCGAAATCATCCATCGACAGCCCGGCTCCGAGATCCCGCACCGCTTTTAGAACATGGGCGGCATATTCAGGGTTTTGCATCACGATAGATTCAGTGACTTCAAGTTTAAGCGTGCCTGGTTCAACGCGACTTCGGGCCAGCACCGATTTGATATCGCCAAGCAAGTTTTGACCGACAATCTGGCGCGAGGAAATATTGACGCTGGCAAAGAGGCTGCGCCCATGCGCCTCTCCATCCTGCCATTTCTTCAACTGAATTGCGGTTTGTTCCAAAACAAACAGGCCAAGTTCTGCGATCAGGTCTGCTTCTTCGGCGATCGGAATAAAATCATCAGGCTTCAAAAGCCCAAGCCGGGGATGCTGCCAACGGGCGAGCGCTTCAAACCCTGCAACTTCAAAATTCACCAGCCGGATAATTGGCTGATACATGATCTTGATCTGGTTGCCCTTCATTGCCTTGCGAAGGTCGTTTTCGAGCCTGAGGCGATCTTCCTGACCAGAGGCCATGTGGGGCTTGTAGGCTTCAATTGTATCTGGCCCACGTCGCTTGGCATGTTGTAGCGCCGTCTCTGCTTCCTTGAGCAGGTCATGGGGCTTGGAATGGCGGCCCTCGTAGAGGGCAATGCCTATGCTGGCGGTCAGTACAATTTCACGGCCTGCAAATGTAATCGGTGCCTGGAGCGCGCGGCGCAATAATTCTGCAAATGCCGCGACGCGCTTGGCATCACGTTCAGATACCAGGATAAGACCGAACTGATCTCCCGATAGACGGGCCAGCGTATCCTGAGGTCTCAGGTTACGCGCCAATCTGCGTGCAATTGTCAGCAACACACTGTCGCCCGCCGCGTGTCCGATGCTTTCGTTCACATTCCGGAACCGGTCCAGATCAATTAAAAAGAGATTGGGCGGCGCCCCGCCATCGCTGCGGGCACGTAGCATGGCCGAGTTCAGACGATCCAGAAACAATTCCCGGTTGGGCAATCCGGTCAGATTGTCGTGAACTGCATCGTGCAACAAACGCTCGCGCGCTGTTCGCTCCTCGTTCACGTCAGATATGGTTCCAACACAGCGTACGATCCGGTCATCTGCGCCAACCACTGGCCGGGCTTTCACTCTGAACCAGGTATAATGGCCATTTTCCTGGCGCATCCGGATATCCTGATCGACCCGCCCGCCATGCAATTCTACGGCTGCATGAAGCGCGGTTTTAAAACGGTCCCGGTCAGAGGGGTGCAAATGACCGACCCAAACACGGCTCGAACAAGTTAGGGTTCCTTCCGGTACACACAATAGACGCTCGGCTTCTGCGCCAGCATAAATCGTATCCCGATCGATATTCCATTCCCATATGGCATCGCCAGCACCGGTCATTGCCAGCGCGCGCCGACCTGAATCGGTTTCTTTGGTGCGCAACGCCGCGCCGCCGGAAAATGCATGCTGGAGTACCGTGAAGGCGATCAACAGGACGATCAGCACCAGACCACCGGAGAGTGCCGGCGGGACAAAATCACCTACCAGATGGCCGGTAACGGTAACGCCCGCGCCAAACAACCAGACCAGCAATAACATCCAGGTGGGGATCAACATGATCGCCCGGTCAAATCTGCGGAACGACCAATAAAGGATTAGCCCAAATCCGAGGATGCCAATTGCGGCTAGTGAAATTCTTGCCAACCCGGCAGCAACCGGAGCTTGATAGGTTGAGAACACTGCCAGACCGATCATCAGCAAGGTTGATAACGCCACCGAATGAGACAGGCTCACATGAACATGGCGTCGGTTCAAACTCAGATAGGCAAACAGGAACAGCAACAAAGTCGCCGCCAACATGGATTCTGACGCCGCGCGATAGGCCTGATCGCCCTCGACCTGAATCCGGAAGACTTTTTGCCAAAAGCCAAAATCGATGCTGACATAGGCAAGCACCGCCCAGGCGAACGCGGCGGCGGCGGGAAACATCAAAGTGCCGCGCACCACAAATACGATCGTTAAGAACATGGCCAGCATGCCGCTGATCCCGATCACGATGCCCTGGAACAGGGTTATATTTCTGATCTTGTCCTTGTAGGCGTCTGGTTGCCACAAAGTCAGCAGCGGCAAAGTCGGACCGCGCAACTCGGTAACAAATGTAACCGTTGAACCAGGATCAAGTGTGATCTGAAACACATCAGCGCTCTGGCTCGCCTGTCTGTCCGGGCGGAAACCTTGTGACGGTGTAATCGCGGCAATTCTGGATGCGCCCAGATCTGGCCAGATTATTCCTGAATTCACCAACCGATGATGATCTGCAACCAATAAGCGCACAATTTGCTGGTTGGAATTGTTGGTCAGGCCAAAAACTGCCCAATAGGATGATCGCCCGGATTCGGTGGCATTCACCTCGATGCGGCGAACCAGGCCGTCTGTTCCGGGGGCAGTGGAAACCTGGATTCGATCGTCGGCAGATTCGCGCAATTCGATCAAATTGGTGAGATCGATCGCGGGCGTTTCCGGTGGTACCGCAATCGCTTCGAGCGCATAGACCGAGCCGACGTTCGCAAGGAACGCAGCCAGAAGTGTAATTGCTGCAAAAATTATCGACCGCACGAAAGTCACAACCACCTTAAAAAATTAAAACCCTGCAAACCCAAAATCTTGATGCTCAACACGAACACCAAATCCTGCGTTTCAGAGTAAGCAAGAGGCCAATCCTACACCATTCAGCTGACGGGATCACCTTCCAGACGGGCAAAAAGCCGGTGATCTTGCCAAACATCGTTAATGCACAAATAGCGCCGCGCCAGCCCCTCATGTTGAAATCCTGTGCGCTCAAGCAGACGAACCGAACGGTGGTTCTCCGGCAAACAGGCCGCTTCAATCCGGTGCAGGCGCAAGGACCCGAAAACATATGGAATGATTGCCAAGATTGCGGCGGTCATATGGCCTTTGCCGGTCTTGTTCACACCTAACCAATAACCGAGGGAACAGGCTTGGGTCACCCCGCGGCGGACATTTGCCAATGTCAGACCACCAAGCAATTCGTCGCCATGGGCGTCGAAGACAAAAAACGGGTAGGATTCGTCAAGGCGGATGTCGCGAGCATACCGGCGTATCCGGCGGCGAAATGCCTGGCGGGTTAAATCATTTTTCGGCCAGGACGGTTCCCAGGGCGTAAGGAAAACCTGGCTTTCTCGGCGCAATGGCTCCCATTGGACATAGTCACTCATCTGGGGGGCGCGCAAAAACACGCCTTCGCCATGAAGCCCGGTAGGAATTTCGTTTTTTGTATTGCTACGCAGGAACGCCATTTCATGTCTCTTTTGGGTCAGCCAACCAAACGATCCTTGATCTTGGCGCAGCTTTCCACGCCGGACAAGTCTCCAATCACGGCAAGCGTCAATTCTTCGTTCGCAAACAAGCGTCTGGCAACCGCCATAACCTGTTCCTCATCAATTTTTTCGATTTTGTCGACAATTTCCTGAACCGGGATAATCCGGTCAAACAACATTATCTGGCGGGCAATTTGACCGGCGCGGGTGCCGGAAGATTCGAGGCTCAATGCAATCCCGGTTCGGACCTGGGCCCGGACCCTGGCAACCTCTTCCGCTGTGATATCCGACATTGTGCGGCGCAATTCCTGACAAAGCACAGGGGTCAACTCGGCAAGCTGATCGTTGCCGGTTGCAGCATAGACGCCGAATAACCCGGCATCGTGGAAAGCCCAGTGGAAGGCATAAACCGAATAACAAAGACCGCGTTTTTCCCGGACTTCCTGAAACAGGCGCGACGACATGCCGCCACCCAAAATTCCCGACAGGACCTGGGTCGCATAAAAATCATCATCACTGTACGGCATACCTTTGAAACCGATCAGGATATGGGTTTGCTCCAGATCGCGCGCATGGAGCGCTTCACCGCCCTTGTAGGTCGCCTTTGACTGGCCCACC
>JAESRU010000161.1 GCA_016764455.1 Hyphomicrobiales bacterium | reverse complement strand
GTGGATGATCGACCGGGTTCATGGCAACACCGCGAACAGAAGGTCTGCGGCCAAGCCAACGATTACGACCGGCTTTACCGATTGTGATGTTTGAATTATCCGGGTTGGAAACAGCACCAATAGTCGCCAAACATTCGGCGCGCACCAGACGCTGCTCTCCAGAATTGAGCCTCAAAATGGCGTAACCAGAATCACGACCAACCAATTGAGCGTAGGTTCCAGCGGCACGGGCAATCTGACCGCCCTTGCCTGCCTTCATCTCGATATTGTGGATCACAGTACCGATTGGAATGCTAGAAAGTGGCATCGCGTTACCAGGTTTTACATCAACCTGTTCGCCAGAAATTACCACATCTCCAACCTGGATGCGCTGTGGCGCCAGGATGTATGAAAGCTCACCGTCTTCGTAGCGCAGTAGCGCAATGAATGCGGTCCGGTTCGGATCATATTCCAGGCGCTCTACGGTGCCCGGAACATCAAATTTCCGACGCTTGAAGTCGATAATCCGGTAGGAGCGCTTGTGCCCGCCACCACGCCTGCGCGCAGTAACACGGCCATAATTGTTACGCCCGCCGCTTCCCGAAAGACCTTCAGTCAACGTCTTGACCGGCCCACCCTTCCAAAGGTGTGAGCGGTCAACCAGCACGAGGCCACGTTGTCCCGGAGACGTCGGCTTATATGATTTTAATGCCATGCTCTTTTGCCTATTAACCTGTGCCGCGCCCTAAAGCCCGGTTGCCACGTCAATCGAATGGCCCTCTTCGAGGGTGACGACTGCATTTTTGAAATCACTCTGGCGACCACGATGCCCGCGAAACCGCTTGATCTTACCCTTGCGAACAAGGGTGTTTACTGCTTTCACCTTCACATCAAACAGCGCTTCGACGGCTGCCTTGATCTGCGGCTTGTTGGCCGATTTTGCCACCCGGAAAACCACCTGGTTCGCTTCCGAAGCCATTGTGGACTTTTCTGTGATGACCGGTGCGACGATTACGTCGTAATGCGAAACATTCATCATTTGAACCGTTCCTCCAGGGCTTCGATTGCGGCCGTGGTGAGGACCAGTTTGTCACTACGCAGAATGTCGTAAACATTGATACCTTGCACCGGAAGCACATTGACCAATGGGATATTTTGGGCAGCGAGGCGGAAATTGTTTTCAATCTCGGCGCCATCAATGATCAGCGCGGATCCAAGACCAAGCTTCTCGAAGCTAACTTGGAGAGCCTTGGTTTTGGCTTCCTTGATTTTGATATCCTTGAGCACAACCAAATCACCGGATTTAACTTTGGCCGAAAGCGCGTGCCGCAACGCAAGCGCGCGGACCTTTTTCGGCAGTGAAATCGCATGACTATGTTGAACCGGACCGTGGGCCTTACCACCACCAATAAAGATGTTCGAACGCCGTGACCCATGACGGGCACGACCGCCACCCTTCTGGTTGCCAAATTTGGCACCAGTCAGTGAAATTTCAGACCGGCCCTTCGTCGCGTGGCTACCCTGTTGGCGCTTGGCCAATTGGTATCGCACCATACGGTGAAGAATATCGGCGCGTGGCTCAAGTCCGAAAACGCCATCAGACACTTCCACCGAACCAGATTTTTTGCCGTCAAATGTGGAGACCTGCAATTCCATTATGCGTCTYYTTWKKYTKSCSCSTCKCYWSCAYCWTKTTTGGATGCTTCCGGAGTAGTTTCCGCAGCCGGTGCATCAGCTACCGGCGCTTCCGTTGCAGCTTCCGCCTCAACAATTGCCTCTTCCACTTGCTTTTCGGCTACTTCAGCGGCTTTCTTTTCACCAACTATCCGGAAAGCACCAGGAACCGGCGCATCTTCAGGCAAAGCCTTTTTAATGGCGTCGTTCAAAAACACCCAACCGCCCTTGGAGCCGGGGATCGCACCCTTGACCATGATCAAACCGCGATCAATGTCAGTTTTAACAATCACAAGGTTTTGTGTCGTCACACGAACATCGCCCATGTGGCCGGCCATCTTCTTGCCTTTGAAAACCTTGCCCGGATCCTGGCTGTTACCAGTCGAACCATGGCTTCTGTGCGAGACCGAAATACCATGAGTAGCGCGCAAGCCGCGAAAATTATGCCGCTTCATCGCGCCGGCAAAACCCTTACCCTGGGTGATCCCGGTCGCATCAACAAACTGACCAGGTACATAATGATCAGCCGTGATTTCAGCACCAACTTCAATCAGGTTTTCTTCACTGACACGAAACTCTGCAAGTTTGCGTTTGGGTTCAACTTTCGCCACCGCAAAATGTCCACGCACGGCGCGCGTAACATTCTTGGGTTTGCGTGAACCAACGCCCAATTGCAGGGCTGTATATCCATTTTTGTCATCAGTCATCTGACCAACAACCTGGCAATTGTCGAGTTTCAGGACGGTCACCGGTATATGCTCACCGGCATCCGTAAATATCCTGGTCATCCCGACCTTTTGCGTTATCACTCCAGAGCGCATGACGCAGCCCTCTCCCGACTTGAATTAAAGCTTGATTTCGACGTCTACACCGGCTGCCAGGTCGAGCTTCATAAGCGCGTCCACGGTTTGKGGTGTRGGGTCAATGATGTCYAACAAACGTTTGTGCGTGCGAATTTCRAAYTGCTCGCGGCTTTTCTTGTCGATATGGGGCGARCGGTTRACAGTRAACCGTTCGATCCGTGTCGGCAGMGGAATAGGACCACGAACCTGCGCGCCGGTACGTTTTGCCGTACTGACGATYTCRCGGGTCGAWACATCRAGRATACGATGATCGAAGGCCTTGAGCCGAATTCGAATATTCTGTGCGTTCATAAGTTTGCCTCTGGCAAAATCATGCGYCTGCTAAGACGCATGATTTCTGTTTCAGTTACTCAATAATGCCTGCAACGACGCCGGCGCCGACTGTTCGGCCGCCTTCACGGATGGCGAAGCGCAGCTTCTCCTCCATGGCGATCGGTACAATCAATTCAACTTCAACCGCGCAATTGTCGCCAGGCATAACCATCTCGGTTCCCTCGGGCAAATGCACAACACCGGTCACATCCGTCGTCCGGAAGTAAAACTGCGGACGATAATTCGTGAAGAACGGCGTATGACGGCCACCCTCATCCTTGGTCAAGATATAGGCTTCAGCCTTGAAACGGGTATGCGGGTTGATCGAACCCGGCTTGCACAATACCTGCCCGCGCTCAACATCTTCGCGCTTCGTACCACGAAGCAGCACACCAACATTGTCACCAGCTTCACCGCGATCAAGCAGCTTGCGGAACATCTCAACACCCGTACACGTGGTCTTGGTGGTGTCACGGATGCCCATGATTTCAATTTCGTCGCCGATATTCACAACGCCGCGCTCGATCCGGCCAGTTACAACCGTGCCACGACCCGAAATCGAGAACACATCCTCGATCGGCATCAAGAACGGCTGGTCAACAGGACGATCCGGCTGCGGAATATATTCGTCAACCGCTGCCATCAGCTTGATAATGCTCTCTTTGCCGATCTCGTCGTCGCGGCCTTCTAACGCCGCCAGAGCCGAGCCCTGGATGATCGGAATATCGTCGCCCGGGAAATCATAAGAGCTCAGCAGCTCACGGATTTCCATCTCGACAAGCTCAAGAAGCTCCGGGTCATCAACCTGGTCAACCTTGTTCATGTAAACAACAAGCGCTGGCACACCAACCTGACGGGCAAGCAAGATATGCTCGCGGGTCTGGGGCATCGGGCCATCAGCTGCTGATACAACAAGAATGCCGCCATCCATCTGCGCCGCACCCGTGATCATGTTTTTCACATAATCCGCATGGCCCGGGCAATCCACATGGGCGTAATGCCGGTTCTCGGTTTCATATTCCACATGAGCGGTCGAAATCGTGATCCCGCGGGCACGCTCTTCAGGTGCCTTGTCGATCATGTCAAAAGCGACAGACTCACCGCCACTGGCTTCCGCCAAAACCTTCGTAATCGCTGCCGTCAATGTCGTCTTGCCGTGGTCAACATGACCAATCGTGCCAACATTGCAATGCGGCTTGTTACGTTCAAATTTCTCTTTCGCCATCAAACTTCTCCGCTATCTTCTGGCCTTACCAAATACCAATTGAATTTAGGCAAACTTTGCCTGTACCTCGTCCGCGACTGCCTGAGGCACCCGCGAATAATGATCAAACTGCATCGTAAACTGAGCCCGTCCCTGGCTCATGGAACGAAGCGTACTTACATAACCAAACATGTTGGCAAGCGGCACCATGGCATTCACCACAGTCGCGTTGCCGCGCATATCCTGACCCAAAACCTGGCCACGACGCGAGGTCAAATCGCCAATAATACCGCCGGTATATTCTTCCGGTGAAACAACTTCGACCTTCATCATCGGCTCAAGCAATTTCGGCGCCGCGGTATGAATGGCTTCGCGAAATGCTGCACGAGATGCAATCTCGAATGCCATGACGCTCGAATCTACATCATGATAGGCGCCGTCCGTCAGGGTAACTTTCACATCAACCATCGGGAAGCCGGCGAGAATACCAGACGTCATCACGCTGTTAACGCCTTTTTCGACGCCCGGAATATATTCCTTCGGCACGTTACCGCCAACGATCTTGCTTTCGAATTCAAACCCGGCACCGACTTCATTCGGCTCCACAGTCAATTTGACGCGGGCAAACTGCCCGGAACCACCGGTCTGCTTCTTGTGAGTGTAATCAACCTTGGTCGCTTTGGTGATCGTTTCACGATACGCAACCTGCGGCTGACCAATATTAGCTTCAACCTTGAATTCACGTCTCATGCGATCAACCAGAATATCCAGATGCAACTCGCCCATACCCTTGATGATGGTTTGGCCAGATTCCTGATCGGACGTCACGCGGAAAGACGGGTCTTCCTGAGCGAGACGATGCAAAGCAGTGCCCATTTTTTCCTGGTCGGCCTTGGTTTTCGGCTCAATCGCGATTTCAATAACCGGATCAGGGAATTCCATCCGTTCCAGGATAACCGGCTTGTTCATGTCACAAAGCGTATCGCCGGTGGTTACATTCTTCAGTCCAGCAAGAGCAACAATGTCGCCAGCCCGGGCTTCCTTGATGTCTTCACGGCTGTTTGAATGCATCAACAACATCCGACCAACACGTTCGCGCTTGTCCTTGACAGAATTCAGCAGCGAAGCACCGGTCTCGATCACGCCTGAATAAATCCGGCAAAATGTAAGCGATCCAACAAACGGGTCATTCATGACCTTAAAGGCCAGCATGGAAACAGGCTCGTCATCGCTTGATATACGAACCWTGTCTTCGTCAGTATTTGGATTGATGCCTTTAATCGGCGGCACATCAACCGGGCTCGGCAGATAATCAACCACGGCATCAAGAAGCGGTTGCACGCCTTTGTTCTTGAAAGCCGAACCACAAAGAATTGGAACAAATGTATTGTCGCAAGTACCCTTACGGATCAACCTTTTGAGGGTTGCCTCATCAGGCTCTTTGCCGTCGAGATAGGCTTCCAGAGCATCTTCATCGAGCTCAACTGCCATTTCGACCATTTTTTCGCGGTATTCCGCAGCCCGTTCAACAAGGTCTTCCGGGATGTCCACATCATGGAACTTGGCGCCAAGATCTTCTTCTTCCCAGACGACACCCTTCATCCGGACCAGATCAACCAGACCCTTAAGGTCGGATTCCGCTCCGATTGGCAACTGAATAACCAGCGGGTTGCCACCCAGTCGATCTTTAATCATTTCAACGGAYTTGTAGAAATCAGCGCCGATCTTGTCCATCTTGTTGACGAAAATCATGCGCGGAACATTATACTTGTCGGCCTGGCGCCAAACCGTTTCGGTTTGCGGCTCGACACCGGCATTTGCGTCCAGCAGAGCAATCGCACCATCAAGCACACGCAATGAGCGCTCGACTTCAATCGTGAAATCCACATGGCCAGGGGTATCAATGATATTCAGACGCCTGCCATTCCAAGATGTAGTGGTCGCAGCCGAGGTGATCGTAATCCCCCGTTCCTGCTCCTGCTCCATCCAATCCATCGTCGCGGCCCCATCATGGACCTCGCCCATTTTGTGGCTTTTGCCGGTGTAATAAAGGATACGTTCGGTTGTAGTCGTCTTACCAGCATCAATGTGAGCCATGATGCCGAAATTCCGATAATCCTCAATTTTATGGCTGCGTGCCATGGGATCGACCTTTCAAAACTACCAGCGGTAATGCGAGAATGCCCGGTTGGCTTCAGCCATCCGATGGGTATCTTCGCGTTTCTTGACAGCGGAACCGCGGCTATTGAATGCATCAAGCAATTCGCCGCTCAGCCGCTCTACCATTGTCTTTTCATTTCTAGCCCGCGCCGCAGCGATCAACCAACGAATGGCCAACGCCTGACGGCGGTCGGGGCGAACCTCAACAGGCACCTGATACGTGGCACCACCAACCCGACGGGAGCGAACCTCAACCGACGGTTTGATATTTTCCAGCGCAGTATGGAACACTTCGAGCGGGTCCTGCTTCGACTTTTCCACGACCTGATCAAAAGCACCATAAACAATCCGTTCAGCGGCAGACTTTTTGCCAGCCAGCATGATCGAATTCATGAATTTGGTCAGGATCAGATCCCCGAATTTTGCATCCGGAATAATCTCACGTTTTTCCGCTTTATGGCGACGAGACATATAACTAACTTCTCTTGGTTCGAACTGTTTCTAAATTGGCGTCGGGCGAATTACTTAGGCCGCTTTGCACCATATTTTGAGCGCCGCTGCTTCCGGCCCTGAACACCACCGGTATCCAGAACACCGCGAATGACATGGTAACGCACGCCCGGCAAATCCTTCACACGACCGCCACGGATAACAACAACCGAATGTTCCTGCAGGGTATGCCCCTCGCCTGGAATATATCCGATCACTTCAAAACCGTTGGTGAGGCGAATCTTGGCAACCTTACGAAGTGCCGAGTTCGGCTTTTTCGGGGTTGTCGTATAAACCCGGGTACATACGCCACGCTTTTGTGGGCATGCTTCCATCGCAGGCACCTTGTTGCGCTTGCGAGGTTGTTTCCGCGGGTTACGGATCAGCTGGTTGATCGTAGGCATTACTTACGTTCCGCTCTTTTTTACCAGTCCATATCACCTATGGTTTGGCCAAATAAAAATCCCCGGCACGCTAATTTGCGTCCGGTTGCCAGAGGACAGAGGACCAACCTGAACATTCAGGACGGTCGTGCAATCATTCCGACTTCTGCTTTGCCAACAGCGTTTAGATTAAAAATCAGGTACTTGGAGCGTACCGATCGGCTAAATCTACCGCCTGCTGATATTGCGGGCGAAACATAACCCTGGTGTTGCAGTGCGTCAAGCCCGAAAAACAAGGATATTTCGTCCATTATTAATTGCCAGATCAGATCTCCCGAAGTGCCTCGAAGATGCCTGATCTACCTTGTTTATTGGCCATTTCCGATGATACAGACATACAAGCTGTTGGAAAACCGTATTTTGAGAGATTTGAGCATCAGATGTTGGATGAATTTTACGAGATCGAAAACCTGATCGGAAAGCATGTGTGCCGGGTACAAGCACACGAATCCTGGCCGGACACATTTGCGCATTATTTCTCCATTGATTCCCTCSAATCTGCCCGGCGGGAAATAACATCCTGGTCGGGGTATCAGCCCACCCCGCTTCATCGTTTGGATCAACTGGCCAGGGAACTAGACATTGATCAGATATTCTACAAAGATGAAGGACCCCGTTTTGGTCTTGGTAGTTTCAAAGCGCTCGGCGGTGCCTATGCGGTGAAACAAATCTGCGCGACCTTTGGCACAGATATAACGATCACATCAGCGACGGCCGGAAATCACGGTCGATCGCTAGCCTGGGGTGCAAAGAACGCCGGATGCAAATGCCACATCTTTATCCATGAAGGTGTGAGCGAAGAACGCAAACAGGCAATGGAAGCATTTGGTGCCGTGGTTGAGCGCATTGAAGGAAAYTACGACGARTCTGTYCGCATTGCAGCCAAGACGGCGGAAGMGAATGGCTGGCAYCTTGTCTCCGATACATCGTGGCCCGGTTATACCGAACCRCCYCGSCAGGTCATGACCGGATATACCCTGATYGTTGATGAGATTATGAATTCTCTCGATCACTCAAATCTCCCTACCCATGTATTTGTCCAGGGCGGTGTCGGTGGTTTGGCGTGCGCCATATGCGCGGCCTTCTGGATCAAGCTCGGGGCCGATATGCCACGGATCATTGTGGTTGAGCCAGCGCTCGCGCCATGCCTGACGGAAAGCGCGGAAGCGGGGCATCCGGTCAAAGTCGAAATTGAAGAAGAATCTGTCATGGCCGGGTTGTCCTGTGGCGAAGTTTCCATGATTGCCTGGGAAATATTGGCGCGCGGGGCGTCTGATTTCCTCACCGTTGCCGAAGCCGGCGTGGCGCCTGCGGTAAGGCTGCTGGCATCCGGCGCGGCTGGTGACAAACCTATTGTTGCCGGCGAATCTGCTGTGGCCGGGTTGATTGCCCTAATCGCCGCCAGTCGCGATGTAAGAATCCGGGCCGATTTGGGATTAACCGATCAATCAAGGATTTTACTGATCGGATCGGAAGGTGCCACCGACCCCGCCGCCTATGCGCGCATTATCGCCGAAGGGGCCTAGAGCGTGGCCAGCCGCACAAACATAACGCCACTGCGCGGATTTCCAAATTCTGAATTCGAAGTTCGTACCGAAAATATTCAGGCAGCAATGCAGCGCGAAAATATGTCCGCAATTCTGCTGACAACCGAGGCAGAGATTAGATATTTCACGGGGTTCTTCACTCAATTCTGGCAAAGCCCAACCCGGCCCTGGTTTCTGGTAATCCCGGCGTCCGGCAAGCCAATCGCTGTCATTCCTGAAATTGGTCGGGAATGCATGGCCCGCACATGGATAAGCGACATCCGAACATGGGCATCCCCACACCCTGATGATGACGGGATCGGAATGTTGGCTGATACATTGCGTGAAGCAATCAAACATTCAGGCTCGATTGGCCTTCCCATGGGGCGAGAGACCCACCTTCGCATGCCGGTCCTGGATTTTAGAAAACTCCAAAACAAACTCAACGGCACATCGTTTGTTGATGCCACCGACATTTTGTTCTCGCAAAGGCATATTAAATCTGAATCTGAAATTGCCAAGATTGCTCATATCTGTGGCATCGCGTCTGATGCTTTTGCCGCCCTGCCCGGGTTGATCAATATTGGTATGAGTGAAACCGAGATTTTCCGCGAATTCAAAATCGATTTGCTGAGACGCGGTGCCGACGATGTATCCTACCTAGTGGGTGCAACCGGTGCTGGCGGATATCGCGATATCATATCGCCTCCCGGAAGKCGCAAAGCTGAGACCGGTGATATACTCATTTTGGATACCGGCAGCATGTTCGACGGGTATTTTTGCGATTTCGACCGCAACTACGCCTTTGGCAAAGCCGATGATCTGAAYCAACGCGTCTACAAAATTCTTCACCAGGCAATCGATGCCGGGCTGGCCGCTGCGCGCCCCGGCGCTTCCATGGGTGATCTGTTCAGAGCCATGGCCTGCAAAATGGAAGAAGGAGGTTTTGCACCCGGCAATGTTGGCCGTATGGGCCACGGGTTGGGCATGCAATTGACAGAAAGCCCCTCAATCATCCCCTTCGATGAGACAATTCTCAAAGCCGGCATGGTCATGACCCTGGAACCCGGGCTCAATTACGGCGATGATTTCACGATGGTGCATGAAGAAAACATCYTGATCCAGGACGGCCCGCCACGCCTTCTCTCGCGCCGGGCGGATCAGGAATTACCGATCATCAAAGAATAACGAAAAAGGGCCGCGTCTTGCAAAGACACGGCCCCATTATTCGTGTTGGCGAAAGTCTAGGCGTCCGGCGTTTCTGCCGCAGGCTCTTCAGCCGCGTCGCCCGTTCCGTCACCAATCAACACCATATTTGCAGCAATTGCAGCCTCTTCAGCAATCTTCGCGCGTTCCGCAACAATCAGGGAATCCCGTTTGTTGGCAACAATGCGAATGTCGCTGATGATCGATCCGGTACCGGCAGGAATAAGCCGTCCGACGATGACATTTTCCTTGAGGCCTTCAAGATAATCGACCTTGCCGTGGACCGCAGCTTCGGTCAGCACCCGCGTGGTTTCCTGGAAGGACGCGGCTGAGATAAAGCTCCKGGTCTGCAATGACGCTTTGGTAATACCAAGCAGCACCGGTACAGCTGTCGCAGGTGTTTTGCTCTTTAACCGTCCAAACCTGGTCAACTTGTCGTTGATATCGTTGAAATCAACCCGGTCCATCTGTTCGCCTGGAAGCAAGTCAGTGTCACCAGGTTCGGTAACTTCAATCTTGCGCAACATCTGACTGACAATGGTCTCGATATGCTTGTCGTTGATGCCAACGCCCTGCAAACGATACACTTCCTGGATCTCATCAATGAGATAAGCCGCAAGAGCTTCCACACCAGATACCGCAAGAATGTCATGCGGTGCCGGATGGCCATCGAGCAGGTATTCACCCTTCTCGATAAAGTCACCTTCTTGCACATGGAGATGTCGGCCCTTTGGAACCAGATATTCCGCAGGCTCTTCATCGGCACTTAGTGGAACAATGGAAATCCGGCGCTTGTTCTTATAGTCACGTCCAAACTTAACTTCACCAGAGATCTCGGCAATAACCGCATGATCCTTCGGCCGCCGGGCTTCGAAAAGCTCAGCAACGCGCGGCAGACCACCGGTAATATCGCGGGTCTTGGCGCTTTCCATTGGCACACGGGCAATCGCATCACCGGCTTTGATCTTGCTACCGGCTTCTGTTGGAATGATCGCATCCACAGAGAGCAGATACCGGGCCTCTGGGCCACGTTCGAGCTTGATGATTTCGCCTGACTTGTCCTTGATCACCAGAGCCGGTTTAAGGTCGGCCCCACGCAGGTTTGTCCGCCAGTCAATGATGACGCGCTTGGTAATACCGGTTGCTTCATCAAAAGATTCCGTGACCGATGCACCATCGACCAGGTCTTCAAACTCAATGAAGCCATCCACTTCACTCAGGATTGGACGGGTATAGGGATCCCATTCAGCAAGACGCTGACCGCGTTCCACCTTGTCACCATCGTCAACCCGCACACGGGCGCCGAAAGAAATCCGGTAGACTGCACGTTCCTTGCCAGCACTGTCGCTGATCACGATAGCCATATTCCGGCCCATGGAGATCAGGTTACCGTCAGAGTTTTTCACCAGATTACGATTGCGGATCGAAACCACGCCCTCGTAATTTGATTCCACATAGGATTGGTCAACAACCTGAGCCGTRCCACCAATATGGAAGGTCCGCATGGTAAGCTGGGTGCCAGGCTCGCCGATCGATTGRGCSGCAATAACACCRACYGCTTCGCCGATATTRACCGGYGTACCACGWGCCAGATCACGRCCRTAACAAGCWGCACAAACACCAACGCGGGTTTCGCAKGTSAGSACTGARCGCACCTGAGCTTCCTSAACATTGGAWTTKGAGACCWRMTCCACATGGGCTTCATCAATCAAGGTTCCTGCCTTGATGATGACTTCAGCAGTTTCAGGATCAACGAGATCTTCTGCCGCAGTCCGGCCAAGAATGCGATATCCGAGAGAAGCAATGACTTCCCCTGAATCCACAACCGTTTCCACGTGCATACCGTCCGTCGTGCCACAATCCAGCTCGGTGATGATGCAATCCTGTGCAACATCAACAAGTCGGCGGGTCAGATAGCCCGAGTTGGCAGTTTTCAGCGCCGTATCCGCGAGGCCCTTGCGGGCACCATGGGTGGAGTTGAAATATTCAAGAACCGACAAACCTTCTTTAAAGTTCGAAATAATCGGTGTCTCAATAATTTCACCCGACGGTTTGGCCATCAGACCACGCATACCAGCCAGCTGTTTCATCTGGGCGGGAGAGCCACGAGCGCCCGAATGGGACATCATATAGATCGAGTTGATCGGAAGGGTCCGTTTGGTCTCTTCGTCAATCTTGATCGTTGAAATCCCGGCTGACATTTCATCAGCAACCCGGTCCGTACATTTCGCCCAGGCGTCAACAACCTTGTTGTATTTCTCGCCCCGGGTGATCAGGCCRTCATTATATTGCTGCTCATATTCGGACGCCAATTTACGGGTTTCTTCAACCAGCCTTTGCTTGGCTTCCGGAATGACCATGTCATCCATGCCAAACGAAATRCCTGATTTACAAGCATGATAGAAACCAAGTGCCATGATCTGGTCGCAGAAAATGACAGTCTCTTTCTGCCCACAAYGACGATACACAGTATCGATCAGTGCGGATGTTTCTTTCTTGGTCAGTAGACGGTTACAAACCTCAAACGGGACTTTTACGTTCTTTGGCAAAACCTCACCGATGAACATCCGGCCAACGGTTGTATCATTGAGTTCCGTAACCTCGTTGCCATCTTCATCAATCGTTGTGAAACGCGCCTTCACCTTGGCATGAAGGGTTACAACCCCTGCATCCAATGCGTGATGCGCTTCAGCAATCGAGCCGATGATCATTCCTTCACCCGGCTCGTTGTCGAGCATCTGGGTGACATAATAGAGACCGAGCACGATATCCTGTGACGGCACRATAATCGGYTKKCCGTTGGCRGGRYKSAGRATGTTGTTGGTSGACATCATCAGMACMCGGGCTTCAAGCTGSGCKTCGAGCGACAGYGGCACRTGAACSGCCATCTGGTCGCCGTCAAAGTCAGCGTTGAAGGCCGTACAAACCAGCGGATGAAGCTGGATCGCCTTGCCTTCAATCAGCACCGGTTCAAATGCCTGGATGCCAAGCCTATGCAGGGTAGGCGCCCGGTTCAAAAGAATCGGATGCTCGCGGATCACTTCATCGAGAATATCCCAAACTTCGGGCTTTTCCTTCTCGACCAGTTTCTTGGCTTGCTTGACCGTTGCCGACAGCCCCTTGGCTTCAAGGCGCGAATAGATAAACGGCTTGAACAATTCAAGTGCCATTTTCTTTGGCAGGCCGCATTGATGCAGTTTCAATTCAGGACCCACAACGATGACCGAACGACCAGAATAATCGACCCGCTTGCCGAGCAAATTCTGGCGGAAACGCCCCTGCTTGCCTTTCAGCATATCGGACAAAGACTTGAGCGGGCGCTTGTTGGCACCTGTAATGGTGCGGCCACGCCGACCATTGTCAAACAGCGCATCAACAGCTTCCTGCAGCATCCGCTTTTCGTTCCGGATGATGATATCAGGTGCGCGCAATTCAATAAGACGYTTCAAWCGGTTGTTCCGGTTGATCACACGACGATAAAGGTCGTTGAGATCAGATGTAGCAAACCGGCCACCATCGAGCGGCACCAGCGGACGCAGGTCCGGCGGAATAACCGGAATAACAGTCAAGATCATCCATTCCGGACGGTTGCCAGAATGGGTAAAGGCTTCAATCAGCTTGAGCCGCTTGGCCAGCTTTTTGGGCTTGAGTTCTGTAGTTGCTTCTTCGATTTCCTTACGGATATCGATGCTCAATTGCTCAAGATCCAGCGCCATCAGCATTTCACGAATGGCTTCCGCACCAATACCAGCCGTAAAGCTGTCGATACCAAATTCGGTTTGTGCTTCGAGATATTCTTCTTCGCTCATCAACTGGTTCAAGGTCAAAGTCGTGAGACCAGGCTCAGTTACCACATAGCTCTCGAAATACAGGATACGCTCAAGATCCTTGAGCATCATGTCGAGCATCAATCCGATGCGGCTCGGCAGTGATTTCATGAACCAGATATGAGCAACAGGAGCCGCCAGTTCGATATGGCCCATCCGCTCCCGGCGAACCCGTGACAAAGTGACTTCAACGCCACATTTTTCGCAGATAACGCCTTTATACTTCATGCGTTTATATTTGCCGCACAAGCATTCGTAATCCTTGATCGGGCCAAAAAYACGCGCACAGAACAAGCCATCACGTTCCGGCTTGAAGGTCCGGTAATTGATTGTCTCGGGCTTTTTGATTTCACCAAAAGACCAGCTAAATATCTTTTCGGGACTAGCGATCGAAATTCTGATTTCGTCAAAATTCTCGTGCTTTGGCAAATTTTGCGACCCAAAGACGCTGGCAATTTCTTGATTCATCCGGTCTCTCCTTTGAGGGTGGCTGCGTAATTTCAGCCAACCCCCGCTTCAAGAATTCAAAAAAGGGTGTCGTTTAGGGATTGYTYCCTATTCGGCAGCCTGTGCCGGGCCTGGCAGGGTTGTCCCCTCCTCCGACCCGTCTTTCTTTTCTTCCAACAACTCGACATTGAGGCCAAGCGAACGCATTTCCTTCACAAGAACATTGAAGGATTCCGGGATCCCGGATTCAAACGCGTCATCACCACGAACAATGGCTTCATAGACCTTGGTACGCCCGGCAACATCATCCGACTTCACAGTCAGCATTTCCTGCAACGTGTAGGCCGCGCCATAAGCTTCGAGCGCCCAAACCTCCATTTCCCCAAATCTCTGGCCACCAAACTGGGCCTTACCGCCAAGCGGCYGTTGGGTAACGAGGCTGTAGGGGCCGATGGAACGGGCATGGATTTTATCATCAACAAGATGGTGCAGTTTGAGGATATAGATATATCCAACCGTTACCTTGCGATCAAAAGCTTCCCCGGTCCGGCCATCGTAAAGTGTCACCTGACCAGAGGCATCTAGACCAGCCAGTTCCAGCATCTCGACAATATCAGATTCGTGCGCCCCGTCGAAAACAGGCGTCGCGATCGGAACACCGTTACGTAGATTGTTGCCAAGCTCCAAAAGCTGAACATCATCCAGAGAGGCAATGGTTTCGTCTTTGCCGTAGATTGCATCAAGACGCTTTTTCAACGGCGCAATTTTGCCGTCGCGTCTTTGTGAATCGATGGCATCGCCGATCTGTTGGCCCAGCCCACGACATGCCCACCCAAGATGGGTTTCCAGAATCTGTCCCACATTCATGCGGCTCGGCACCCCAAGCGGGTTCAGCACCACATCAACATGAGTACCATCATCAAGATACGGCATGTCTTCGATTGGCAGGATGCGTGAGATCACGCCCTTGTTGCCATGACGACCGGCCATTTTATCACCGGGCTGCACCTTGCGCTTCACGGCAACAAAGACCTTGACCATTTTCATGACRCCGGGGAGCAATTCRTCGCCCCGCWGCAACTTGTCGACCTTGTCGACAAAGCGCTGTTCAAGAAGCTTTTTGGCCTCGTCATACTGACCGTGGATGGATTCAATTTCTTCCATCGCCTTGTCATTCTTGAGGCCGATCTGCCACCATTGCCCGTGAGACATTTCTTCAAGCATTGCTTCGGTGATCTTTGAATCCACCGTCACAGCTCTTGGACCACTGGCAGCAATCTTGCCGATAATGATATCACGCAAACGGCCAAACACGTTCCGGTCCAGGATCGCAACTTCGTCGTCCCTGTCCTTGGCAAGGCGTTCAATCTCTTCCCGCTCGATCGCCTGGGCGCGTTCGTCCTTGTCGATCCCGTGGCGGTTAAAGACCCGAACTTCAACAACGGTTCCCTTAACACCTGACGGCACTTTGAGAGAAGAATCGCGAACATCCGCAGCTTTCTCACCAAAGATGGCGCGCAGCAGCTTTTCTTCCGGGGTCATCGGAGATTCGCCCTTCGGCGTGATCTTGCCCACCAGAATATCGCCGGCACTTACCTCAGCACCGATATAAACAATGCCAGCTTCATCCAGGTTACGAAGGGCTTCTTCAGCAACATTTGGAATGTCGCGGGTAATGTCTTCCGGCCCAAGCTTGGTGTCGCGCGCCATTACATCAAATTCYTCGATATGAATTGATGTGAACACGTCATCACGCACAACACGCTCGGAAATAAGGATGGAATCCTCAAAGTTATAGCCCATCCAAGGCATGAACGCGACGAGCACATTTCGCCCGAGCGCCAAATCACCCATATCGGTTGACGGACCATCAGCAATGATATCCCCGTTCACAACCTCATCCCCGATCTTCACCAGCGGGCGCTGGTTGATGCAGGTATTCTGGTTCGAACGCTGGAACTTGAGCAGATTGTAGATATCAACGCCCGACTTGGAGGCATCTTCCTCTTCGGTCGCCCGCACAACAATACGGGTGGCATCAACCTGATCCACAATGCCAGTACGCCGGGCCGCAATCGCAGCGCCGGAATCCCGCGCCACAACTTCTTCGATACCAGTACCAACCAGCGGTGCTTCGGCTTTAACCAAAGGCACAGCCTGACGCATCATGTTCGAACCCATCAAGGCCC
>JAESRU010000160.1 GCA_016764455.1 Hyphomicrobiales bacterium | reverse complement strand
TTGTGAAAAATTATTATTATCCGGGCTTTCAGGAACCTGGCAGCATGTTGGGTCTGGGGCTCTCAAAAAAACTCTGGGACGGATTGTCGGACGCCGATAAATTGATGTTTGAGACCTGCGCGTTGGCTGAAAACAACTTTGATCATGCGGAGCATAATGCCAGGAATCTGGCGGCGCTAAATGTCCTGATCAACGAACATGATGTTGTCTTGTGGGAATTTCCAGACGAGGTGTTTCAGGGATTTGGCAATGCAGCTAAAGATGTGCTCGCTGATGCTGGCAACAATGATGCCATGACCAAAGAGATTTACGAGAGCTTTTTGGCGTTTCGCAGGCAAGCAGCCGATTGGTCACGCTATTCCGATCAGGCCTATATGAATAAACGGGCGCTGGTGGATTTTTAGCCGCTTGTTGGCGATCCGGCAAAGCGAAGGGATTTGGTGCCGGTGCCTCATCTGGACATGGTGATCAGGCGGATTGATGAACCTAGTCTGGCTCGAGGCGATGATGGCTGGTAGATATGAAAATTGACACGGAAAAAGGAATTTATTTTGATCACCAAAGCGGATGAATTGTTTTCACTTCAAGGACGGGTTGCCCTGGTGACCGGCGCATCAAGCGGGTTGGGCCACAGATTTGCGCGGGTGTTGGCGGCGTATGGTGCGAAAGTTATTGTGGCGGCGCGGCGCGCCGACAAGCTTGCTGAACTGGTTCGAGAGATTGAAGCCGATGGCGGCGTTGCGGCGGCGGTCGAGATGGATGTGTCGGATCAGGCATCGATTGCCAGCAGTTTTGATGAAGTTGAAAAGCCATTTGGGACCGCGAGCATTCTTGTCAACAATGCAGGCATCGCCAAGCGCGGGTCAGTTGTTGACTTTTCGCCAGAGGATTGGCGCGCCATTATGGACGTCAATCTTGATGGGGTCTGGTATGTGGGTCAGGAAAGTGCGCGGCGCATGATCGCCGCCAATGTTGCCGGATCGATTATCAATATTGCTTCAATTCTGGGCCGCCGGGTCGCGGCGACAATGACCGGGTATGCGGTTACCAAGGCGGCGGTGATCCAGATGACGCGGTCGATGGCGGTGGAGCTGGCGCGGAACAACATCCGGGTCAACGCAATTGCGCCTGGATATATTCTGACCGACATCAACTCCGCCTTTTTCGAGACGGATCAGGGCAAGGCGATGATTGAGGTCATCCCGCAACGACGGATCGGTGCACCGTCCGATCTGGATGGTACATTATTGCTGATGGCATCCGACAAAGCTGCAGGCTTCATGACCGGAACGACAATTACCGTTGATGGTGGCCATGTTCTGGCCTTTCCGCGTTAAAGCTGATCATCCAAAATTAGAAATATTTATGTGTGCGCATGGCTGCCATGCAWTTTCGGGTATGTTGAGAGGCTGRYCAAGCGGCTAGGCTYYRACRSNAACCARGGGARTGGAGTTTTTATATGGATTATCAGGTTAGCGATTCTGTTGTTGCRCTTTGCRMGAAGGCAGCGGCCTTCATTGAAGAGCGTGTCATTCCACTTGAACAAAACCCGGACAATTACAACGAATATGAAAATCTGAAAATGTCCGTCCGCGACGAGATGCGAGCTGAAGCGCGAGACGCCGGCATATGGGCGCCGCAAATATCAAAAGAACGTGGCGGCATGGGGCTTACCATGCTCGAACAATCAGCACTTTACGAGGTTGCCAACCGGTCGATTTTCGGGCCATGCATTTTTAATTGTGCGGCTCCTGATGACGGCAATATGCGGGTTCTTGAACGGATCGCCACTGAAGATCAGAAAGATCGCTGGCTGGACCCGATTGTGGCGGGCAAGGTCAATTCTTCATTTGTGATGACCGAACCGCATCCGGGTGGCGGGTCGGATCCGGGGATGATCCAGACGAGCGCTGAAAAGATCGGCAACAAGTGGAAAATCCACGGCGAAAAATGGTTCATTTCAGCAGCCGATGTATCGGACCATTTTATTTTGATGGTGCGGACCGATCAGAACCAGGATGAGAAACGCAGGCATCTTAGTGCCTTCATGTTTCACCGTGATCAGCCGGGTTGGCGGATTGTACGGCGCATTGAAAATATGGGGCCGGACGAACATGGCGGCGTTTGCGAACTGGAATTTGAYGGGCTTGAGATCGACGATAGCGACCGGTTGATGGAAGTTGGCGACGGTCTGCGTATAACCCAGACCCGGCTTGGCCCTGCACGGTTGACCCATTGTATGCGCTGGCTCGGACTTTCCAAACGCTGCATGGAAATTGCCGCCGAATATACCTCCAGGCGTGAAGGCTTTGGAATACGTCTTGCGGACCGGGAATCAGTTCAACTCAAAATGGGTGAATTGGCGCAYGAYATTGCCGTYGGGCGRCATYTGACGGCSCATGCYGCATGGAAACTTGAYCAAGGGGATTATGCCCGCAARGAAGTATCSATGGCCAAAATYCATGTGGCGGAYACYCTGMACAAGGCTGCYGATACCGCCATYCAGCTCAAYGGTGCGCGBGGCTATTCCAAAGAYACBYTGGCWCAATGGATTTACCGYTATGCCCGCTGYGCSCGSATCGTGGATGGGGCGTCKGAGGTTCATAAAATGGTGCTKGCRCGCTTYTATGCCAAAGAGGGTGACGAYTTCTGGAMCTGGGGYGTYTARCYGGWWTTTGATGCYCKYRNTTGWNCGCYRKYTATCCMCATTGAGRRKCGGTCACAAAATAGTGCATTGATAGGTAAGCAATGCTGCCCTATATAATGAGATAAGAATGATTCAATTWTCGGTGCTTCAGCGGGTGAAGAACAAACCGGCGRGGTGTCAGCAAWTTTCTGGGTGAGGAAATATGGCTCTCAAAGACGTYTCTCTCGACGACAAGTTYGATYTGGAAAAAGATCAGGTKYTGCTYTCYGGTGTTCAGGCGCTGGTGCGYCTCACCTTGATGCAGAAAAYSCGGGACAAGRATGCCGGGCTGAATACGGCWGGYTAYGTCACCGGSTATCGCGGRTCGCCSCTTGGTGGCGTCGATCAGCAATTCTGGAAATCTCGTCAAATTCTCGAAAAATATGACGTGAAGTTTGAGCCGGGTTTGAACGAAGATCTTGCCGCGACCGCTCTATGGGGTTCCCAGCAGGCGGAATTGCGCGGTGAGGGGCGTTACGACGGCGTATTCGGCATCTGGTATGGCAAGGGGCCGGGCGTTGACCGGACCGGCGATGTGTTCAAGCACGGCAATTTTGCCGGAACGTCGAAACATGGCGGCGTGCTGGTTCTTCTGGGAGACGATCATACGGCTGAATCATCAACCGTGCCGCATCAGAGCGAATTTGCGATGATGGACGCCATGATCCCGGTGTTGCATCCAGCGGGTGTTCAGGAAATTCTAGATTACGGCCAACTCGGCATTGCGATGTCGCGGTTTTCCGGCTGCTGGGTCAGCCTGAAATGCGTCCACGACAATATTGAATCAACGGCGATCGTTGATGGCCGTCAGGACCGGATCAAAATCAAATATCCGAAGAATTTTGAAATGCCCGAAGGTGGTCTGAATATTGTTGCCTGGGATGMYCGTCATGAGCAGGAAGTGCGGATGCATATCCACAAGCGGTTYGCYGCTGTTGCTTTTGCGCGGGCCAACAATATTGACAAGATCATTTTGAACGGTGGGCGCAAACCCAAAATCGGCATCGTGTCCACGGGCAAGAGTTATCTGGATGTGCGCCAGGCGCTTGATCAATTGGGAATCGATGAGGTGGATGCCGCGAAGCTTGGCATTCGTCTTTTGAAAATCGGGATGGTCTGGCCGCTARACCCGGAAATTATCGAAGAATTTTCCAAAGGCCTTGATTACATCATGGTCGTTGAAGAAAAGCGCTCGCTGCTGGAGACCCAGATCAGGGAGCAGCTTTATGGCCGCAAAACCGCGCCGACAATCGTTGGCAAGAAGGACGAAGCCGGCGTGCCATTATTTCAGGCACACGGCTCGCTGAACCCGAACCAGATCGCTATCGCGCTTGGCGGTTCTCTGATCGAGATCAAGGCCAACAAGGCGATTGAAGAAAAARTCACTGAACTGAAGAACGTCCAGCGMCAGGTTGGYAAYAACCCGGATATYACAACCCGGATWCCGTATTTCTGTGCCGGGTGTCCGCATAATTCCTCGACCATCATTCCAGAGGGCGGGCGCGGCTATGCTGGCATCGGGTGCCATTGGATGGCGCAATATGTGCCGGACCGGAAAACCGAAGGTGCCCCCATATGGGTGGCGAGGGCGCAAACTGGATTGGCGAAGCGCCGTTCTCGACCCGTGATCATGTATTCCAGAATCTCGGCGACGGGACGTATAATCATTCAGGCATTCTGGCGCTGCGGGCAGCGGTCGCATCCAACGTCAATATGACTTACAAAATTCTTTATAATGATGCAGTCGCCATGACCGGCGGGCAAACCCATGAGGGCGGGCTTTCGGTATCTGCGATCGCCCAACAGGTTGTAGCCGAGGGCGTCAAGCGGCTGGTGATCGTATCCGACGACCCGGAAAAAATCAGCKCCATGCCRGGCWTRCCGCCMTACACCACAATCYATCACCGCAGCGAATTGAATGCGGTCCAAAAGGAATTGATGGAGATTAARGGTGTTACGGCGCTGATYTATGARCAGACTTGTGCTGCCGAAAARCGCCGTCGGCGCAAGCGTGGRCTGTTTCCYGATCCGGCCCGYCGGGTRTTCATCAACGATCTGGTTTGCGAAGGCTGTGGCGATTGTGGCGTCAAATCTAACTGCGTCGCGATCGCGCCATTGGATACTGAATTTGGCAGAAAACGCAAAATCGACCAATCCGCCTGCAACAAGGATTTTTCCTGCCTGAACGGGTTCTGCCCGAGCTTTGTCACCGTTGAAGGGGGACAATTGCGCAAAGGCAAGGGCGGTCTGGCAACCAATTCGCCGGATGTGTTTGAAGTTCTTCCTGATCCTGAAATTCCAAGCCTTGATGCTCCCTGGAGCGGTCTGATTACAGGCATTGGCGGAACCGGCGTTGTTACGGTYGGSCAGATTTTGGGGATGGCCGCSCATATGGAGGGCCGCGGTGTTGGTATCATCGACATGGCAGGTCTGTCGCAGAAAAATGGTGCCGTGGTTACCCATATCAAGATTGCCGGGTCACCGGATGATATCCCTACCATCCGGGTGGCCGAAGGCGGCGCGGATGTGATGATCGGGTGCGATCTGGTGACAACAGCTGCGGAACACAATTTGAATACCGCCAGCAAGGCCCGCACGCGCGCTATCGTCAATGCTCAGGAAACTATGCCGGCGCAATTCACATATCTGCCGGATTTTGATCTGGCTGGCGATAGTTTGAAAGTTGCGATCCAGGCGCGGGTCATGAAGGACGGTGCCACTTTTATCGATGCCACCAGAATTGCATCCGCATTGCTTGGAGATACCATTGCCGCCAATCTGTTCACGCTCGGTGCGGCGTATCAATCCGGGCTGATCCCGGTCACGGCTGAAGGGATCAACAAGGCGATTGAATTGAACGGCATCGCGATTGAGATGAACCAGCGGGCCTTCCTGTGGGGCCGTCGGGCGATCCACGATCTGGCGGCGGTTGAGAAAATCATCGCTCCGGCGAACAAGAAGGACGTGGAAATTGCGCAAACAATTGATGAAATTGTCGAAGTGCGCCGCCGCTTCCTGAACGCCTATCAGAATGCTGCCTATGGCGACCGTTATGTGGCCGGCGTTCAGAAAGTCCGCGACCGCGAAGCGCAGATTATGTCTGGCAATACCCGGTTGAGTGAAGCTGTCGCCAAGGCGCTGTTCAAGCTGATGGCGATCAAGGACGAATATGAAGTGGCGCGCCTTTATACAGACGGTACCTTTGCGCAAAATGTTGCCAAGAATTTCGAAGGTGATTTCAAACTCAATTATCACCTCGCACCGCCGATATTTTCCCGTCGCGACCCTGATACCGGTCATTTAGTAAAACGGGCTTTTGGACCATGGATGGGCAAGGCATTCCGGTTCCTTGCAGCCTTCAAGGGTCTGCGTGGGACAGCGTTTGATCCGTTTGGATATACCCAAGAACGCCGTTTGGAGCGTGAGCTTCTGCGCGATTACGAAGTTCTTGTGGAAAAAATCCTTAACAAGCTCGATCAAAATCGTTATTCCAGCGCCGTAGCTTTGGCCGGACTACCTCAAACTATTCGGGGGTATGGCCATGTGAAACACGTTGCGATCGAAGCCTATAAACAAGAGAATAAGAGGCTTGTTGGCCAATTTGAAGCTGGGAAACCTTCGATGCCGCGCGCCGCAGAGTAATTCAGACGCCATGAAGCCGGGAATATTCTGAGAGGCAAAATTGTTTCTGTTCAGGACGGAATTTATTCCAGTTTCGGAAACGTGATAAACAAAAGCTTTCAATCTTCTGATCATAGTTTACAACCAATGACCAATAGCGTCTGCGCTAAAAAACTGCAGGCTAATCAGACCTGGGACAGATGAGTATTTCTGTCAAACGGGCGTAAATTATGAGGGAACAATATGGCGGCTGCTAAGGCACCCGAGGGTGTTGTATATGATACTTTTCCAAAACTTCTGCTGCGCAATGCAAGCATCTATGGTGATCGCCCGGCAATGCGGGAAAAAGATCTAGGCATCTGGCAAACATGGACCTGGAAAGAGGTTCTTGAAATTGTGCGCCGCTACGCGCTTGGCCTCAAAAAATTGGGATTGAAGCCGGGCGACAAGGTCGCCATTATTGGCGACAATCGTCCGCGATTATACTGGACCTTCGCTGCTGTCCAAAGCCTGGGTGCCATACCAGTGCCGAGCTACCAAGATGCTGTTGCAGAAGAGATGGTTTTTGTACTCAAGCATGCCGATGTCACCTTCGCCATTGTTGAAAACCAAGAGCAAGTGGACAAAGTACTCTCGGTTTCAGGCCAATTGCCCAAGCTCAAAAAAATAATCTACGACGAAGATCGTGGATTGCAGGAATATGATCACAAAAATCTTCACGGCTTTGAGCAAGTAATCGAACTGGGCCAGAAGGAGATGGACAAAGATCCAAAGGCTCTGGAGCGCCTGGAAGCAGGTATCGCCAAGGGCAAGGGAACCGATATTGGCGTGTTTCTTTACACATCCGGCACCACCGGGCGGCCAAAGGGCGTGGTTCTGTCAAACGACAATATTCTGATCAGCGCCATCAACGGCAATGCCTTTGATAATCTTGATGAAACCGAGGAAGTGCTGGCATATCTGCCGATGGCCTGGGTTGGCGACCATGTGTTTTCCTACGGCCAATCCTACACTGCAGGATTTTGCGTTTCCTGCCCTGAAAGTCGCGATACAATCAACGAAGATCGTCGTGAAATTGGCCCGACCTATTTCTTTGCCCCGCCGCGTGTTTTCGAAATTATGCTGACCCAGATCACCGTCAATATGGAAGATGCCGGTGCGTTGAAGCGAAAAATGTACAGCTATTTCATGGATGTGGCCAAACGGTCCGGCGAAAAGATTTTGAATGGGCAACCTGTTTCTTTCGCGGAACGGTTGAAATATTGGCTTGGCGAATTTGTCATCTATGGCCCGCTTAAGAACCAGATGGGCCTGTCCCGTCTCAAGGTTGGCTATACCGCTGGCGAAGCGATTGGCCCGGAAATTTTCAGCTTTTACCGCTCGCTCGGTTTGAACCTCAAGCAGCTTTATGGCCAGACCGAAGCCGGGATTTATGTCACCATCCAGCCGGATGGCGAAATCCGGTCCGACACGGTCGGTCCACCGGCGCCTGGCGTGGAAATCAAAATTGATAAGAACGGCGAAGTGCTTTATCGCTCGCCGGGCGTTTTTCTCGAATATTACAAAAACAAAGCGGCCACCCGAGCCACCAAAACCAAGGATGGTTGGGTGCATTCGGGCGATGCTGGGTTCTTTGATGATGAAGGCCATTTGCGGGTCATCGACCGCGCCAATGACGTGGGTAAATTAAAGAACGGGACGCTGGTTCCGCCCAAATATATCGAGAACAAGCTGAAATTTTTCCCGAACATCCAGGAAGCTGTGGCATTTGGTGATGGTCGTGAATTTTGCACTGTCTTTATCAATATCGATCTGACATCGGTAGCGAACTGGGCTGAGCGCAACAGCGTCATTTACGGTTCTTACCAGGAACTGGCCGGACACCCGGATGTTTATTCGATGATCGAAGAGCATGTGCGAGACGTTAATCGCCAGCTTGCCGGAGAGGGTGATCTGGCGGGTGCGCAAATCCGGCGGTTTCTGATTTTGCACAAAGAACTTGATGCCGATGATGGCGAAATTACCCGGACATCAAAAGTCCGGCGTGGGTTTGTTGCTGAGCGCTACAAACCGCTGGTGGATGCACTTTACAACAAGAAAAAATACAAACAGCATATCAGTACGGAAGTGATTTTTGAGGATGGCCGCAAGGGCAAACTCTCGGCTGATGTCGAAATTCGTGATGTGCGGCCTGAAGAAATACCTGAGCAACATTTGCAGGAGGCCGCCGAATGAACGTGGCAGCAAAAGAGATTTTAAAGGGGGAGAATATTCTCGAGATTGACAACATCTCCCTCTCGTTCGGCGGCGTGAAAGCAATCCGGGATGTTAGCTTCAATGTTAAAAAGGGCGAAATTCGCGCCATTATCGGACCCAATGGTGCTGGCAAAACGTCGATGCTTAACGTGATCAACGGATTTTATCATCCGCAAGAAGGCACCATCAATTACAAGGGCGCCAAGCGACACGATATGCGCCCTTATGTGGCCGCGACCCAGGGCATCGCCCGGACATTTCAAAATGTGGCCTTGTTTGCCGGGATGTCGACGCTGGACAACATCATGAGTGGCCGCATGCTCAAGATGAAGGTCAGTTTGCCGTGGCACTTTATCCGTTTTGGCCCAGCCGAGCGGGAAGAGCTTGAGCACCGCGAGCGGGTTGAGCATATCATCGATTTTCTTGAAATTCAGGCGATCCGCCGCACCCCAGTTGGACGCCTTCCCTACGGTTTGCAGAAGCGGGTCGAACTTGGCCGGGCGCTGGCGATGGAGCCGGAATTGTTGCTTTTGGACGAACCCATGGCTGGGATGAACYTGGAAGAAAAAGAAGACATGTCCCGCTACATTCTYGATGTGAACGATCAGTTTGGCACCACWATTGCSCTGATCGAACAYGACATGGGTGTGGTGATGGATTTGTCAGACCGGRTTKTKGTGCTGGATTACGGRCAGAAAATTGCCGACGGCACGCCAGACGAGATTAAAAACAATCAAAATGTGATCGACGCCTATCTCGGCGTCGCGCATTAGGGGGNCGACCATGTCAGATACAACAGTGAAATCCGATGGCGGCACCTCGTTGAGCCGGACCCAGCGTAATTGGCTGATTACGGTATTGATATTTGCAGCAGCCGTGGCCGGGTCTTTTGTGGCCGGTAGCGACAGCCTGCTCTACAAGATATTTGTCAGCCCGTTTGTTGAAATGTACGAAATCCCGGATCTGTTCATTCAGGTGCTTTGGGAGGGTCTGGTTGCGGGTATCCTTTATGCGCTGGTGGCGCTTGGGTTTGTTTTGATTTTCAAGGCGTCCGGGGTTTTCAACTTTGCCCAGGGCATCATGGTGGTGTTTGGTGCCTTGTCGCTGGTGGGTTTTTACGCCGCTGGCATCCCCGCCTTTGTATCGTTGGCGCTCAGTGTTGGTGTTATGTACGCGCTTGCCTGGACCGTGGAGCGGGTGGTGCTGCGGCCATTGCTAAATCAGGATCCGCTGATCCTGTTCATGGCAACCATCGGCCTGACTTATTTCCTGATCGGGTTTGGCGAGTTTGTCTTTGGTGGCGAACCCAAGACCATGATCACCCAGGAAATCGGCTTGCCGTCAGGGTCATACGATTTTGACGTGTTTGGCGGCTATGTCAGTTTCCAGAAACTGGATATTGCTGCCGCTTTGATTGCTGCAATAATGGTCGGGTGTCTGGCTGTATTCTTCAACAAGACCCGGATCGGGAGGGCGCTTCGCGCTGTTGCTGATGATCATCAGGCGGCTTTGTCTGTAGGCATCACGCTTCAGCAAATCTGGGTGATTGTGTGGTTTGCAGCCGGGATTGTGGCACTGACGACCGGGATTATGTGGGGCGCGCGATCTGACGTTAGTTTCGCGCTGCAGGTGATCGCGCTGAAAGCGTTGCCGGTGATTATTCTGGGCGGACTGACCTCCATTCCGGGTGCCATTGTTGGTGGCCTTATCATTGGGGTTTCTGAAAAAGTTGCCGAATTTTATTGGGGCCCGCTTGTGGGCGGCTCGATCGAGAGCTGGATCCCCTACTTTATTGCGCTGGGGTTCTTGTGGTTCAGGCCGCAAGGGTTGTTTGGTGAAAAAATCATAGATCGAATTTAGGAGCTTTACGGGCATGTTTTATCGCGAAGCAGGACAATTCAAAACCAATTACCGGACTGATCAGGCCGTATTTCCGATCCTCCAGGACAAGATCGGGATATTGGTCATATTGGCCTTTTTATACTTCGTCGTGCCGTTCTGGTTCAACGATYTCTGGCTGAACTCGATCATGATTCCGACCATGATTTTTGCGCTTGCAGCAATTGGTCTCAATCTGCTGCTTGGCTATGCCGGGCAAATATCACTCGGTACTGGCGGGTTCATGGGGGTTGGTGCCTATGCCTGTTACAAACTCACCACCATTTTCCCTGATGTGAATATTATCGTGCATATTCTGCTGTCGGGGTTTTTTGCAGCTGGCGTAGGGGTTTTGTTTGGTATTCCCAGCCTGCGCATCAAGGGTTTCTATCTGGCAATMGCCACCCTGGCCTCGCAGTTTTTTCTGGAATGGTGTTTCGGGCGGATCGCCTGGCTTTATAATTACAATCCGTCAGGTGCGATCGAAGTGCCGACCAAATATTTGTTTGGCCTCGCTATTACAGGCCCGCATGCGTCATCGTTTACGCGGTATCTGATTGTTCTGTCCATTGTTGTCTTATTGACATGGGTGGCTTCAAACCTTGTCCGGGGCCGGATTGGCAGGGCATGGATGGCGGTGCGCGATATGGATATTGCTGCCGAATTGATCGGTATTCGCCTGTTGCAGGCCAAACTTACCGCCTTCGCGATCAGTTCTTATTTTGCTGGTGTGGCCGGTGCGCTGATGGTGTTCATGTGGCTGGGGGCTGCCGAGGTTGAAAGTTTTGATATCAATCATTCGTTCCTGATTTTGTTCATGGTGGTGATTGGTGGTTCCGGCAGTTTGATCGGGTCGTTCATGGGGGCCGCCTTTATCTGGGTGTTGCCGATTTTCCTGCGCGCGGCACCGGGTATGTTGGGGGTCAATATTGGTGCAGCCACGGTCGAGCATTTCAATTTCATGATCGTTGGTGGACTTATCATCTTCTTCTTGATCGTTGAGCCGAACGGCATTGCCCGGCTCTGGCAGATCGGCAAGGAGAAGCTGCGACGCTGGCCTTTCCCGTATTAAATGGGGCTGTATTCAATGCGGTTTGGCCCGATGCTTGCCGGAAATAGCACCAGAAAGGCGACCGGCAGGAGAGAAATGAAGGGGATTTGTCATTTGATCTGGTGGTGTTAGGATCAAAAAATGGGCAATACATGCCTCGTCCAGAAGACTGCCAGAAAACTGAATGGCATTTGTGGTGATTACTAAAGTCAGTAATCATTTAATGTAGAGAGAGGGAGTGGAAAATGAGTTCCAACAAATTACTACTGGGCCTTGCTGGTGCAGCAATGCTTGCAGGCTCCATGTTTGTGGCGCCGCCAGTACAGGCTGAAGAAACTATCTTCATCCCGTTGCTGACATATCGTACCGGCCCGTTTGCCGGTTCTGGTACGCCGATCGCAGACGGCATGCACGACTATTTCACCATGCTCAATGAGCGCGATGGTGGCATTGGTGGTGTGATGCTTGAAGTTGAAGAATGCGAAACCGCATACAATGCGCAAAAGGGTGTGGAATGTTATGAAGGCGCCAAGGATCGTAATCCTGTTGTCATCAACCCGTATTCAACTGGTATTACGCTTCAGCTGATCCCGCGGGCTCCGGTTGACGAAATTCCGATCCTGTCAATGGGTTATGGTCTGTCGGCAGCAGCTGTCGGTGAATCTTTCCCGTGGACCTTCAATGCACCTGCGACCTATTGGTCTCAGATGTCAGCCATTATCCGCTATATCGATTCCCAGGGTGACGGCATTGCCGGTCAAAAAGTCGGCTTCATCTATCTCGACGTTGGTTACGGTCGTGAGCCGATCCCGCTGCTTGATGAACTCGCTGCCGAAATGGGCTTTGAAGTCGTCAAGATTCCAGTTGGCGTGAAAGAAATGCAGAACCAGTCATCGCATTGGCTGCAGGTTCGCCGTGAAAGTCCAGACTGGATGATCATGTGGGGCTGGGGTGCAATGAACCCAACCGCAATCAAGGAAGCTGCCAAGATCAATTATCCGATGGACCATTTCATCGGCGTTTGGTGGTCCGGCGGCAACAATGATGTTACCCCTGCCGGTGAAGGTGCAATTGGCTATCTTTCAGCCAACTTCCATGGCACAGGCACTGACTTTCCTGCGATCCAGGATATCATCAAATATGTTGTTGAGCCTGGCAAAAGCCTTGTTGATCCAGATGCCGTTGGCAACAATTTCTACAATCGCGGCGTAGCCAATGCGATTGCAGTTTCTGAAGCCATCCGCACAGCCCAGGAAATCACAGGCGTTAGCGTGGTGACCGGGACGGAGATGCGTGAAGGTCTTGAAAACCTGAACATTACAGCAGAACGTCTGGCTGAAATCGGGTTCGAAGGCTTCATGAATCCAATGCAAATCACTTGCGAAGATCATGCAGGTGGGCATCCGATCTACATCCAGCAATGGGATGGATCAAACTGGAGCCAGATTTCAGACTGGATCGAGCCGATGAATGAGCGTGTTCGTCCAATGCTTGTAGCAGCGGCTGAAGCCTATCTTGCTGATAAGCCTGAATGGCAGACTCAGACTTGTAACTAGGCTTTGATGGGCCTCGGCCCAGATTGATAAACAAGTTTTGGGGAGCGCTTTCGAGTGCTCCCCATGACCAACCGTAAAGCCGGGAGAACCGGTGAGATGTATTTCCCGAAAATTCGGCAGGAGACAAGTCAGTGAGTGGCAATTCAGTGAATGGGAATGGCGTTGATACGACCAAAGATCTGATCCTTTCCGTCAACAATATCGAAGTGATTTATAATCACGTTATTCTCGTATTGCGGGGCGTTTCGCTGGAAGTGCCAAAGGGTAAAATCGTGGCAATTCTGGGTGCCAATGGCGCCGGCAAGACCACGACATTGAAAGCGATTTCGAACCTGCTCAAAGCCGAGCGCGGCGAAGTCACCAAGGGCAGTATTGAGTTCGAAGGTACCCGGGTTGATACGATGAGCGCCAACCAACTTGTGGAGCGCGGCTGTATCCAGGTTATGGAAGGCCGCCATTGTTTTGAGCACTTGTCAGTTGAAGAAAACCTGCTGACAGGTGCCTTTACCAGACGTGATGGCCGGGCTGCGATCGCTCAGGATATTGAGATGGTCTATGATTATTTTCCGAGGTTGCGTGAGCGCAAATCTGCGCTGGCCGGATATATATCTGGTGGTGAACAGCAGATGACGGCGATTGGCCGGGCGCTGATGTCGCGCCCTAAAATGATCCTGCTTGATGAGCCATCAATGGGCCTCGCGCCACAGCTGGTGGAAGAAATTTTTGAGATTGTTTCCAAGCTGAACACACAGGAAAATGTGAGCTTTCTGCTGGCGGAACAAAATACCAATATCGCGCTCAGATATGCAGATTACGGGTATGTGCTTGAGAGCGGACGGGTTGTGCTTGATGGCGAAGCCAAGGCGCTGCGCAACAACGAGGATATCAAGGAATTTTACCTCGGTATTGCTGGGGGAGACAAACGGTCGTTCAAAAATACCAAGCATTATAAACGGCGCAAACGCTGGCTGGCTTGATTTTGCGGCCCGTTGCGTGACCCTGTCTGGAGTGACAAGTGACCGAATATTATGATGACCTGGAAACCCGTTCTGCTGACCAGCGTGAAGCGGCTCTGTTTTCAACTTTACCCGATTTAATCGCGCACGCGCAGGCGAAGGCAAGTGGCTGGGCAAAGCATCTCGATGGTGTTGATCCCAAATCCGTTGCCGATAGAGCCGGGCTGGCAAAGCTTCCGGTTTTCAGAAAATCCATGATGGGGGAATTGCAAAAAGCCAACCCGCCATTTGGGGGTTTTGCGACAATTCCGGTGGAAGATTTTACACGGATTTTTATGTCGCCGGGCCCGATTTGGGAACCCCAGCGTGCTGGCACTGACCCGTGGAACGGGGCCCGGCCATTATTTGCGGCAGGCTTTCGCAAAGGCGATCTGGTGCACAATTCGCTGGCATACCATATGACCCCGGGCGGGTTTATTTATGATACGGCGTTTCTGGAACTGGGCTGTACTTTATTCCCGGCCGGGATCGGCAATACTGAAATGCAGGTTGCGGCGATTTCAGCACTCAAGCCTTCCGGGTATGCGGGGACACCTGATTATCTGAAAGTCATTATGGATCATGCCAGTGAGGCGGGGTTGGATATCTCTTCGCTGAAACGAGCATCTGTTGGCGGCGGGGCGTTGCCGGAATCATTGCGTGCCTGGTATGGCGAACATGGTGTCGCGGCGACGCAGACCTATGCGACCGCAGAACTTGGCGTTATCGCGTTTGAGACCGAGGCCCTTGAAGGGATGGTAATCAACGAAAATTATATTGTTGAAATCGTCAAACCCGGCACCGGCGATCTGGTTGTTGATAGCGATGTAGGCGAGATGGTGGTGACCATTCTTGACCGCACCTATCCGTTGATCCGGTTTGCGACCGGTGACCTGACCGCAATCTTGCCAGGAGACAGTCCTTGTGGGCGCACCAACATGCGGATCAAGGGTTGGATGGGGCGTGCCGACCAGCGTACCAAGGTGAAGGGTATGTTCATTGACCCGGCACAGATCAATGATATAGCAAAACGCCACCCGGAATTTTCCAAATTGCGGTTGGTTGTCGATAGGGCCAATGATCAGGATGTTATGGTTTTGAAGGCTGAGTGTGCGAATGCAAATGACGACATGGCTGAAAAATTGGCGGCAAGTGTCCAGGCCATCTGCAAGGTGCGTGGTGACGTGGAAATTGTCGAAATTGGCAGCTTGCCGAACGATGGCAAAGTGATTGCTGATGAACGAAGCTACGAATAGGCCGGAAAAAACCGGTATTCTTCTCGTCAATCTCGGAACACCCGACGGGACCGATTATTGGTCCGTGCGACGATATTTGAAAGAATTTCTGTCAGACCGCCGCGTGATTGAGGTCAATCCACTTCTCTGGTGGTTTGTTCTGAATGGCCCGATCCTGACCATTAGGCCGGGGCGCAGCGGAAAGGCATACGAAAAAATCTGGAACCGGGAGCGGGACGAATCGCCGCTTCGCACGATCACCCGGTCGCAAGCGGAAAAACTGGGTGCGCATTATTCCGGCAAAGGCGAACCACCAATCGTTGATTGGGCGATGCGCTATGGGAACCCGTCAATCGCCAGCAGACTAGACGCCCTTCACGCTCAATCTTGTACGCGGATTTTGATCTACCCGCTTTATCCACAATACAGCGCAACCACGACCGCAAGCGTCAATGACAAGGTTTTCGAAGCGTTGAAACAGATGCGTTGGCAGCCGGCGATCCGTACCGTGCCCGCTTATCCAGACGATCAGGCCTATATCGATGCACTGGCAAAATCCATTACGCGCTCCATCGCGGCGCTCACGTTTGAGCCGGAAATTGTAATCGCGTCGTTCCATGGCTTGCCGGTTTCTTACGTTGAAAAAGGCGACCCGTATAAGCGCCATTGCGAAGCAACTGTGGAGGCTTTGCGCCAGGCAACCGGGCTTGGGGATCGTTTGCGTCTGGCGTTTCAGTCGCGATTTGGCAAACAGGAATGGGTGCAGCCGTATACTGACGAGGCAGTTCGTGCGCTGGCCAAAGAGGGTGTGAAAAATCTGGCAATAGTCGCGCCAGGTTTCGTCTCCGATTGTCTGGAGACATTGGAAGAACTTGCCATCCTGAACGCTGATATTTTCAAGTCCCATGGTGGACAGAATTTTGCAGCTTTGCCCTGCCTGAACGATAGCGAAGAGGGGATGGCGGTTATTTCCCATATCTCAGATCAGGAATTGTCTGGCTGGGTTAGTTAAATCTCCGAAATTCGTTTTCCCCCCGGTTCCTTTTGTTTCCAAATACGCCTAATCTGTTCACAGATAAAATTGAACCTGGAGGATAGCCATGATTGGCGGTTTTGATATTTTTGCCCTCGTGTTGATTGTGCTTGCAATCATCATTGTAATTTCAGCGGTGAAGACTGTACCCCAGGGGTTCAACTATACGGTTGAACGATTTGGTAAGTTTACCAAAACGT
>JAESRU010000159.1 GCA_016764455.1 Hyphomicrobiales bacterium | reverse complement strand
CTTCGCCTCGAATTGCCAATTCAATTTTTTCGATCCTCCTAGTCGGTCCAGGATCTACGGCCTTTGGATATGCTGGTGCCACCATCTACCGGAATTACCGTACCATTAGTATAGGCACCCGCTCGAGAGGCCAGATAGACAACTATCCCAACCATCTCTTCAGGCCTACCGACTCGATGTAGCGGGCAATCATCTTCGATATCTTGTTTAAAATGCTCGAATACATAGTCGGTCATTCTAGACTCGAAGAAACCTGGCGCAATCGCGTTGACCGTGATGTTCGATCTACCAAATTCCCGCGCCAACGATTTCGTCAGGGTCAGCACACCACCGCGCGAGGCGGCTGTAATCGAAAGCCGGGCTTCACCGATCCGCGCAGAATCGCCAGCCAACGATATGATCCGGCCGCCATTGTTAGCCACCATGTGCGGCGCCATTGCGTGGCAACAATGGATCACCCCGTAAAGTCCCACGCCGATCTGCTGGTGCCATTCGTCAGGGYTGGTTTCGAGAAAYAGYTTKGGYGTSACRAGACCGGCATTATTCACMAGCACATCAATTTGTCCAAAATCRCTGATGATYTTRTCGGTCATYGAYTGGACCGACTGGTAATCCGCAACGTCYCCCTGATAGGCAATTGCTTCACCGCCGTTTGATTTGATCGTCTCGACAACTTCTTTGGCCGCCTCTTCGGAGCCACGATAATTGACCGCGATTTTTGCGCCTTCACCAGCTAGTGCCAACGCAATATCGCGCCCCACATCGCGGGCGGCACCGGTTACAACAGCTACTTTCCCTTCAAGACCTAAATCCACAGGTTCAATCCTTTTCCAAATTTTTTGCTTCTTCAATCAAGCGATAAAGCCGCTCGGGCGAAATTGGTATTTCATTGATTTCAATGCCAAAGGGGGCCAGCGCATCAGCCACAGCATTGGCGATTGCCGCCGGTGCGCCGATCGTTCCGCCTTCACCCATGCCGCGAAAGCCGCCGATTGTTGACGGCGATTCAGTATCGGCGTGAAGAACGTCGATCGCKGGCACTTCGCAGCTTGAAGGCACCAGATAGTCAACCAGACTGGCGGTCACCACCTGCCCGTTCTCGTCGTGAATGACCTCTTCGTACAATGCAGCACCTATACCCTGCGCCACACCGCCATGGACCTGCCCATCAACCACCATGGGGTTGATCATCCGGCCACAATCTTCCGAAACTACATATTGTTCGATTTTTACCTTGAAGGTTTCAGGGTCGATATCGACCACAACGATGTGGGAGGCGGATGTGGTGGTGCCAAAATACGGGTCGTATAGCTTAGTTGCTTCCAGATCGAGATTTTCGCGTACTTCTTTAGTGAAGCGTCCCATTTCAGAATAAACCGCACGGGCCAATTCGCGTAAATCCATTTTCCTGTTGGTACCAGACACATGGATCAGGCCGTCATAGACGTCGAYCTCYTCKGGTGGTACTTCAAATAAAAGCGAGGCGGCTTCGACAATTTTTTCACGCACAGCGCGTGCTGCCAGGGTGCCAGCACCACCGGCCAAAACCGCAGAGCGGCTGGCATAGGTGCCGGTGCTGTGGGCCATTACGGCGCTGTCGCCAAGAACAATTTCAACATCTTCAACCTTGACGCCCATTTCCTCCGCCACCACCTGAGCCAGAGTTGTTTCAAGGCCTTGGCCATGGGACGCAACGCCAAAATAGGCGATCACTGAACCAGATGAATCAACCCTGATCCGGGCGGTTTCGGTTCCCGTATTGATCGGCATGCCGGGGGCTGCAGAGATGCGCGACCCGATCCCCGTCAATTCGGCGTAGGACGCGATGCCGATACCCATCCAGCGGCCTTGCGATCTGGCAACGCGCTGCTTTTCCCTAAGCGCCTTATAATCAAGCCTCTCGATCGCTTTTTTGAGGCATTCTGAAAATTCGGACCGGTCCCAGACAATGCCAGAGCCGATCCGGTAGGGAAATTCGTCCCCTACAACGAAATTTTTCAGACGAAGTTCCGCAGGGTCCATTCCCAATTTAACCGCGGCCATATCCATCAATCGTTCCATCACGAATGTGGATGCGGGCCGCCCCACCCCGCGATACGGGCCGGTTGGCGGTTTGTTGGTTGCAACGCCACGAACCTTGCCCCGGTAATTGGCAAGCCTGTATGGGCCGGGCATGAAACTCACAACTTGAATTGGCTCCAGCGCCGCGGTCCACGGGTAGATCGAATAAGCCCCCACATCGCCCAACACATCAGCAGATAGCGCCAGCAAATTACCTTCACTATCCAGCCCCAATTCGGCGTCGATAATTTCATCAAACGCCTGACTGGTCGACATCAGGTCTTCCATCCTGTCGCTGGTCCATTTGATCGAGCGCTTCAATAATTTGGATAAGGCCGTGACCACGATCTCTTCAGGATAAAGCGATGCCTTGCCGCCAAACCCGCCGCCRACATCYGGCGCRACCACCCGYARKCGATGCCCCGGRAYATCGAGAATATCRACCAAAGCRTCGCGGATAATACCRGGKATCTGGGTTGAAGAATRCARCGTCAACGACTGGTTRCTTTTCTCATATTCCGCCAAATAAGACCGGGTCTCCATGGCAACAGCGGTTTTCCGCCGTGAGCGAAACCGGCCCTTTACCCGAATAGCGGCAGACGACATGACATCRTCCACATCACCGCGCTCAAATTCACGCGCCACCAGAATATTGGATTTTAAATCCTCATGGACCAATACTGCATTCTCAGACGCCGCATATTCAGCATCGACTACACTTTTCAGCGGCTCATAATCGATAAAAATTTCGTTCATCGCGTCTTCCGCGAGATAGCGATTTTCGGCAACTACCACCACCACCGGCTCGCCCACATAGCGCACAAAATCTTGTGCCAGCGCGCGGATCGGCGTTGCCTGATAATCTTTCATGTTGGAATAGGCGATCACCGGCTTGGTGATTTCGTTGAGCGTATCAGCGGTATAAACCCCTATGATTCCGGGCATCCCAGCGGCGTCTTCAGTATCGATCTGGAGGATTTTTGCATGGGCAAAATCACTGCGCTTGAAAGCAAGGTGCAACATTCCCGGAACCTGGCGGTCATCGACAAAGGCTCCATTGCCTGTCAGCAATCGCGGATCTTCACGCCGCTGGACCCTGGCGCCGATAATTTTTGGGCGGGTATTAATATCCATCCGGTGCCACCCCACAGACCTTGGTTGCGCCAATGTTGCACCAAATATCCAGCTGGATTTTACGCATATCCATCCAGCCCTCTTTTGAGATGCAACAATTGTTCAGCATCATGGCCGCAAATAATTTGCGCACCAGACGCCTCGATTTTCCGGATTTCATCATAGGATTTGAGGAGCAAATCGCCTTGCCAGGTATTTTTCGGCACCATTTCCTCAGCCAGATTTACCTCCAAGCTGACTGCATCGGATGCCAGAAAAAATGCACCATCCTGCTCGAGACTGACAAGGGCGCACATCATGCCGGGGGTATGGCCTGGTAGTGGGATCAATACAATGCGGCCATCATTGAAGACGTCTTTTTGCGCTGTGATTGCTTCAAATGAAGGTGCATGATCCCAATCGGTGCGAAAATATCCTTTGCCCTCAATTTCAGGGTCACTAGCTGTCTCAAGCTCTTTCTGATGAACAAAGAAAGTTGCATTGACGAAAAATTCGTTGCACCCGCAATGGTCAGAATGGAGATGCGAATTCACTACCAAATCAATATCTTCTGGCTGCAGCCCGACTTTTCCAAGTTCAGCAATGACATCCTGGCCGGGCACATGTTTAGGCACCATGATTTTTTCAAGGCCATCCCACCGTACCGCCGGGTCGGTTGCAATCGACGGATGGCACCCGGTATCGAACAGGACATTTCCCTGAGGGTGACGAAGCAGATAACAGGATACCGGCAGTATAATCGTTTCAGATCGATCCTCTGTCGTCGGCACGAAAATGTGCTTCTTCATCTGCAATGCGCCGCCAGACAAAATATTCATCTTCATGATGACACATCTCCAACTTGTTTAGCCGCGTCACGAACCGCGTCGACAATATGCTGGTAGCCGGTACAACGGCAGAGATTACCCGACAGGCCCTCGCGGATTTCATCATCAGTCAGAGACGTATTTTTCGAGAGCATATCAGTGACGGTCATCAACATGCCGGACGTGCAGAAGCCGCATTGCAACGCATGATGCTCACGAAATTTTTGCTGCAACGGGTTGAGCGCTTCGATATCGCCCAGCCCTTCCACAGTTGTAATTTTACAATTGTCAGCCTGGATCGCGAGGCACAGGCAAGACCGGATACTGTCCCCGTCAAGCAGGATTGTGCAGGCACCGCACACCCCGTGTTCACACCCCACATGGGTGCCGGTCAGGCCCAGGTCTTCACGGAGAAAATCCGATAAGAGCCGGCGCGGTTCCACCATGCGCTCAAAATTTGTGCCATTCACGCAGATATTGATTGATACTTTTCCGGTCATACAAACGTCCCCCCTGCGCGCGCAAATGCATCTTTCAAAACCCGCGCGGTCAACACACCGACAAGGTGTCGCCGATAATCGGATGACGCCTGCAAATCGGTATCCGGGTTGATATCGCTTTGGACCATATCGCAAACTTCACACAGAAGATCGCCATCCAATGTTTTGCCGCACAACATAGCTTCGGCGCGGTCCATCCGCCGTGGCGTATCGTCAACGCCGGTAACAGCAATACGTATCTCTGAAATCATGCCGTCGTTGAGCGTCAAAACTGTGCAGACGGCGGCTAATGCGAAATCTCCTGATTTTCTGGATACTTCTTCAAAGCCCCAGCCGGAATTTGGTGGCAACAACGGCAAATTGATCGACACCAGCATTTCGCCTTCCTGGATATCGGTCTCCAGGGCGCTGCAGAAAAAATCCTTCGCCGCAATAGTCCGAGGGCCCTTCACACCGGCAATCATCAGCTCTGCATCGAGCAGCAGGACCATCATGGGAAGTTCAGCCGCTGGATCTGCGTGACAAAGACTACCGCCAATCGTCCCCCGGTTTCGGATTGCCAGATGCGCAATATGAGTGACAGCTTCGGTGAGAACAGGGAAATGTCTTGCTATAATCGGCGAAGAACCAAGATCAACATGGCGCGCCATGGCACCAATGGTGACAGCACCTTCCCGTTCTTCCAGCAATTTTAATACGTCTATTCCAGAAATATCGACGAGGATGTCGGGCGCTGCGAGGCGAAAATTCAGCATCGGTAAAAGGCTTTGCCCACCTGCGATCACAACCGCTTCCTTGCTCGAATCTGCCAGAATAGCCGTCGCATCTTCAACAGTGGAGACTTTGACATAGTCGAAAATCGGTGGTTTCAAAACACTGATTCCTTTCGGCTATTCGTTGTTCCGTCTGAAATGACGGGTTGGATTTCGACTTGCCTCAAGAGACCTGCTGCCATGCCTCAGAACCTGAAACAATGCATATCATGTTTTATCGGTATTAGTTCATTAATGCAAGTTGTGAAATCTAAATATCAAGGTTCATGATGCGCTTCCATCACGCAAAATTTGGTCGTCGAAAGGGGAAACCGGCCCGCAGGCCGCGCCATCAATCAATACAGGAGATCATCAGCCTAGTCTTCGCTGATAACACCGCGTTCAATTGTGAAAACCCGGTCAAGGATATTGCCGCAATGCTGCAAATTGGATTCTGAAATCAAAATCGAAACTCCGTCAGATTTAAGATCCAGCAGAATTTCCGAAATCCGTTTTGCCAATGCTGGCGCAACGCCTTCGGACGGTTCGTCCAAAACCAGCATCTTGTTGCCAATCATCAACGCGCGCCCAAGTGCCACCAATTTCTGTTGGCCGCCAGAAAGGCTGGCAGACGCCCTGTCCCGAAACACTTCCATCTCGGGGATGATATCGTAAATCCATGCCAACCGGTCTTCCCAATCCGGGATATGCAAGGACCAGATCGGTGTTTTGATATTTTCTTCCGATGACAAATGAGGCACCAGACGACGGTCTTCTGGCATATAGCCGATCCCAAGATGGGCCCGCTTTTGGGCGGGGATCTTGGTCAATTCCATATGGTCAAAAAAAATGGTGCCGGATTGGATTTTTAACAAACCCATCAAAGCACGCAGCGTTGTGGTTTTCCCGGCGCCGTTGCGGCCAATCAACCCAACGGTCTGCCCCCCGACAATATCCATGGAAGCATTCCGGAGAATTTCCGCTGGGCCGAGATTAACATTCAGATCCTTGATTTCAAGCACGGCGGGCCCCTGAAGATTTTTTTGCTGGTTTTTTGGTAGTTTTTCTAGTGGGTTTTTTGGCAGGTTTTTTCACATCGTGATCCGAACCAACCACATATTCGATCACTTTAGGATCTTTGAGAGCTTCGGCCGGCGGTGCATCACAAATGATCTCACCCTGGTAGAAAGCCAACACCCGGTCCACATATCGTTCCACGATTTCCATATCGTGTTCAACGAAAAGAACCGCAGTGCCACGCTTTTTCAAATCACCAATCACCACATCCATGATCGGGAATTTATCTTCCGACGACACCCCAGATGTTGGTTCATCGAGGAGCAGAACCTCGGGCTCGGATACAATCGCCATCGCTATATCGAGAAGCTTGCGCACCCCTTGCGACAGCGTGCTCACCTCAAGATCACGATACTCGATCAAATTATAGCGTGACATAATCTGTTCGCATTCAGCAATCAGTTCGGGCCTGTCATAGGCTTGCAGAATAGCAAATCCTTTGTCCCTGGAAATCGACAAAGCGATCAGCATATTCTCCAGAACAGACATTGTCATAAAGACCTGGCTGACCTGAAATGATCTGCAAACACCCAGATGGGTGGCATTTCGTGGCTCGATCCCGGTTATGTCCTTGCCGGCAAACTCAATTTTCCCACTGCTGGGTTTGAGATACCCGGTGATCATGTTGATAAACACGGTTTTGCCAGCGCCATTGGCGCCAATCACACCGACAATTTCACCCTTTGCCACTTCAACATTCAAATTGCTGGCGGCAACAATACCAGAAAACGATTTATGCAAATCGGTTACGCGCAAAATTGGGGAATTATCCATTGCGACGCTCCCCCCTTGTCCAGAGTTTTTCAACTAGTGACCAAATCCCTCCCGGCAGGAAGAATATAATTCCAAGCAATGTGGCACCAATCACCAATTGCCAGGCATGAGGCATATATTCCGAGGCGTAAGTGCTCAGAAAGGCAAAAACGACACCGCCAATGAATGGCGCTACAACGCTGCCAGCACCTGACATGATTGTAATGAAAACCAGTTCTCCCGAAACGGTCCAGTTGACCATTGAATCCGGATCAACCTGGCCTAATGCCATTGCGATCAACCCACCCGCCAGTCCAGCCAGGATAGCTGAAATCACGTATTTTACATGGACCGCCCTTGCAACCGAATAGCCCAGATATTCAACGCGTATTTCGTTATCTTTGATTGCCGTAGATAACTGACCCAGGCTCGATTTCAGATAGACCTGCACAAATGCCGCAGACAGCGCGCAGACAATAATCATTGATAGTAATAATGGGTATTTGGATTCAGGGCTCCATCCAAAAATGGTGGTCGTGGAGACCGAAAATCCGTCTGTAGATCCCAGCACTTCCATCTTCACAAGGATGCCGTACATGACCATTGAAAAAGCCAGAGACAACATCGCGAAAAAAATCGCCCGGTAACTGCGTAGGATAAATCCGAGTAGATAACCGACAATTGCTGCAGCAACGCCGGCGCAAATCAGCCTCAGGAAAATATCCGTCGTACCGGTATATTTCTCCAGAAGCGCTACGCCGTAAGCCCCAAGGCCGAAATAAAGCGCATGTCCGAACGAGACCAAACCCGTCCGCCACAACAGCAACAACCCGAGCACCGCCAGCCCGCGGGCAAGGCCGAACATTACATTGTTCACAATCCAGTTGGGCAAAAACAACGCAGCGATGGCGAGGGCTAGAAAACTGAGCGCCATCCAAAAAATCGTCTTGTCTTGAAATAATATTGATCGCATCAGATTTTCCTGGCTACGGCTGGGGCAAACAGCCCTTCCGGCCGTACTATTAGAACGAGCGCCATAACGGCGTAGATAACGAACAATTCAAGTTCCGGCATCTGATGAATGGCGATGGCGCGCAAAATGCCGACCATCAAAGCCCCGATCACCGCGCCAGGGATTGACCCCATGCCGCCGATAACAACAACGGCGAAACTCAAAATGATAATGTCGATGCCAAACCCGGGCGCCACCGATACCGTGGGCGCTATATACGCGCCGCCCAAAGCACCAAGGAACGTGCCCAGCACGAAGGTAGCTGTATAAACCGATTGAACATTGATCCCTATCGCCAAGCTGATCTCACGGTCAAAAATGACAGTTGCGAGGATTTTACCCCACCTGGTTTTGTTCAGGCTGTACCAGCATCCGATCGCGATTACCGCCGCTACCACCAGCAGGGTCAGCGAATAGATATCGCGCGAAATACCGCCAAGTTTTATGTTTCCCAGTAAGGCCATTGGTTGATAGGCGAAAAACGGATTAACGCCGAAGACCAGCAGGATAAGATCTTCCAATATCAAAAAAATACCAAAGGTCGCGAGAACAAGAACAACCTCTTCCTGGTCATACATTTTGCGGAGAATGAGCCGCTCGATAATCACTCCCAATACGAGGCCAACCAGAAGGGCTGATAAAAAAATCAGGATGAACCCAAACCAGGCAGGGAATCCAGCATCCGCCGCTATGCCAATTGAAAAAGCCGCGCCATACGCGCCCCAGGCAAAGAAACTACCATGGGCAATATTCAAAATCTTCATAACACCGAAGATAATGGTGAGGCCGACAGAGACGATGAAAAGATACGAGGAGTAGGTTAACCCGTCGATCAGAATAGTAATRAAAARTTGCATCTGCAGCCCAATCYTAACRRGAAATTCRGGGCGGYGAAACSMWGTTCACCGCCCCGTWYATTYGATYAGGTATTAGCAGGTTGAGCCAGGCATACCGGCTGCCATCCAATCAGCGGACAACGTACCTGCAGGCGGATAAAGGCATTCGTTTGGATAGAATGTAACGTCGGTAACACCAGGTTCACCGGCTTCGCTATCCCATTTCGTGATGCCWTATCCAACAGGATGGATCGCCTGATGGCCATTGCCGAGAGCAAGACTTACTTCGCCAGCCAATGACTGGAAGGTCATGCCGTTCATGGCCGCCATGATTTCTTCCTGAGACGGCATGCCGTCTGAGGTTTCAGCAGCCTTGTCCATCGCAACCTTGAGCGCGATAATCGCACGGGCATACTGATAAGACGGGCCCATCGGATATGCGCCATAGCGTTCCTTATAGGCGTTGATGAACCATTCATTCAAAGACCCTGGCTCAGCGTCACGAACAAGAATACCGACTTCACCACGRGTTCCCATCACAACACCATCAGGGAACTGGTCCCCGAGGCTGTCAACGGCGGACGCGCCAACAACTGAGACAACCAGCTTGTCATCAAAGAAGCCACGCACCAATGCCTGGATAACAAAGGCTTCGATGTCGCCATCCCAGAAGCTGGTATGAACCAGATGTGCTTCATCAAGCGCCAGTGTTGAAATTTCCGTGCCATACTGGCCCGCAAAAATCTTCGGGAACTGGGGATTATCTGAAGCTGCAATGCTTGGGCTATAATGCTCCATTGCGGCACTGAAGAATTTGTAGGAATCCTGTCCCCACGCATAATTCTGGTTGATGCCGGTAAAGCCGTTCTCGTCACCGAAATGATCACGAACATACAAGGCCGCTGCGATTGAATCACCAACAGCATTACCCTGGGTGCGGAAAGTATATTCCCAATTGCCATCTTCAAAAAGACGAGGCGTGCCACAAGTTGCCATGATCGTGAGCTGCTGCAATTCTTCAGCAACCGGCGCAATGGCCATGCATGAACCGGATGAAATAAATCCGATCATGACATCCATATTCTGCTTCTCAACAAGATTCCGGTATTCCGCAACCTGCTTGGCGTTACCACCAGATTCGTCAGAATAGGTCGGCTCCATCTGAGCGCCACCAAACCCTGCAGCGTTGTAAGGTGCTGGCATTGTGCCCGCATTGATGGCTTCAATTACGAGCTCGGCGCCCTGACGACCAGGTACACCAAACGGTCCAGCCGCCGGTCCGGTCAGGAATGCTACGATCCCTGCCGAAAAAGTTTCCTGCGCATTCGCAGGTACAGCGGATATCGCCATCGTGGCCGCAGCCCCGATTACGGCAATACCCTTGCCTATAGATAGAAGACGTTTATTCATCGACATTTCTCCCTTGTTTGTCAGTGAACAGTCACAAAAGCCGCTCTTTCACACAAGCCAGCATCAAACCAGCCTGGGTATTCTTGTTGGTCAGCGCCAGAAATAGGCCTGTCGCCACCGCTCTGTTTGAGGAAAATTGAATTTCTACAAGTTCGAAATGCCCCTCAACATCTCAAACAGCCTGCCAATCAACTTGAACCTTGGATCATTTTCAATTCGGTTTCAAGCGATTCAGTTAGCTCCGGTCCTGGAAAAATTCACCCCACCAAATTGATAATGATGCGTTTGACCAAACCGGGTAACTTTTGTTATTGAGTGGATAAATCATTCAGTTCAGTAACACAAGTCGTTTGTAAAAATCGGACCCTGAATTTTCACTTTGCCGGATATATTTCTAACCAAGGGGTTAACGGCGCGATTTAGCAAAAGACTTATAACTTGATTTTGCTGAAAAAATCAACTGATTGAATGATCTGAAAGTCAATTCAAAGTATTCATATTCCAAATTAGGACAGAGAGAAGTATGCGGGCCGGGATATCAAAATATCGAAATTGTTCGGTCGCCCGAACCCTTGATATTATTGAGGATGGCTGGACGTTTCTTCTCATTCGGGAACAGTTATTCGGCGTTCATAAATTCGAAGAATTGCAGAACAACCTCCGCATTTCTCGAGCAACCCTGACCGCCAGACTGAAACGCCTTGTGGAAGAAGGMATWTTCAAGAAAACCCCCTATAGYGCSGGGGGMACCCGRTAYGAATATCGMTTCACSAGAAARGGGRCCGAGCTATAYCCKGTYATGYTSGCCCTTTTRAAATGGGGTGATGAYTGGTTGTTGGGGRAAAACGARACCCCGCCCRTCGCRCTTTTCCACAARAAATGYGGCCACTGGATCACRCYGCGCATTGTTTGCTCCGMGTGTAACGAAGATATTCAMGTYCAWGATGCWAMRTAYACRGATGGTTCCGGCGCAGGGTGGAGCGCTGATCCGGTTTTGAAGCAGAATCGAAAAACAAAAAAACCCCTCGGCAGACGGCTCGACAAAGGCTGCTCGGTTGGTCGTTCGCTGGATATCATTGGCGATAGATGGACGTTCATGGTCATGCGTGAGACGTTTTTCGGCACAAGGAAATACGATGATTTTGAAAAGCGGCTGGGCATCTCGTCAAACATCCTGGCCGACCGGCTCAAGAAACTAGTCGAAGCCGGGTTATTGAGGAAAGAGAAATACGGAAAAACCCACAACAGATATGCCTATCGGCAAACCGAAATGGGTGCTGATCTGTACGGCGCATATCTGGCCATGATTGCATGGGCCGATCAATGGGAGGCTGGGCCTGATGGTCCCCCGCTTCTGCTGCATCACAAAAATTGTGGCGAAGTATTTTCAGCCAAAGTCGTTTGCAGCCACTGTAACGAGGTCTTGAATACCTGGGACGTCGGCGGCACCGGATTCTAGAATTTTCTAAAAACCAGATGGATATAAAATGAGTAATAACATCACGTTCCCGTTTCAATTGATCAGTAAAACTGAAACCCGTGAAGAAAATATCGTCATCAACCGGCTTTTTATCGCGGGCTGGACCGGGAGAAACAAGGCCAAGATGGAAGAGCATATTGTCGAGCTTGAGGAATTGGGMATCAAACGGCCAAGCCGGACGCCYGTWTTCTACCGGGCTTCATTTGACCGGCTGACCCAGCGCGAACATATGCAATCCCCCGGCAATTTTTCCAGCGGCGAAGTCGAATTCATAATGGTGGCCCATAACGGCGCGCTTTGGGTTGGCATCGGGTCCGACCATACCGACCGTGAAGTTGAAACTTACGGGATCACGGTTTCCAAACATATGTGCGACAAACCGATCGCGCGCACCCTTTGGCCCATGGCCGAAATCGCCCCGCATTGGGACCAGTTGCAATTGAAATCATACGCCGTTGATGGCGGCGAACGTCGCCTGTATCAGGATGGCGGCGTTGCCAGCATGCTGACACCGGACGATCTCCTGGCCGAGTTCAAAGCGGTCCATGGTGAAGACTTCCAGCAAGGCGATATCATTTTCTGCGGCACCATGCCCGCAATCGGCGGTATCAAGCCGGCTGAACGGTTTGAGTTTGAAATTTCAGACCCTGTCCTGGGGCGCAAAATATCCCACGGATACGATATTGAAATTCTGCCAATCAACGATTGAGGTTTATTGGTTCAGGCAGGTTTCAACTGCGAGCGCGGCCGCAAACAATTCCCGGTCGCCTCCAGTTTCACCCATCATCATGAAGCCAACCGGGGCATCGTTTCCGGTTGGCAACGGCAATGATATGGCACAACGATCCAGGAAATTCCCGACCGCTGTGTTGCGCAATGCAAGCAGATTGTGTTTCCCAAATTCGGCATCATCTGCCAGCAATTCGATGGCCGGAGCTGCGATCGCTACCGTCGGCATTATGACCGCATCAAATGGCGCGGTCGCCATATTGGCTTCAGCAATCATCGCTTTTCGCGCAGCCACCAGGGCAATGAAATCAGCAGCTGATTGGCCTTTGCCAGCTATGATCCGCGCTGCAACGCGCGGGTCATAATCTTCCAYCCGCGCTTCAACCATATCCTGATGCCAGGCATAGGCTTCCGCCGCAGCGATCCCGCCCTGGCTGTTCAATTCCGGCAAATCGTAAAGCGCCGGAATTTTCAACGAGGTGATTTTGACACCCGCTTTGGACAAACGCTCCAGCGCTTGCTGGAAGCTGGCCACCACATGGTCTTCTGCATCTTCAAACACAAATGAGCGCAACACACCGAGATGCAATTGATCAAGGGCCCGTGGCGCTGGAAGCGGCTCGTTCTTGCCGGAAAGAATAGTATCAAGCACCGCGCAACAAGTGACGCTATTCGCCAAAGGGCCAATTGAATCAAGGCTTGAAGACAACGGTGTCGCGCCCTCAAGAGGCACAAGAGACGCCGTTGGTTTATACCCGGTTATGCCGCAAAAGGCCGCCGGTATCCGGCATGATCCCCCGGTATCTGTACCGATTGCCGCAAGCGCCATGCCGTCTGCAACCGCAACCGCAGCACCGGAGGATGACCCACCCGGAACCCGACCAGTAGCGCGGTCGAACGGATTTTTCGGCGTGCCATAATGCGGATTGATGCCAATTCCAGAATAAGCAAATTCACTCATATTATTGCGCCCGAGAAAGACGAAACCGGCCTGACGCAACCGCGATACAACAGGTGCATCTTTGCCTGCAGGCGTGGTATCCGCCAGCACTTTGGAACCAGCAGCCGTAATTTGCCCGCGAATATCAAACAGATCTTTTAGCGCAATTGGAATCCCGGCCCAAGGCGACGGCTCAGCGCCAACAGCCCGGAGCGCATCCATCGCGTCGGCCTGCGCCAAAGCGGCATCTGCATTTACCGAAATAAACGCCCGCGCTCCCTCACCCGCCGGATCATCGATCCGGGCCAGGCAAGCTAACGTCAATTCCCGACTTGATACTTTGCCCGCAGCAAGTGCAGCGGCTGCTTCCTGAAGTGTCCGCAACGCTTATCCCTCTTCGTAATAATGAATTTCAAGCAACACACAGCCACCTTCCGATTTGAAAGGACCGTGATACGCCCCCGGTGGGCGACATGCATAGGTATTTGGCGAGAAAGATTCGCCGCCATTCCCCTCCGCGTCATTGCCAACCGTCAAATCACCAGAAGTGAGATAAACCTCTTCCCAATAATCATGCACAAAAGGCTCGGTCGTGAAAACTCCCGGGGCAAAGCGCAGCAGACGGGTGCGGTTGCCGGTTTTCTTGTCTTCGTCCAGCGATCCGGTCAGGATTTTCTGCTGGATACCTTCCGGATATCCCTCCGGCGTATGCCAGCCCTCATCCATATTGATCAGATGAAATTCTTTATGTTCTTTGTTTATGGCCATTTTAGTTTCCCCTTCTTATTTGGCGCCAGACAGGTTCGCGAGTTCGTCTTCAAGCGAATAGCTGTTCAGAATATTATCGACAAGAGCAACAGAGCTATCCCAATCAAAAGTCCTGAAGCTGTGATTTTTGGTCACAAATGCTGCCCCTGAATAAAACATTTCATATTGGGTGTGGCGAGAGGCAAATTCCGACCCGACCGCATCCCAGGCAAGCTTGAAGAGTTTCACCCGGCCCTCGGAATCTCTCGTTGGAGATTTCTGGGTCTTGTTGATCAGATCGCGCATCTCCGGGTTGGCAAAATCTTCAATCGACGATGGCAACATGATCATCCCGCCACCAGCCAGATCACGCAGCGTGATCATGATTTGCGGATAGAGCTGCTGGTTGAGCACCTGGGCTGCATAAAGTGTATGCGGATCGGGGACAAAATATTTCCCCCGCATTGAACCCTTCACTTCCATCGTATGAACCAGCGCATCGACGCTTGCTGCTTGCGCTGCCAGCACCCCGAGGGTTTCGCGCACCTGCGGGAAATTGGTAATCCCGTTGGTATCGGCAATGCTTTTCGCGAGGCCGATCAAAAACTGCATCTTTACCATCATCCGGATTTGCGCCTGATAATTTTGGTAGACATGCGCAGGCGTGGCGTGGAATTGCTGCTGGCACATGRATACATCCTGATTGATGAATACCCGGTCCCAGGGAACTTTCACGTCGTCAAAATAAAGAACCGCATCATTCTCATCAAACTGGTTTGAGAGCGGATAATCAAAAACCGACCCGGAATTTTCTTCATAAGATTTCCGCGACAGGATTTTCAATCCCTTGGTATTCATCGGGATCGCGAGGGAAATTGCGTATTTCTTGTCAGCTTCCTGCAATGGTTGAATGATCGTGACGAACACTTCATTCGCCATGATCCCACCAGTTGCCAGCATCTTGGCACCACGAATGGTGATGCCCTCACCGTCCTCATCAACAACCCCGGCGGAGAGGAATTCATCTTCCTGTTCGTGTGCCGCCTTGGACCGGTCGGCCTGGGGGTTGATGATGACGTAAGTGAGGTAAAGTTCGTTATCGCGGGCATAACAATAATAATCGGAAAGCGCTTTGGCACGCGCCTTGTCGTGGGCTTCAAAAACATCGAGGCCCATATACATTCCGGCAATGCACGACGCCACATGATCCGGCGCGCGGCCCAAAAAGCCGCCATGAATTTCAGTCCAGCTCACCAGCGCTTTGCGCCGCTCGACCAGATCTTCATACGAATGCGGCAATTGCCAGATGCGGTTGGCGCGCTCTTTGCTGCCTGGAATTTCAAAAGTCATGTGCTCGACATTTTCAGGCGCACTTTGAAAATCGTACAATTTGGCAACCGACCCGACCACATTGCGATACGCCTTGTGGGTAGTTACATCTTCAACAATTTTTCCGTTGAGAAAGACCTGGCGACCATCCTGAAGTTCGCTGGTATGTTGTTTCCCGGTTTTAAGCATTTCCCTGTCCTTCGTGTTTTTAGGGTTTGTCTTGTGGTTGTATTWCGCCGTATCGCCCCTGACAGAAAATCAGCGGGGTCGCTTCATGGTTGACGGCCACATGGATAATTTCCGCGATGAAAAGCAAGTGATCACCGCTCTCATGTTGCGCGTGAGGCTTGCATACGAAACAGGCCGCTGTTTCCCGCAAAATCGGAACACCGGCATGCCCGCGATCAAACGTGACACCTGCCCATTTGTCGCTCAATGCCCGGGCGAACCGGTCAGACAATGCATGTTGATCATCACGAAGAATGTTTATCGCGTAGGCGTCCGTCGCCTGCCATTTGGCCAGGCTGTTTGCGTGTCGCCCGATTGAAAAAAGGACCAATGGCGGCGTCATCGACAACGAACTGAACGAGCTCATGGTCATGCCAAGGTCTTCGCCCTCGTTGGTCCGGGTCGTGACGATCGCAACGCCTGTCGGGAATTGCCCAAAAGCTTTGCGTAAATCCTTGTCTTCAATCCCCGCCGCGTCGATTAGGTCCATGGAATTTTTTGAATCGCTCATTTGTCTGCCCCCGCCCCTGAAAGGTAATCGGCAAAGGCTGCTGCCTTATCGGCATTCTCCACCAAATCGTGTGAAATTTGCAGCAATTGCGCGAATGTTTCATCATTCAGCGCTTCAAAAAGAAGGTCATTCACTTCTTGCTGCACTGGTGCCAATCCGGCTAACAAGGCGCTTCCCTTTTTGGTCACGGACAACAAGACACGCCGCCGGTCATTTGGGTTGGTCCGTTTTTCAATAAGCTCAAGTTTGACCAGCTTGCCGGTCTCGATCGTGGCAAACGCACCGCTGAGTGAAAGGTGGCCGGCGATCGCCTTGACCCCGACGCCATCTTCGCCCTGGAGATGTGCGATTGAAATCAGCACCGTATATTGAATGCC
>JAESRU010000033.1 GCA_016764455.1 Hyphomicrobiales bacterium | reverse complement strand
GGCATGGGGTTGGCCAGCATCCGCGCCGTGCGGCAAAAAGCCGTTGAGCAAGCGCTGGCTCCAGAAAACCTGTCCGCGTTTAAGGCTCTGCGCGCTGAATTGCAGGATGTAGCAGTTTCAGAAGTCGAGGGCCAGGGCGTCGAAACATCAGATATCACCATCCACCCCCGCGCCCAGCTTCGCTATGATGGCACCGATAACCCGATCGAAGTTCCATTCATCACCGGCGATTTGGCTGAAATGAAATCCGATTTCGAAACCGCCCACAAAGCCCAGTTCGGTTTCATTTTTGAAGACAAGACCATCATGGTCGAAGCCTTGTCGGTCGAAGCCGATGGTGCGGAAGAAGCCGTGCGCGAAACCCGGCACGAATTGACCGAAAGCCCGCCCGAACCGGCTTTTGAGACCCGTTTCTTTTCAGGTGGTGCCTGGCACGATGCACAAATATACACCCGCGCCAACTTGCAACCTGGTCAGAGTTTTTCCGGCCCGGCCCTGATCATCGAAGACCATCAGACAATCGTGGTTGAACCCGGTTGGGGCGCGGCTGTTACCGAGCTTGATCACATCGTCCTTAAGCGTATCGAAGTCCTGAACCGCAAAGCCGCGATCGGCACCGACGCCGACCCGGTGATGCTGGAAGTCTTCAACAACCTTTTCATGTCAATCGCCGAACAGATGGGCGTGACCCTGCAAAACACTGCTTACTCCGTCAATATCAAGGAGCGGTTGGATTTCTCCTGCGGCATTTTTGATGGCGACGGCTTGCTGATCGCCAACGCCCCGCACATGCCGGTGCATCTGGGGTCCATGGACCGCTCAGTTGAAACCATCATCCGCTTAAACCAGGGCAAGATAAGTCCCGGCGACGTGTTCGTGCTGAACGCACCGTATAACGGCGGCACCCACTTACCGGACATCACGGTCTGCACGCCAATTTATGATGACGCGGAGACAGAGATTTTGTTCTGGGTTGCCAGCCGCGGCCATCATGCAGATGTGGGCGGGATATCGCCCGGCTCCATGTCGCCACGCGCCACCCATGTGGATGAAGAAGGCGTGCTGATCGATAATTTCAAAATGGTCGATCAGGGCAAGTTCCTTGAAAAGGAATTGTACGAACTCCTCACCAACCACAAATATCCTTGCCGCAACCCGCACCAGAATATTGCCGATTTGAAAGCCCAGACCGCAGCCAACGAAAAGGGCGTTCACGAATTGCGCAAGATGGTCGACAATTTCGGCCTCGACGTGGTCCAGGCCTATATGGGCCATGTGCAAGATAACGCCGCTGAAAGCGTGCGCCGGGTTATCGACGCGCTGACGGATTCTGAATTTGAATATGAGATGGATCAGGGCGCGATCATCAAGGTCAAAATCTCGGTCGATAAGGAAAAACGCGAAGCGACCGTTGATTTCACCGGTACCRGCCCCCAGCAACCAACCAATTTCAACGCCCCGGAACCGGTAGCCCGCGCTGCGGTGCTYTACGTGTTYCGYTGCATGGTCGCYGATAAAATTCCGATGAATGCCGGATGCCTGCGCCCGATCAAMATTGTGATGCCAAAGAATTGCATGTTGTCACCGGAATACCCAGCAGCTGTGGTTGCAGGCAATGTGGAAACCAGCCAGGCGGTAACGGACGCACTCTTTGGCGCGCTCGGCGCGTTAGCCGCCGCCCAAGGCACCATGAACAATCTTACTTTTGGCAACGAGCRTTATCAATATTACGAAACCATTTGTTCAGGTGCACCAGCCGGGCCAGGTTTCGACGGCGCCGACGGGGTCCATACCCATATGACAAATTCGCGCCTGACCGACCCGGAAATACTCGAAATCCGCTTCCCGGTTTTGCTTGAAGATTTCCACTTGCGCAAAGATTCCGGCGGCAAAGGGCAATGGTGCGCCGGTGATGGCACCCTGCGCACAATCCGGTTTCTCGAAGAAATGGATTGCGCGTTATTGTCTGGCCATCGTCGCATCCCGGCCTATGGCCTCAAGGGCGGGGAACCAGGTGAATTGGGCGAAAACTCCGTCCGGCGCAAAGATGGTTCGATCGAGCCGGTTGGCGGATGCGATCAGATCATACTGGAAGCCGGTGAAGCCATCATCATCAAGACGCCAACGGGTGGCGGCTATGGTCCGGTCTCGAAACGCAAGGTCTGAACCCAGACGCTATTTTCAATAAGTATATGTGCCGCTTGAACCGCGCTCACGCCACCGCCAAATCCACAGCCCGCGAGCAATAGGCCAAAAACACCAATTGTCACGGCATGGAGTGGATTGAAAATATGTTTGGTTCCAGACATACGAAAATGGWCGMGGAAAATCCCAAACAAAACCTAATAACACCATTGTGATTGCTAAATCTCAACGCATTCRGAATTTATCGCTAATATGCGTTCATTGAAAATGATTGATTTCCGATGCCAAAAACACTGAACGATATAGGCTTGAACAATAAAGCTCCCGATCACGCGCARAATGGCAACCGTGGCTTGCTCGCTGCCGGTATATTTGCGTTTGCAGCCCTTCTGGCGACAGGGTTTTTCATGACCCTGTCACAGGGAAATATCATGTTCCTGAAAATCCTGATTGCGAGAATTCCCGGATGCGGAGGTCTGTTTTGAAGCAGCCTTTATGGGCGCATCGCGCCAATCCCCGCCTGTGACAATTTGACAGTTCCTCATCGCTAACCACGGTATTAGGTTGACCCTGACTTCCTCCGATTTTGTGGAATACAAAAATGAAAACCTGCCTTCTATTCTTGCGCGCTTGCTACGTTTCGCTTTTGCTGCTTCCGGCCACACCATCGCTTGCCGGCGACATAATGATTGAGAATGCCTGGATTAGAGAAATGCCGTCTGGCGCTGAAGTAGCGGCCGGGTATCTCGACATCACCAATCAGGGTTCGGTCGCCGATCGCCTGATCGGAGCAGAAGCGAGCGGCGCTATGTCTGCCACGCTTCACCACATGACCATCGATGACAACGGCGTCATGCGGATGCGGCCCCTTGAAAATTTGGAAATTGCGCCCGGTGAAACATTGCATATGGCACCCGGAGGCAATCACCTGATGATTATGGGCGTCAATGAGCCTTACGAAGCACATTCTGATGTTGATATCATTCTGACATTCGAGCAAGCAGGGACAATCACGACGCCATTTTTCGTGGGCCAACATGCCCGCGCCAACAATGACGCGGCACATAGCCAGAGCATGAGCCACGACCAGAATCAGGACCAGAATCATAACATGGAGCAGATGCTGGAAAACGAGCAGATGAAGCATGGCCAAAATCACCAGCACAATCACGGAGCAAATACAGATGACTGATCAGCCGACCGCGCCCAAATTATGGATATCGCTGTTAACCGCTGCGATTTTTGCCATTGCTGTTTTCGTAGTTGGCTTCAGCCTTTATGTAACTTTTTGGGCAAAGCCCGAGCTTTCCAGACTGGCATTGCAAAATCAGCAATTCACGCTTGTGAACCATCGAGGTGAAAGCGTCACCCCGGTCAATTTTGCCGGGCGGCCAAGTGTCATCTTTTTTGGCTATACCCATTGCCCCGAAATTTGCCCAACCACCCTCAATGATATCGGCATTGTGGCCGCTGAATTGGGTGTCACCGCCGACGACATAAATTTCGCCTTTGTCTCCATTGATCCGGAACGCGATACCGTTGAACTTCTGGCGCAATATATGCCCTCGTTCGACCCCCATATTGACGGTTTGACGGGAAGTCTGGAAGAAATCAGCGCCTTTGCTAGCGGACTTGGTGTCTATTTCCGTAGAACTGCCGAAGGGCCGGATTATGAAATGGACCACACATCGTGGATATATCTGTTCAGCCGGGATGGCGAATTTGTCAGAACCGCCAATTTACGCAGCCCCAACGAAAACCTGACAGAAGCCCTGCGCGCCCTAGCAAATTAGGATCAAGCGGTGCGTTTACCATATTTGAGCGTTGCGCGCCTCTGTGGCCCTGCTTCAATGGATGTCATGATATTGTCCCACACCAACAGCAGGACAGGCCCATGATCCCGGAACGCGTAAAACCAGCGATGACACCCCGAATTGAACCAATTTGGGAATATCGGGCTGACAATACTTTGGCGGCCGCCTATGAGCGCTACAAAACCACCTATCAGATACCCTGGGTTGGGGTTTTCGCGCTCGCATTTGCACGCCATCGCCATTTCTTCGATCTCTGGCAGGAGAGCTTGGCCGAATTATCTGAGAGCCGCCAATATGTTGAAACGGTATTGGCACTCCGGCAATCGGTCGAAGATGCCGTCAAGGATTTCGCCCCTCCCCCAATCGCGGGCCGCCTTCGCAATATCGGCTATTCCGACCGCGAGCTTGATGAAATCCGCCAGACAATCGAGATTTTTTCGCACGGTAATTTCATCCAGGTTCCGGCAGCTTTCGCCGCCCGCCACCTGCTTGAGGGCGGATCGCTGGGTTCAGAAAAAACGGTAACACCGTTTGCCAATTCCCATGCGCCCAATGTCTCGGTCCCCTTCATCATGGTCGAACCGCACCACGCCCTGAATGATCAACAAGAATTATACAGCGATGTCATGAAGACCCTGGGCCTACCTTTCATTAATTCCGACTACCGCGCCTTCGCCAGATGGCCTTCCTATTTCCAGATGGCATGGAGCGATCTGCGCCCGCACGCAACCACACCCGCGCATGAAGAAATCGCGCAAAACATGCATGACCGGATTTTCAATGCGGTAGCCGACATGCCAAACCCGACCGGGCTAACCAGTTCAAAACTGCTTGAAGCTGCGCAAAATGATGGCGATCCGGAAAATCTGTTGGCTCTAACCAGGTTTTTCACATGGCTAATCCCGGGGCTTTTGATCAACGTGGCCTTTTTCCGTGCACAATTGGAGGGATAAGTCATAATCTGTTTGAACCTCCAAGCAGCCATTTGGCCTTTTAATATGATGCGTATCCGACAAATCCTGTCCGGTTTTTTACTCTTGTTGCTGACAAGTTGCGCCACAACCATCATCAATGACCCGGTAAATATTCCGCTGGCCAGTTCAATCCCTGTATCTCGCCCCGCGCCCGTTGGCGACGGGCTGCAAACTGGCGACGTCATGATCGGCCTCAGTTTTTCCGGTGGCGGCACCCGGGCGGCTGCCTTTGCTCACGGAGTAATGGAACAGCTCGCAGACACCCCATTCATTGTCAGGGGTGAGCAATCAAATCTGTTGCAACAAGTAAAGTTTGTGTCAGGCGTGTCCGGCGGATCAGTGACCGCCGCCTATTTCGGTTTGCATGGCGAGAGGGCATTGGAAGATTTTCGCGAACGGTTTTTGATCCAAAATGCCGAAGCCAATTTGCGCACCTCTGTCAATCCGCAAAACCTGTTCAGAATTCTGGAAGGCGGCGTCAACGATTCAAGCGGGTTTCCAAAATGGCTGGATGAAAATCTGTTTTTTGGCGCCACATTTGAACAATTAAACCGACCGGGGCGTCCGCGCATTTTTATAAATGCATCTGACATTTTCAACCAGGGCCCCTTTATTTTCGTTCCGATGACATTCAACGCTTTTTGCAGCGATCTGAATGCATATCCATTGGCGTCAGCTGTGGCGGCATCGGCGGCGGTTCCCGTCGTGTTCGCCCCTATTGTAATCAAAACCTACGCGCAAAATTGYAMCGCCCCTATGCCCGCATGGGCCACCGGTTCAAATTCCAATCCTGATGCACCTGCAATCCAGCGTGGGTTCGCCACGTCCCTTTCCCGGTACAGAAGCGGAGAGATTCAATATATCAAACTTCTCGATGGCGGTATCACCGACAATCTTGGCCTTCAGGGCTTTCTTCTGGCGCGTGAGAGCGCGACCACGCCGTTTGGACCGATGACCGAAGAAAATGCAGTTCGCATCCGTGAATTGGCCATGTTCGTTGTCAATGCCGGACAGGGACCTAGAGGAGACTGGGTCGACACCGTGGAGGGACCAACTGGCAAAGAGCTTTTTGCTGCTGTCACCGATACGTTTCTGGCGTCCGGCGAGCGAAATTCTCTTGATGCCTTGCGCCTTTCCATGTCGAGATGGCAGGAGGCACTTATCAATTATCGTTGCCGCCTCCCAAGATCACGGGTCCGGGAATTGCGTGGAAGTTTAAGCGGTTGGAATTGTCGCGATCTGAAAATACGTGTCACGGAAGTTGGCCTGGAAGCGCTTGATCCAGCGACGCAAAATGCTTTCGAACAAGTAGAAACCAGGTTCACATTACCAACCGACCAAGTCGATCTGGTGATCTCTGCAGGTCGTCAGGCGCTTGCACGCAATGCGCTATATCAAGGCTTGTTGAATTAATCGAAGCCATTCCAAGCCTGCGAAACCCGGTTAGTCTTAACCATGTTTCTCACGACAATTTTAATCGTTCTCTCTCATTATACAGGCGGGATTTATCTGTATCAGGGAGGACACAATGTTTGGCACGGCAAAAGTGGGCGCGGTAATGATTGTCGCAGCGTCTCTGCTTGGCGCGTGCAGCGGCTCRTCTGGCCTATCCTCAATGTTGCCGGCTAGTGTCAATTACAACGATACCAGTTGGTGTGTTCCACCAAGTTTGAGAATCGTCCTGTTCCGAACCGCACAGCGTTTCGGTACTGTAACAGTCAGCTCAACCCATCGCTGGTATCTTGAAAACCGGCGCGTYGGTGGCGCACGTCGTTCCTACCATCGGCGCTGCCAGGCGGTAGACTTTGCCGTTGGCGGCAACGCGTCTGAAGTTGTGGCATTTCTGAAATCACAAAGCGCAGTGGGCGGGTATAAATATTATCAAAGCGGCCATTTCCACATTGATACAGGCCCCCGACGGACCTGGTGAACCAGCCCTGCCAACTTGGGCAATCAGCAGCAAGTTCCGCCTTGATCCGGATCGCTGGTAATTTTCGCCTTGCCTTGTTTGGTCTCAGCCGGGTGACGAAGTTCGCCTATCCCAAAATTAAAATCTTCATTTGATTCAACTGGATTTGCCGACGGAACGCCAATAATCTGGTCTGAATAGGGTTCCGAAGTCAGGATATTGAAGCTGCGTTCTGAAACCGCCATTCGTTCGCCGCGATAAAGTATCTGGCCATCATCATCCTCAACCTGCTTCCACGGTCCTGGATAAATCACCGCCTGATTTTTCTCAATATCAGCGCCCTGGTCGCCCTTCCAGGCAAGAACCGTTACTGAGCGAAATTCGATACCTTCGACAATCTGCCAGGGCTCGTCTTCATATTTGTCGATCGTGATGCCGTGAAAACCGGCATCTTCCAGCGCTTCAAGAAAACCTGTTTCGGTCAACGCCCCGGAAATACATCCGCTCCAGAGTTTTTGATCGTCTTTCAGATGTTGCGGTGAAGGTTCGTCCGAAACGATATCGGAAATCGCGATCCGGCCACCAATTTTCAAGACCCGGAACATCTCGGCAAACAGCTTGTCCTTTCGCACATCGGCGACAAGATTGAGCACACAATTGGAGACAATCACATCAACCGAATTATCAGCAATCATAGGTTGTTCGGCCTGAAGTTTTTCGATTTTTTGCTGCAACAATTCCAGATCGTCAACAGATTTAACGGCATTGTCCGCCAAATATGCATCGACCAGATCGAGATCGGTTTTCAGATCTTCGATATGTCCGCGCTTGAATTCTACATTGTTAAACCCGGTTTTCTCAGCAACCAGCGGCGCACTACGCTTTGCCAAATCGAGCATGTCCGGGGTCATATCAACGCCGATCACCCGGCCTTTTTCRCCAACWACCTGGGACGCGATAAAACAAATCTTGCCGCCGCCYGATCCAAGATCAAGAACAACGTCACCTTCGCGMACATAAGCGGATGGGTCACCACAACCATAATCGCGCTCAAGTACCTCTTCGGGGATCACCTTGAGAAAGCGAGGATCGTAAGTGACAGGGCAACATAAGGCGGCTTCACGTTCCTGCGCGCCTTCGGCGTAACGGTCCTGAACCGATTGCTGAATATTCATCTTGAAATCTCCATCCTGTCCGCAAAATTTGGCGGCTTTTTTTCAAAAATTCTTGCGCCCAGCCAAACTTGTTGCACCTGGCAAAGTCAATAGTCCGGCGTTAAACTTTCCGCGACCCGGCGTCAAATTCCGTTACATCAGACCAAGAATTGTCTCGTGCAAACTCTCCGGAATATCAAACCCGCTCGCACCCGTTTTATCACGATTGACAAACCGCCGGGTGCCCGGCAACCGGGTTCCGTCCTGCGCCAGAATTTCCGCAAACAGCTTTTCGCCCCGCGCCAAAAACCCATCGGCATCGCCAAATTTTGCAGGATCAAGCGCCAGTATCAGTTCGCCACCCTTGGGCGGACCACCCTTGGGTGAACCACCCTCGCCGCCATCGTCTTCCAAAGCTTCAACGCTCAAAAATTCTCCGATCAAGGGCCCTGCCAGTAATWCCACCATCATCGCCAGTGACGCGCCCTTGTAGCCGCCAAACCCCAGCTGTGCACCCGCAAGCACTACATTGGGGTCGGTCGTTGTTTCACCATCTGGTCCGATACCTGCGGTCTCCGGCACATCATGGCCATCGCGCGCCGCGATCTGAATTTCGCCCCGCGCCATCGACGATGAGGCCTGATCAAATACCAAAGGCGGCCCGTCGGGGCGCGGCCAGGCAAAACCGATCGGGTTGGTTCCGTAAAGCGCCTTGATCCCTCCCGCCGGTGCTACATACGGGTAAGACGTTGTGCAGGCGAGCGCACACAATCCGTCCATTGCCAGCTTTTCAACTTCCGGCCACATCGCCGCGATATGATACATATTGACGAAGGCAAGCGCCGCAATACCGTTTTCCCGGGCGCAATCAACCAAGGGCTGATGCCCTACCTCTTGGCCAAGCGGCGCGAACCCGCCATCACCATCSACCCGGATAACGGCGGGGGCCAATTGCTCAACCTTTGGCCGCGCCTTGCCATTCGCCCGACCAGATTTCACCCCTTCCGCATACCAGGGCAGCCGGAACAACCCGTGTGAATGACACAAATCCCCTTCCGCCTGGATCATCCGGTCAGCGATTGCTATCGCGTTGAGATCATCACACCCATTGGCAGCTAAGCATTTAAGCGCCAATGCGTGTCCGTCTTCAAGGCTCATATGAACATTCGCCAAAGCACGTCCCCTCTATCTCGAAACTGTATCCAACAAACCATTGACGCGCCCWYATTGTCCGCTAGAARTGGCGCAMCTCATYTCATTSTGGATCACATCTATGGCGCGTCAATATATTTATCACATGCACGACATGTCCAAGTCCCATACGGGCGGCAAAAAGGTTCTCGAAGGGGTCCATCTTTCCTTCTACCCCGACGCCAAGATCGGTGTGCTTGGACCCAACGGGTCTGGCAAGTCCACGCTCTTGAGAATCATGGCCGGGCTCGACAAGGATTTCACCGGCGAAGCCTGGCTCGCCAAAGGCGCGAAGGCCGGCTATTTGCCCCAGGAACCAACACTTGATCCAGATAAAGACGTGCTCGGCAATGTCATGGAAGGGGTTGCGGAAAAGCAAGCCATTCTTGACGAATACAACCAGTTGATGATGGATTATTCTGAGGAAAATGCGGAAAAAGCCGCCGGGCTTCAGGACATTATCGATGCCGAAAATCTGTGGGATCTGGATAGCAAGGTCGAACAGGCAATGGATACGCTTGGCTGCCCTCCGGGAAATTCGAGCGTTGAAAATTTGTCAGGCGGTGAGCTCCGCCGGGTAGCCCTGTGCCGTTTACTGCTGGAACAGCCGGAATTGTTGTTGCTCGATGAGCCGACCAACCATCTGGACGCCGAGACGACTGCATGGCTGGAAGGCCATCTGCGCGATTATCCGGGCGCGATCTTGATCGTGACCCATGACCGCTATTTCCTCGATAATGTAACCGGGTGGATTCTTGAACTCGATCGCGGCCGCAGCATTCCATATGAGGGCAATTATACGGCCTATCTGGAAAAGAAAGCCAAACGCCTCAAGCAGGAATCCAGCGAAGACGATGCCCGGTCGCGTGCCATCGAGCAAGAACGCGACTGGATTTCGTCTTCCCCCCGCGCCCGGCAGACAAAATCCAAAGCCCGGCTCCAGGCCTATGACGAATTGATCAAGGCCAATGACGCCCGGATGAAATCATCAAGCGCCCAAATCAGCATTCCACCCGGCGAGCGGCTCGGCGATATGGTGATAGAAATTGAAGGTTTGAGCAAAGGCTTTGGCGGCCACTTGCTGATCGACAACTTGTCTTTCAAACTGCCACCCGGCGGCATTGTCGGTATTATCGGCCCCAATGGCGCTGGTAAAACTACCCTGTTCCGCATGATTACCGGGCAGGAAGAGCCAGATAGCGGCACCATCCGTTTGGGTGAAACCGTGAAAATCGGATATGTGGACCAGTCCCGCGACAACCTCGATCCAAACAAGACGGTTTGGGAAGAGATTTCCGACGGTAACGATCTGATCATGCTCGGCAAGAAAGAAGTCAACAGCCGGGCCTATGCGTCCGCCTTCAATTTCCGTGGCGGCGACCAGCAACAAAAGGTCGGCAGCCTGTCAGGTGGACAGCGCAACCGGGTGCATCTGGCAAAAATGCTGAAATCCGGCGCCAACGTATTGCTGCTCGATGAACCCACCAACGACCTTGATACCGAAACCCTGGCAGCGCTCGAAGAAGCGCTGGAGAGTTTCGCTGGCTGCGTCATTGTCATCAGCCATGACCGCATGTTCCTCGACAGGCTCGCCACCCACATGCTGAGCTTTGAAGGCGAGAGCCATGTGGAATGGTTTGAGGGCAATTTTGCATCCTACGAAGAGGATAAAATGCGCCGTCTCGGGACCAATTCAATTGTCCCGACCCGGATTAAATACAAGCGATTCACGCGGTAGCTGGAAAAATCAGACCCGGAGGGTCTCAAACCCGGAAGGTCTCGGACTCGCTGGTCTCAGACCCGRAGCGCKGCGATCAGYGCRGWGACGTCGCCATTATGGGAYGCRATAWAGCGCTCRAACATGCGTTTCTGGAAATAGGTRAGCCAGAAYCCGGCYACCCGCACRTCACGMACCTTGAAYGASCGACCTCTKGGCGWCAAMAGCCAGTCAACGGTRTAAACMGCGCCAGACGWCAGATGARGCTTGGTCTTYACGAGGGTTTCRCCCTCGCCRTARGGGCGYTCACCGGTAATAACCGCGCGTTCCACATCATATTCTTCAACCTGCGATGAGAAAAACCGAGCCATGAACCGCGCGACACCGCGTCGGTAACGCGCATCGTGGGTGGATTCCAGATTGCTGCTATAATTGCCGAGAGAATATTCAGCTATTTTTGGAAYATCGGCATGACGGTTGATCGCGCGTAAAAACGCCGTATCGGACCCCGACCGGGCTGCTGCGAACAAATCACCTGAGATGCGCTGCATATATTGGACACCAGGCCCGCCCTCGCCTTCGCCGCGCTCGACAGCTGCAGCTGCGGCAAATGCTTGCCTGCTTCCACCCATAACAAAGGCGGCTCCGGCCGCAGCCAAAGCGAAAAATGATCGGCGAGAAAGATCAGTTTTGTTGTTTCTCATAATCCGCACRCAAAATTCAGGCTCGTCTGAACCCTCCAGGCTCGTCTGAACCCTCATTGTCCCTTTTATAGCATTATCTGGTCATAGAGTGAACGAGGATATAACAGACGCGCCAAATTCTCAGCCCGAACGCAATTTTCCGTCAGTTTTCGCTATTTTTCATGGCCTTTCAAAGCTTCCGTCATCAGGCACAGAATTTCGTACATCATGGTGGCACCAGCCAGCGAGGTGATATCGGACGAATCGAATGGCGGCGCGACTTCAACAACATCCCCGCCAATAATGTTCAAACCGCGCAACCCGCGCAGGAACGACAAGGCTTCCCGGGTGGTGAAGCCACCAACCTCCGGGGTGCCTGTTCCCGGCGCATAAACCGGGTCCAGCCCGTCAATATCAAAGGTCAGATAGACCGGCATATCGCCGACTGTTTGCCGGCACATATCGACAATGCCGTCGATACCGATCTCATCCACCTGATGCATAAAAATGATTTTCATGCCGGCTTGTTCTGAATAATCCCACCCATCTGGAATCATTTGCGACCCGCGAATACCGATTTGCAGGGTTTTCTCACCAATGATCAGACCATCTTCATGAGCCCGGCGAAACGGCRCGCCGTGCATGAATTTTGATCCCTGGAATTCGTCCCAGGTATCGCAATGGGCATCGAAATGGATCAGCGCCACAGGTTCATTTGCCGCCACCGCACGCAATATCGGATAGGAGATCGAATGATCACCACCCGCTGTCAGTGGTCGCACGCCCGCATCCACCAGCCTGGTATAAAATGCTGCTATTTCATCTGTGGTTTTGGCCGGATCATACATCGCAGTCAGCGGCACATCGCCCACATCCGCAATGTTGCAAATGTCGAACGGACTTGTGCGGGTCGTCGGGTTGAGGGTCCGCATCATACTGGACACATTGCGGATTTCCCGTGGTCCATGGCGCGCACCGGGCCGGTTTGAAACACCGCCGTCATACGCCACCCCGACCATTGCGATATCGAGCGCTTGATAATCCGTAATATAGGGCGCCCGCATAAATGTCGGCATGCCCGTAAAACGCGGCTCCATCATGGCTTTTGTATCTGTCGGCATAAAAATCCCCTTACAAAAAGTCCCGTATGACTATTTCCCAGATCACCCTCTTGGTGGCAACGGGTTGCTTCGTTTTTGGTGCCAATCAACGGTCGCGTCCGGCTTTGAATCCGCATGGACAAAATACGGCTTGATATCAATCAGCGGTGTTCCGTCCAGACAATCAATATGGCGTACCGTCAACACATTGCCTTCAACCTTGACCAGATCAGCGGCACTGATCCCGATCGGGTTTGGACGGCTTGGAGAGCGCAGAGCAAAGACGCCGTGGATTTTATCATCAATCGGTGGTTGGTGCTGCAACCGATTACGGTCCGCCTGATCAAGCCAGTAAAACAGGAGAATATGGCTGCACCCTTCGATTGATTTCAGGCCATCGGCAAATTCTTCCTTCAGAATAACCTGACAGATTTTGTCAGTTTCCATTGGATTTCGCGGGCACATGTCGCGGGTCGTCCAGGGTGTGGATATGTGGCCGATGAAATAAATCCCGGCATCGAACTCTTTTTCAGACATTTGTTTTTCTCACCGAACTTGATCAGGAAACGGGTGGTCAGTTCGGCAAAATTACGCGATTTTGCCGCCAACACCCAGAGGTCCATTTCTTCATGACAAACATATCGCGAAACATGGGCCCTGCCCAGTGGGGCATGTTGACCCTGCTCGCTCTATTATGGGGCGGGAGTTTCTTTCTAGCCGAAATCGCGCTTAACGATGTACCACCCTTCACGCTTGTTTTTTGTCGGGTATTTCTGGCAGCTCTAACGCTGCACATCATTGTCTTTGCTAGCGGCAAACGGATGCCGGGAAACAGCAAAATATGGATAGCGTTTCTCGGCATGGGTTTGTTGAATAACGCCATTCCGTTCAGTTTGATTTTTTGGGGCCAGACCAGTATTACCGGCGGCCTTGCCTCCATCCTGAATGCCACCACGCCGCTTTGGACCGTCCTGTTGGCGCAATTCCTGACCCGTGACGAGCGGATGACGCCAAACAAGCTGGTTGGCGTCTTGATCGGCTTTGGCGGCGTGGCTCTGATGCTTGGCCCCGGCCTGTTAGGTGCGCTTGGCAGCAATATCCTGGCCCAGGCTGCAATATTGATGGCGGCGCTCTCATACGGGTTCGCCGGCATTTTCGGGCGCCGGTTTCAGTCAATTCCGCCAATCATGACGGCAACCGGCCAGCTGACATGTTCGACAATATTGATGCTACCCGTAGTCGCTTATATGGAATCACCCTGGCAATTGGACATGCCCGGATTGTCACCGATTTTGGCGATCCTGTTTCTGGCATTTTTCTCAACAGCCTTTGCCTACATCCTCTTTTTCAAGCTGCTGGCTAGCGCTGGAGCTATAAATCTCTCTCTGGCGACGTTTCTGGTTCCGGTTAGTGCCATTGTGCTCGGCGGACTGTTTCTGGCAGAAACACTGACCAGAAACCAGGTTACCGGCATGTTGCTGATCGGCCTTGGATTAATCACCATCGATGGCCGCCTGCCACGCTGGGTTCTCGCGAAAATGCGCCGATCCACCTCTTCATAGGAAATTATTTCTTCTGGGTTTCATTCCTGTAGGCCAAACAAGGGCTTGCAGCCCGGCATCATTCCCGCTAATAGAAATGAAATAAAGATATCTTTATATCTCTATTTTATTCGATTATCAGGAAACAGGCCGATATCGTGGGAAACGACAAACAAATGGATCTGGACACCCTGCTGGCAGGGTTACGGGCAGGCAATGACCCGACGCGCTTGCGATTGCTGGCGCTGCTCGCCCATAGCGATCTCAACGTAAAAGACCTGACCCGCATCTTGCGCCAGAGCCAGCCGCGGATTTCCCGCCATCTCAAACTGCTGAATGAGGCGGGTATGATCGACCGGTTTCAGGAAGGCAGTTGGGTCTTTTATCGCCTCACCGCAAAAGGCGCTGGCGTTGCTTTGGCACGCAATATCATCGCATTCATCAACCCAAATGATCCGGTTATGGCCCGAGACCGCGAACGCCTCGCCGAGGTAAAAGAAGAACGCGCCCAAGCCGCTACATCATATTTCCGCGCCCATGCCGAAGACTGGGACCGTTTACGCGCCCTGCACATTTCTGAAACCGACGTCGAAGACGCGATGATCGCCACCCTTGGCGACCGGCGCTTTGGCCGCGTGCTGGATTTGGGAACCGGCACCGGACGCATTCTCGAATTGCTTGGTGATCGCGCCGATAGCGGCATTGGCATCGACAGCAGCCAGGAAATGCTGGCGCTTGCCCGCACTCGCCTTGATAAAGCCGGGCTGGATCATTGCCAGGCCCGCTACGGCGATCTCTACGACATGGCCTTTGAAGCAGGTGAATTCGATACCATCATCATCCATCAGGTCCTGCATTATCTGGACGATCCAGCAAGCGCGATCTCGGTTGCAGCGCACATGCTGCATCCGGGCGGACAATTGCTGATTGTTGATTTCGCGCCCCACGAACATGAATTCCTGCGCGAGGAACACGCCCATCTGCGCCTTGGTTTCACCAAACCGGAAATCAAGGATTGGGTCGCTGCAGCAGGTTTGCAAATTACMAAATGCCGYCACCTGGAACCACCACGCAAAGCCGGCAAAACCGCGATCACMGTATCGATCTGGCTGGCTGAATATCCAGGCGACACGGCRATAGAYAYYAYCCAGCCCGCATCAGAACGGAGCAGCCTCCCCTCATGAACCASACCCCTCCTCACGAAACCCACCGGACCGGCAGCTCACGCGGCGTTGGTGTTTCCTTTGAGTTTTTCCCGCCAAAAAATGACGCGATGGAGAAAACACTYTGGTCTTCGCTYCGTCGGCTSGAACCRCTCAAYCCGGATTTTGTCTCTGTGACCTATGGCGCTGGCGGCTCGACCCGCGAACGCACRCATAATACYGTGAGCCGGATCGTGCAGGAAACCTCTATCGCGCCAGCCGCGCATTTAACCTGCGTCGATGCGACCCGCGAAGAAGTCAACGAGGTGATCCGCGCCTATCAGGATTCTGGCATCAAACATATCGTCGCGCTCAGAGGCGACCCGGCGGGCGGCATCAGCGCCAAATACCAACCCCACCCGGGCGGCTATGCCAATGGCGCGSAATTGGTCAAAGGCATTCGCGAYATYGGTGATTTTGAAGTYAGYRYTTCGGCCTACCCGGAAAAGCATCCTGAATCACAAAATTTCGCCGCCGACATGGATATGCTCCGCGCCAAAGTCGATGCGGGCGCCACCCGTGCAATCACCCAATTTTTCTTCGTGAACGATTATTATTTCCGCTATCTGGATCGCATCCAGGCCGCCGGAATTGATATCCCTGTCACCGCCGGAATTTTGCCGGTCCTGAATTTCAAGCAGGTTTCAAATTTCGCCAACCAGTCCGGCACGCATATTCCGCCATGGTTGGCGGATCGTTTCGATGGTCTTGATGATGATCCCCGCGTCCGTCGCCTGATCGCAGCCTCCGTTGTTGTCGAACAGGTCATGGACCTGATGCACCGGGGCGTACGCAATTTCCATTTTTACACCATGAACCACGCCAACATCGTTTTTGCGATTTGCCATCTGATGGGCATCCGCCCCACCAGAGCTGCACAAACAGATCTCGCCGGGGAATAACAAAATGTCTAAAAACCAAACTTCACCGCGCATGGCCCAGCTTGCAGAGGCCGCCAAATCTCGTATTCTGTTGCTCGATGGTGCCATGGGAACGGCGATTCAAGGGTACAATCTGTCGGAAGAGAGTTTTCGTGGCGATTTGTTCGCAAACTGGAAACAGGACCTGCGTGGCAATCTAGATATTTTAAGCCTGACCCAGCCGGACATCATCCGCAAAATCCATGAATCTTATTTCGACGCCGGTGCAGACATCATCTGCACCAATACGTTTTCCTCCACTTCAATCGCCCAGGCCGATTACGGTGCAGAGGAAAATGTCTACAAGTTGAATTTTGAATCTGCAAAACTCGCCCGCAAAATTGCCGATGAATTTGA
>JAESRU010000158.1 GCA_016764455.1 Hyphomicrobiales bacterium | reverse complement strand
ATGGCGGCGACGATGCCGCCATGGAACAAATTGCCGCAACCGCGCGCTCTTTGTCACTTGAAGAATGAGTTATATTGCTGACACAGGTGTGATTGGGTGTGATCGCGCAATGCGTTTTAACACCTTATGGTGCCGCTTGAATTGGCCAGACAGAACAGGACAAAACCGGTGACCCGGAAACAACGTCGATTTACAGTCATTGGCCTGGCCATGGGCATCCTCACGATTGCTGCAGCTCTGGTCTTTGTTGCTCTGGAAGATACCATCGTCTTTTTCTACAGCCCCACTGATATTGCCGAAATGGAGCTTGATCCCGGAACCCGCTTTCGCCTGGGCGGTCTGGTGTCTGTTGGCAGCATTGAACAAGACGGGCAGCAGGTTAAATTTATCATCACCGACACGACGACTGACATAAATGTCACCTATAATGGCATTCTGCCGGACTTGTTCCGCGAAGGACAAGGGGTGATTGCAGAAGGCATATTGAGTGTCGCAGGCGGGTTTGCGGCTGATACCGTTTTGGCTAAACATGACGAGAATTACATGCCGCCCGAAGTCGCTGATAAACTGCGCGAACAGGGCTATTGGCAAGGCGGGGAACCAACGCAATGATTGCTGAAATTGGCCATTTTGCGACATTGTTGGCGCTGTCGCTGGCGCTACTACAGGGCACCTTGCCGATCTGGGGCGCTGCCAAAGGCGATTTGCGGATCATGAATTCGGCGCGCGCTTTTGCGATCGGGCAGTTTTTGTTTGTCGCCTTCGCATTTGCCTGCCTCGTCGCCCTTTATGTGCGCTCGGATTTTTCCGTCCTCAATGTCTGGGAAAATTCCCATTCAGCCAAGCCGTTGCTTTTTAAAGTCACCGGTGCCTGGGGCAATCACGAAGGTTCGATGCTGCTTTGGGTGCTGATATTGGCGTTTTTCGGCGCGCTTGTGGCTTTGTTCGGTGATAATTTGCCACCGCGCCTGCGGGCCAATTCACTCGCGGTTCAGGGCTGGATCAGCATCGCGTTTTTGCTGTTTATATTGATCACGTCCAACCCGTTTGCCAGGCTCTTTCCGGTGCCGCTTGATGGGCAGGACTTGAACCCGATCCTCCAGGATATCTCTCTCGCGATCCACCCACCACTTCTTTACGCGGGCTATGTGGGATTTTCGATGGCGTTCTCGTTCGCCATTGCGGCCCTGATCGAAGGCAAGATCGATGCCGCCTGGGCGCGTTGGGTGCGGCCATGGACCTTGCTGGCATGGATGTTTCTGACAGCTGGAATTTCGATGGGGTCCTGGTGGGCTTATTACGAACTTGGCTGGGGCGGCTGGTGGTTTTGGGACCCGGTTGAAAACGCGTCCTTCATGCCTTGGCTGGCTGGAACGGCTTTGCTGCATTCGGCTTTGGTGATGGAACGCCGCGATGCCCTCAAGGTCTGGACGATCCTGTTGGCGATCCTGACATTCTCCCTGAGCCTGCTCGGAACATTTCTTGTGCGCTCTGGGGTTCTGACCTCGGTCCATGCGTTTGCGGTGGATGCGGAACGGGGTGTTTTCATTCTTGTCATTATGGGTATTTTTATCGGCGGCGCGTTGACCCTGTTTGCGTGGCGCGCGCCGCGCCTGCGACAAGGTGGGCTGTTCGCTCCCATAAGCCGGGAAGGGGCGCTGGTGCTCAACAACCTGTTCCTCGCAACCGCCACGGCGGCTGTATTTATAGGCACGCTGTATCCGCTATTGCTGGAAGGTTTGACCGGCGAGAAAATTTCCGTCGGTGCGCCATTCTTCAATAAAACATTTGGTCCCTTGATGGTGCCGCTGCTTATTCTGGTGCCGTTCGGCCCGATGCTCGCATGGAAACGCGGCGATTTGCTCGCAGTCGCCCAGCGGCTGGCGGTTGTGGCCGCCTTCGCACTTGTTGTGGCTGGTGCCGTATATTGGAGCCTCAATGGTGGCCCTGTGCTGGCAGCGCTTGGAATTGGACTGGCCGCATGGTTGATCGGTGGCGCTATATTTGAAATTCTCTGGCGCGTAAAATTCATGCGCGCGCCATTTGCAGAAGCCTTTCGCCGCGCTGGCGGGTTGCCGCGCTCAGCCTGGGGAACAATGCTGGCCCATGGTGGCCTGGGCGTGGTGCTGCTCGGGATTGTTGGCGTCACTTCGTGGAAAACCGAAATAATCACTACGATTGCGCCGGGCGAGACCTTGATAGTCGCCGAAAATGAAATCACCTTTGAAGGTATTTCGTCGCGCGAGGGACCAAATTATTCTGAAGAAGTTGCGCGGTTTACCGTCCGTCGTGAGGGTGAAGTGGTCGCGACCCTTGAACCCGCCAAGCGGCTTTATACGGTGCGCCGTCAACCAACCACCGAAGCCGGGATCAAGTCTTTCATCGGCGGCGATCTCTATCTGGTACTTGGCGAGGCCACCGGCGACGGCAGCTATATCATTCGAATTTATGATAACCCGCTGGTGACCCTGATCTGGATCGGCACGTATATTATGGTGCTTGGCGGGATGGTGTCTTTATCTGACCGCCGTTTGCGGGTTGGTGCACCCCGCAAAAAAGCTGCAAAACCGGGTGCTGTACCGGCACCGGCGGAATAAAATGATGCGGATTTTGCTCTTTGTTTTGATGATGATTATCGGGGCGAACAATGCGCATGCGGTTTTGCCGAGTGAAATTCTCGATGACCCGGTGCTTGAAACCCGTGCCCGTAATATTTCAGCAGGCTTACGCTGTTTGGTSTGCCARAAYCAGTCGATTGATGATTCCGACGCGCTTTTAGCGGGCGATTTGCGGGTTCTTGTACGTGAACGTCTGGTGCTCGGTGAGAGCGACGAACAAGTTGTGCARTATTTGGTCGACCGCTACGGGTTGTTTATCCTGCTCGAGCCACGGCTCAACAAATATACTTGGCTGCTCTGGTCTGCAGCCCCAATACTATTCTTGTTGGGCGTGGGGCTGGTGTGGCGGCGCAATCGGCGCCAAGTTAGTTTGACGAYCAAAGCACTATCGCCGGAAGAACAAAATGCCCTTGACGAAATTATGAAGCAGGATTGATCCTGGTTGGGTTTTCGTGCTGTTAAACGTGGCAATACAGAAAACCAACAAAGGGCAATCCCATGGCGACGATCCGAAAACTTGAATTTGCTGGTAGCCAGGATGCGATCCTTGCCGCGCGGCTGGACCTGCCTGCAGGCAAAGTGCGCGCTTACGCACTGTTTGCCCATTGCTTCACGTGCTCCAAGGACATCTTTGCCGCGTCGCGGATCGCGAGCGGGTTGGCAATTCAGGGGTTTGCTGTCCTGCGGTTTGATTTTACCGGTCTGGGTGCCAGTGAAGGCGAATTTGCCAGTACGAATTTTTCATCGAACGTAGATGATCTGGTGAAGGCCGCAGATTATTTGCGGGATAATTTTGGTGCCCCCGAACTATTGATCGGCCATTCGCTTGGCGGAGCGGCTGTGCTGGCGGCTGCTGCCAAAATCCCCGATGCCCGCGCAATCGTTACAATTGGCGCGCCGGCCGATGCAGAACATGTCATCCACAATTTTGGTGCCGACATCACCCGCATTGAGGAAGACGGCGAAGCGACCCTATCGCTGGCCGGGCGGCCTTTCACGATTCAAAAACAATTTCTGGATGATGTGCGTGGCTCCAGCCTGGATGAGGCGGTTGCGAAATTGAAACGGCCTTTGCTGGTTTTGCACGCCCCTGGTGACCAGACCGTTGGAATTGAGAATGCCGGGCGCATTTTCGCCAACGCCAAACATCCCAAAAGCTATGTCTCCCTCGATACCGCCGATCATCTGCTCACAAATCGAACAGACGCCGCTTACGCCGCCGACATCATTGCTGCTTGGGCATCACGATTTATCGCAGACGATGATGAGGCACCCAAAGATGCTGGCAATTTGGTGCGGGTAGCTGAAACCGGCAATGGCCGTTTCCAACAAGCGGTGACGGTCGGCAATCATCATCTGGTGGCGGACGAACCTTTATCCGTTGGTGGTCTCGATAGCGGACCATCGCCGTATGATTTTCTCTCAATCGCGCTCGGCGCCTGCACCACCATGACATTGCGCATGTATGCCGATCACAAGAAAATCCCGCTTGCACGGGTAAGTGTAGATGTGGATCACAATAAAATTCACCAAGAAGATTGTGAGCATTGCGAGCAGAAAAACACCCGGATTGACCAGTTTGAACGCATCATTCAACTGGAAGGTGATCTTGACGAGGCGCAGCGCCAGCGGTTGCTCGAGATTGCAGACCGATGCCCTGTCCACCGGACCCTGGAACAAGAGTCAAAAATAGTGACCCGACTTGGCGAGCCGAACTGAACATTACAAAAGTTTAATCCTGCCTACAGGGTTTTGTAATTGTTCAAGCCCCATATATCGTTCACGCTTAAAACCTGAAAACTGACCAGGAGACTATATTCATGGCTGAACGCAACGCTGCTCAATCTGACAATCATTCAAAAAGCTCAAAGTACCGCAAAATCCGGGGCGCTTTGGTTGCTGCACTTCTTGGATCGACAATGCTTGCCGTTCCCATGTTGGTTCCATCCACAATGATTAGCCCGCCCTTGGCGCTGGCTCAAACCCAGGACGGCGCGCGGCTTGCCAACAACGCGCCCTTCAGTTTCGCTGATCTTGTAGAGCGGGTCAGCCCTGCCGTTGTCAGTATTCGGGTTCAATCACGTGGCTCAAGTAACAATGAGAGCCGTGGCAACAACCAGCGCCGCAATGAAAATCGTCGCGACGATGATAACCGTGAGGATAATAGCCGCGAGCATGATCGCCGTGATAATGACCGCGATGAAAATAGGCGCGGCAATGGCAAACGCGGCATGCAACCGGATCGCCAGTCTGAGAGGGGCAACCAGGGTGGTGCGCCATTCAACGAATTATTCCGCCGTTTCTTTGATGAAAACGATAGCGACCGCGCACAATCGAGAGAGCGTCGCGGCCAGGGCCAGCGACGATTTTCAACGTCTCAAGGGTCAGGCTTTGTAATTTCCGAAGACGGCTATGTTGTTACCAACAACCACGTCATTGAAAATGCTGTGAATATTGAAATCTCGTTTGATGACGGCTCTACCCATGATGCGACGCTGATCGGCACCGACAGCCGGACCGATCTGGCGCTATTGAAAATTGATAGTGATCGCACCTTCGAATATGTCCAGTTTGCCAACGAAGACGTACGCATCGGTGACTGGGTGGTCGCGGTCGGCAATCCGTTCGGGCTTGGCGGTACGGTAACGGCCGGCATTGTGTCGGCGCTTGGTCGTGACATCGGCTCGGGGCCTTACGACAATTACCTCCAGATCGACGCATCCATCAACAGGGGCAATTCCGGTGGTCCAGCGTTTAACCTCAATGGCCGGGTGATCGGGGTCAACACCGCGATCTATTCACCGTCCGGCGGCTCGGTCGGGATTGGCTTTGCGATTCCTGCAAGCGTTGTTCAGGAAGTCATCAATGATTTACGCCAGAACGGCATCGTGACCCGCGGGTGGCTCGGCGTCGGCATCCAGAATGTTACCGAAGATATTGCTGAAAGCCTTGGTCTGGATGGAGCTGGTGGGGCGATCGTCACCAGCGTTTCGGAAGGTAGCCCYGCTCAAGATGCAGGCGTTGAAGAGGGTGATACGATCCTGACCGTGAACGGCGAAAATGTTGAAARTTCAAGAGATCTGGCGCGTCGCATCGGGTCCCTTGAGCCAGATGATGATGTCGTCCTTGGAATTCTTCGCGAAGGTGAAGAACTGGATGTTACCGTCATCCTCGGTGCATTGCCATCGTCTCCTGAAGACAATGCCAATAACAATCATCGTGACGACAATGACCAAGAGCAGGACAATACCGGAGACGAATTGGAACGGCTCGGCATGCTCATGGAAGTCGATCCCGAGGAAGACAATGTGGTGATCACGGAAGTCGATCCTGATAGTTCGGCTTACGAGAAGGGCTTGCGCGAAGGCGACATTATCGTCGAAGTTGCGGGTGTCCAGGTCAGTGATTTAAGCGACGTCCTTGAAGGACTTGGCAATGCCGCCGAGAGATCTCGCAAATCTGTATTGATCAGGGTTCGCTCCGGCGACCAGCAACGTTTCGTCGCGTTGCCGCTCGGTTAGGTTTGATTGCTACAAATTGGATAAAAATTAGAGTAAAATACCGGCAGCCGYTGACATTTTCAGCGGCTGCCGTACCCAATTCTTTCTGGATAACAATATGAAATTGTTGCTGATCGAAGATGATATTGAAGCCGCTGAATATCTTCTGAAGGCATTGAAAGAGCATGGCCATACCGCAGACCACGCGGTCGATGGCGAAGATGGACTGGCGCTCGCCAGCAACGAACAATACAGCGTCCTGATTGTGGATCGAATGATCCCGAAAATTGATGGCCTGACAGTTATCCAGACCCTCCGGGATGCAGATAACAGAACGCCCATCCTGATCTTGTCGGCGCTCAGCCAGGTGGATGACCGGGTCAAGGGTTTGCGCGCGGGGGGCGACGATTATCTCTCGAAGCCTTATGCATTTTCGGAATTGCTGGCACGGGTCGAAGCGCTTGGACGGCGTATCAATCCTGAATCAGCCCAGACGGAATATATCGTCGGTGACCTCAAACTGGATCGGTTGGCGCATGTCGTGCAACGCGGCGACGATAAAATTTCCTTGCAACCGCGCGAATTCAAGCTGTTGGAATATTTAATGCAGCATGCCGAACAGGTGGTAACCCGCACCATGCTGCTGGAAAGTGTCTGGGACTATCATTTTGACCCCCAGACCAATGTCATTGACGTGCATATTTCGCGTCTGCGAGCAAAGATCGACAAGAATTATAAAACGCCATTGCTGCATACAGTGCGTGGCGCAGGTTATGTGATCAGTGAAGRGTCTCGTTAAATTATTGACCAGCACCGCCTTTCGGTTGGCGGTCATGTTCACCTTTGTTTTCGCCCTCTCGGCGGCCCTGGTGATCGGYTATATCTAYTGGAATACGAGCCTTYTGCTYAACCGRCAGGTTGAAGAAKCRGTCCGCTCTGAAGCAGRAAATCTGTCGCAGCAATATGAGGCAGGCGGCATCGTGCGCCTTATCAATGTCATCGAACAACGGTCCGCCTCGCCTGGAAACACGATCTATCTACTGCTCGACCATKCCGACCGGCCGCTGGCAGGAAATCTTTACAACGTGCCGGCRTCGCTCGATGGTCCGCCCCGCTGGATTGAATTTAAATACGACCGCTATGATGGTGGTGAGCGATCAGAATCGCTTGCCCGCGCCCGGCTGTTCATTCTGCCGGGTGATTACACGCTTCTTGTGGGCCGGGCGATTTCTGAATTGCGCCGGTTTGAAAAAGTCATCACGTCGGCATTATTCTGGAGCCTTGGGCTTATTCTTGTGATCGGGCTTTTGGCGGGCATTTTGGTGAGCCGCCGGATGCTGGTTCGTATCGACCGGATGGCCGCTTCAAGCCGCCGGATCATGGCTGGTGATTTGTCCGAGCGAATCCACGAAACTGGATCAGGCGACGAACTGGACCGGTTGGCCCAGAGCCTGAACGCGATGCTGGAGCGCATTGAAAGCCTGCTGCAAGGCATGCGCGAGGTTTCTGATAATATTGCGCATGATTTAAAAACCCCGCTGACACGGCTGCAAAACCGCGTGGAAGCGGTGTTGCGCGCCAAGCCTTCGGTGAAAAATTATCGCGGGGCTCTGGAAAAAACCATCGAAGAATCAGACTTTCTAATCCGCACATTCAATGCCTTGTTGGCCATTGCCCGGGTCGGGGCAGGGGCCGGCGAAACTGAATTTGTGGAGATTGAAACCGCTGCCCTGCTCGGCGATATTGCGGAATTGTATGAACCGGCGGCAGACGATATCAACGCAAATATTGTAATTGTCCCCGGTGGTCCCGCCCGGTTTTGGGGTGACCGCGAATTGATCAGTCAGGCAATTGCCAATCTGATCGACAATGCCTTGAAATATGGATGGACCAAGGACGCGGCAAAGTCCAAAACCGAGATAAAATTACAGGCGGAAATTGTCGGCAAAGAAGTTCGCCTCTCGGTAACAGACACCGGTCCTGGCATTCCATTGGCTGAACAGGAGCGGGTGCTGGAACGGTTTGTTCGCCTGCAACCGAGCCATTCGGAGCCTGGTAGCGGCCTTGGACTTAGCCTTGTCGCGGCTGTGGCCCGCTATCACGGTGGGAGGGTAGAATTCACAAACCCCGCTGCAAACGCAGAAAATGCTGGCGGAGGAGAGGGCTTTTCAGTCACCATGGTGATAGCCAACAGGAGTAACCGGTTGGCAGGGTGAGTGAGGTGAACGTGACGACAAAAAATAATGACGAAGACCGGATTCTAATCACTCTTCTTGAAGTGCCGTCGGCTTACCCAGTTGCCAACAATGATGAACGGGTACAGGAATTTCTCGCTCGTGATGACGTTGCAAAGCTTCTGGCATCTGTGCGTGAACAGGACACCGAAAACCGGTTGCCAGCCCTGCTTGGACAGGTGTTTTCCCATTCTCCCTATCTGACAGATATCATTGAGCGGTATCCGGAATATTTGGCCGCAATTCTTGGCGGGACACCTAAAGACATTGTCGATAATCTTCTGTCACGAATTGCTGAAAATGTGGCCAGCGCCGACAGTTTCTCCACCGCCGCCAGGCTGTTGCGGATGTTCAAAGTGGAACTCGCGCTGCTAACCGCGCTTTGTGATATTGGCGGCGTCTGGAATGTGGACGAAACCACACGGGTGCTCACAATTGGCGCAGACGTGGCTGTAAATACAGCCGTTGRTTTTCTYCTCAAAGAARCTGCCCAAAGCGGGAAATTCTTACCCGCTGATATAGCAAACCCGTCCCGACAATCCGGCTATATCGTGATCGGCATGGGCAAGCACGGGGCATATGAACTCAATTATTCAAGCGACATTGACCTGATTGTTTTCTATGACCCGGACATTGCCCCGTTGGCGGAGGGCGTTGAGCCAACAATGTTTTTTGTTCGCTTGACTAGGAACCTCGTAAAAATCCTGAACGAGCGCACTGAGGATGGATATGTGTACCGCGTTGATTTGCGACTTCGCCCTGATCCCGGCGCGACCAACGTCGCGATCTCTTATCTAGGCGGATTGCAATATTATGAATCCCAGGGACAAAACTGGGAGCGGGCTGCCATGATCAAGGCGCGCGCGATTGCCGGAGATATCGCTTTGGGCGAAGAATTTTTGGCGGAATTGCGCCCCTTCGTATGGCGGCGCTATCTGGATTTTGCGACCATCAACGATGTCCATGCCATGAAGCGACAAATCCATGTCCATAAGGGCCATGGCACAATCGCGGTTGCTGGGCATAACGTGAAGCTTGGTCGGGGTGGCATTCGCGAAATCGAGTTTTTCGTCCAGACCCAGCAATTGATCGCTGGCGGCAGGCAATCGGAATTGCGCGGCAGGGGCACCCTGGCAATGCTGGATCAACTGGCCAGCGCAAAATGGATTACCCGGGAAGCTGTCCATGATCTAACCGCCGCGTATCGTTTTTTGCGCATGGTCGAACATCGTTTGCAAATGGTCCGCGACGAGCAAACCCATACTTTGCCTGATGATCCCGATGATCTGGAAGCGATTGCGCGGTTTTGCGGGTGTGCGGATCTGGCGCAATTTTCTGAAAAACTGACCAGCCACATGGTCGCCGTGCAATCACATTATGTGGCGCTGTTTGAAGATGCACCGGGCTTGTCCAGTGAAGTCGGAAATCTGGTTTTCACCGGCGATGACGACGATGCTGAAAYGCTTGAAACTCTGATGAAGATGGGGTTTGAAGTACCGTCGCGGGTGATCAATACGGTGCGAAGCTGGCATTTTGGTCGTTACCGCGCAACCCGCAGCGCTACGTCGCGGGCCCTGATCACGGAATTGACACCAGCTTTGCTGGAATCGCTGGCGGAATCCAGTGACCCCCAGGGTGCGCTGACGGCGTTTGATGAATTCTTGGAATCGTTACCGGCAGGCGTCCAGTTATTTGCCCTGCTGCGGGCCAACCCYGAAATGATGCGCCTTGTTACGACAATTCTCGGGACCGCRCCTCGGTTGGCAAATTTGCTATCGCGGCGGCCGAAAATGCTGGACGCTGTGCTCGATCCGGATTTTTTCGCGCGTCCGGAAAATGCCGAAGCACTTGACCGCCATCTGGACCAGAGCCTGGCATTGGCGCAATCCTATGAAGGATTGCTCGATCAGGCCCGGATATTTGGGCGCGAGCAGGCCTTTATGATTGGCGTACGACAATTGTCAGGTGCCATAACGTCTTCCCAGGTCGGACATATCTATGCCGATCTTGCAGGTGCCCTGACCAAAGCGTTGTTGGCGTCTGTTGAAACAGAACTGGTTGCGATAAACGGTAAAATTCAGGGCGGTCGCATTGTGGTTTTGGCTCTTGGCAAATTTGGCAGTCAGGAAATGACCGCGAGCTCTGATCTGGATTTGATGTTGATCTATGACTTTCCCGAAGACGTGTCTGCATCAGACGGCAAAAAGCCCATTGCACCCCAATTATATTTTAGCCGCCTGACGCAGAGATTGATCGCGGCGCTCTCTGCGCCCACCGGCGAAGGTACTTTGTATGAAGTGGATATGCGCCTGCGTCCATCTGGCAATGCCGGGCCGGTAGCGACCAGCCTGGCCCGGTTCAGCGAATATCACCAATCGGAAGCCTGGACCTGGGAAACCATGGCATTGACCCGGGCGCGTGTTGTTGCAGGAGATGCCAGTCTTGGTTCGGAGGTGGCGCAGGTTATCGAGGATTGTCTGTGTCGCGCCCGCGATGAGGTAATTGTGCGAAAAGATGTGCTTGAAATTCGCCAGCGCATTGATGACGAGAAAGGGAGCGCCAACCCTTGGGATATCAAAACCGTAGCAGGCGGGTTGATTGATGTGGAGTTTGTCGCGCAATTTCTGCAATTGATGAATGCGTCCAAAAGCAACAAGGTTTTGCGGAGGCATACTTTGGTCGCGTTGCAAGCTCAGATGGATGAGGGGTTTTTGGATATTACAATCGGTGAAACCCTGATTGAGGCTGGCAAACTGTATCAGGATCTCACCCAGATTATCCGTTTATGCATTGCTGAAAAACGGGATCCCGCAACAGCACCTGCCGGGTTCCAATCGCTTTTGATCCGTGCAGCAGGATTGCCGGATTTCAAAACACTGGATGCTCATTTGGTCAAGATGCAATCGGACGTAAAAATGATCATCGGAGACATTTTGCAGAATCGACCAGCATAAATCAGGTCAGTTGAGAATCGCGAGTTCCGGTTCCGCAGGAAGCTGAACAATGACGGTTGTTCCTTCATGCTCGACACTTTCGAGGATGAGTTTTCCGCCATGCAATTCCACAAGAGAGCGCGAGATGGCGAGGCCAAGGCCACTGCCGCTGTGGCCCTTGGTGAACTGGTTCTGGACCTGCTCAAACGGTTTTCCAAGGCGCTTAAGGGCTTTGCTTGGAATGCCGATGCCGGTGTCGATGATGCGGAGTTCAAAATGATCGTTGGTCCGGTCTGCAGATACAACAATCTTGCCACCTGGCGGGGTAAATTTCACCGCGTTTGATAACAGGTTGAGCATGACTTGCTTGATCGAGCGGCGATCGGCAACCAGCCAGATGTCGTCTGCCACTTCCTGGACAACTGTCAATTCTTGTTCTTCGGCTTTTGCGGCGATGGTTCGGATGCTTTCCTTGACGATTTCATTGACCTGGAGATCTTCAGGTTCAAGGGTCTGATGACCGGCTTCGATTTTTGCCATGTCGAGAATGTCGTTGATCACATCGCGCAGGAATTCGCCGCTGATTTTAATGTCCTTGCTGTATTCGAGATATTTTAATGACCCGATGGCACCAAAAACCTGTGATTCCATAATTTCTGAAAATCCGATGATCGCATTCAATGGCGTCCGCAATTCGTGACTGATATTGGTCAAAAATTCAGATTTGGCCTGGTTGGCAGCTTCGGCGCGTTCCTTTTCACGGGAATATTTGTCTGCAAGATCAATCAGCTGTTGTGCTTGTTCTTCAAGCGTTTGGCGTGAGCGGCGCAAATCCGCGACCGTTGCCATCAAAACACGTTCGCCTTCCATCAACCGCTCTTCATGTTGTTTGAGCGCGGTAATGTCGGTGCCAACTGATACATAGCCGCCATCTTTGGTGCGGCGCTCGTTGATTTGCAGCCAGCGCCCGCCATCCATCTGTGCTTCAAAGGTTCTTGCGCCCCGTTCCCGCTCGCTGGAAACCGCAATACGGGTACGCACCACCGAATGCCGTGCTGCGTTGACCACATGGTCGTAGGCGGTGCCTGGCAAAATTGCGGCGTCCGGAAGGTCATGGAATTCTTGATATTTGCTATTGCACATCAGCATTTTGTTGTCTGTATCCCACAACACAAATGCTTCTGAAATTGTTTCAATCGCATCTCTAAGGCGGACATTCGCGGTTTTGCTTTTTTCAACCAGTGAGCGTTGTTCGGAAATATCAACCGCGATGCCAACAAGATGTGCTTTGGCATTGCCGTTTTCTTTCATCATCCGACCTCGGGCGCGCAGCCAGACCCATTGACCGTCAGCATGGCGCATACGGAAATCATGATCGATGCAGGTCTCGTCGCCCGACAACAATTGTTCTGCAATCGTATAAAGATCAGTATCGTCTGGATGCATGCGTTCGTGCATTTCGTCAATCGCGGTCACTTCGTCGCGATGCTCTAGACCGAGTATTTCATACATCGATTTTGACCAGAAGATGCGACCTCCGGCAACGTCCCAATCCCAAAGACCACACCGCCCGCGCTCAAGGGCTGTATCCAGCCGGGTGCGGGTTTCTTCATAAATTCGGTCAGCTTCACTGGCACGTGCAGCCTGCCAGAAGAACGCGCCACCGAGCAAGATCAACACCAGCCCAGTGGAGGCAAACAATGATATCGAGAATGCGACATTCTGTTTCCACGGGATCAGGCTCWACTCCATGTCTTGCAATACTGCAAGTTGGATTGGCCCTGTCCCGACTTTGCGAACCGTCACCAAAACGGTAGAACCTTCCTGGAGATCGAGTTCAAGAACGCCGGCGCGGACGGCAAGGTCGATCAGCGGTTGGCTGTGACTTAGAATTTCTGCCAGTTGCCGCCCTTCCCAATTATAGGGTTGGGCTGTCGCGCTGCGCACAATCCCGCCTCCATCTGTCAAAAGAAAGATGCGTCCTGGGGCGGGGGCCAAATTTACGAGCGCTTCAGATAATAATCCGGTCTTGCTGGTGTTGCTGTTTTCATCCGATGTAGGGTCCGCATCCGGTATCTGCAACCGTGCTTCAACTAGATCAGCAACCAGCGAGAGTGATGTTTTTGCCTCTCCCAGAACGCGAGAATATTCGTTGTTGAGACGAAATGTGACCGTTGTACCAATGATCACCGCAAAAATGATGATGAGGGCCAGGATCAGTTTTTTGAGAAATGGTTCAAGCTCCAGGCTGCGCTGGTATTTTGTGTGTACGAGAAGGCTGGCTAGCCCCCTCACGCTGGACGTTGGTTGGAATCCCTCTGCACTTCGCGCCGGTATCATGTGGCGTGTCCCCTGCCGTTTAAATTTTTATGGTTACACGAACTTAATTATCGCAACGCGAATCACTTGTATTTGAATCGCCCGATTCGTCCTTGTCCAGACTTTTGTGGATAGCGATGTAAAAAATTGACGTTTTGTTTACTTTTCAGGCATTTGGGACCTGACTCTAATGCCATGGGCGATCAAAAAATCTGGAAAACAGGCCATATTCAGATCAAGCAGAGAGACAACGGGTCGCCATTTCACTTGTATCGGGGGACAATCCCGCAATCTTCATTACCCGTTTCAGAGCAGCCTCGGCATGGCTCTGCCGCCCAGTTTCCAATTGCYGCCAGCTTTTAAACTGGCCCAAAAGTCGAGCTGCAATTTGGGGATTTATGGGATCCAGTTTTTCTACAATTTTTGCCACAAGATTGTAGCCGGCGCCGTCGCCGCGATGAAAATACTGGTAATTGTTAGCTGCAAAAGCGCCAACAAGGGCACGCACCCGGTTTGGTGTTTTTAGGGAAAAAGCCGGATGCTCCAGAAGCCGTTCAATATCTTCAATGACTGTCTTGCGCCGGGCAATTGCTTGCAGGGTGAACCATTTATCCATGACCAGCGGATTGTCTGTGAATCGCGCTGCAAACTCATCAAGCGACGCGTCACGTTCAATGCCATCCATATGGGCCATTACCGAAAGCGCGCCCATTGTTTCAGTCATATTGCTGGCATGCAGGTATTTTTCTCTGGCAAGGCGTATTTCTTCCGGGCCCCCGGTCGCGCAAATTAGACCGAGCGCTGCAGATTTGAGCGCCCGTTTTCCTGCGCTTTCAGGGTCAGGTGAATAGGGGGCACCGGGTTCAAATTCAGCAAGAATTTCAGATAAAACAGGTTTCAAAAGACGCGATGTTTCACTGCGAAAACTCTGCCTGGCAGCAGCGATCCGGTCCGGGTCCACATCCTTGCCAATTTCGCCGGCAATATCGGCAAGGTCGGGGAATGATAAAAACTCGGCCTTGTATGCCGGTTCCAGGTTTGGATTTTCCAAAATGGATTGGAGGCTGGTAGCGAAAGCAGAGATTTTGTTTTTCAAGTCGTCGTCGGTTGCGCCATTATAGGCTGCAACCAGGATGCGCATGGCCAGAGTTTGGGCGGCATCCCAGCGGTTAAACTCATCGCGGTCGTTGCGGATCAAAAACACCAGATCATCGTCAGGGCGGTCAATATGAAGTTTGACCGGCGCCGAAAAATTACGCAGCAGGGACGCAACCGGCGGGGTGGAAATGTTGCTAAAATTGATGCGGGTTTTCGCTTCACGGATATGCAGAATATCGCCGTCGAGATCAGGCAGGGTATCGCCCTCTAGCTCCAAATCCAGCTCGCTGCCATTTTCATCCAGCAGCGCGAGACGAAGCGGAATATGTAGCGGCTTCCCTGGGGGGTGACCGGGCGCGGTGGATTGCTCGATATCCATGATGCAGGAAGATGTTGCCGTATCGTGCGAAATTGAAATGTCCAAATCAGGTGTCCCTGCCTGATCATACCAGAGGCGGAATTGGCCAAGGTCCACGCCGTTGGCATCTTCAAATGCCTTTACAAAATCTTCGACCGTCGCGGCGGTGCCATCGCAACGCTGAAAATACAAATCCATGCCTTTGCGAAACCCAGTTTCGCCGACAATAGACGCGATCATGCGGACAAGTTCAGCGCCTTTTTCATAAACAGTTGCTGTATAAAAATTGTTTATTTCCTGGAACGATTGCGGTCGTACCGGATGCGCCAACGGGCCGGCATCTTCGGTAAATTGCAAGGCCCGCAAGGTCCGCACATCCTGAATGCGAATAACGGTCCGGTTTCTGATATCGGACGAGAATTCCTGATCCCGGTAAACCGTCAGACCTTCTTTCAGGCAAAGCTGGAACCAGTCGCGGCAAGTGACCCGGTTGCCGGTCCAATTGTGAAAATATTCATGCGCGATGATCGCTTCGATCCGCGCAAATTCATTGTCGGTCGCGGTGTCGCCATCCGCCAGAATGAACTTGTCGTTGAATATATTCAGCCCCTTGTTTTCCATCGCCCCCATGTTGAAATCGGGCACAGCTACGATCATGAAAACATCAAGGTCGTATTCAAGCCCAAACCGGGTCTCGTCCCAGCGCATCGACCGTTTCAACGCTTCCATGGAATAGCTGCAAAGTGCCTCTTTGCCGGGCTCCATATAAATACGCAGATCAACCGGCTTGCCAGACGCCGTCTCGAAGGTGTCGTCAATCATGCCCAATTTCCCGCCCACCAGGGCAAACAGATAGCTCGGCTTGGGGTGCGGGTCGTGCCAGACGGCAAAATGCCGGTCGGTGCCTTCAATTTCTCCGGTTTCACCTGGGTTTCCGTTTGAAAGCAGCACAGGGCAGGCGTCTTTGGGGGCTTCTATCCGCACGCTGTACGTCGCCAATACATCAGGCCGATCAGGGAAATAGGTGATCCGGCGAAACCCTTCGGCTTCGCACTGGGTGCAATAAATACCATTGCTGAGATACAGCCCCGACAGGCTGGTATTGGCAGACGGGTTGCAGGCGGTGGTGATTTCAAGGACAAAAGAACCAGACGGCACCGCAACGAAGGTCAGTTTGGCTTCACCCAGAATATAGGCTTTTGGTGCGACCTCCACACCATCAAGCTGGATCGAAATGATTTCAAGGTCTTCACCCTGAAGCTCCAAGGGAGCCTGTTTCGCGCTGTCCTGGCTATGCCGGATATTCAGTTTTGAGCGAACAATGGTCCGCGTCGGGTCCAACCAGATATCCAGATAAACTTCATCAATCAGATAATCCGGTGAGCGATAGTCTTTGAGGTGGATTCGGGGCGAGGTGTCGGTGCGCAAAAGCTGATTACTCCGGTGGAATCGATAAACCAGCGGTCAACTTATGTCGCGCCTGCCATCAATCCAAGTAGAGATTGAATTTTACGCAATCAAGATCACGGGGCGCCAAATCAGATTTATCCGCTGGCTTGCAACATGCTTTCAGGGGTCGGTGCATCAATTCGTGCACGCTGCCCGAATTGTGGAGCCGGGTCTTCGATCAGTGGCTCGATTATCTGTTCTTGACCCAACGCAACAAGAGGTTCGCGAATGATTGGCGGTGCCTGGATAGTGGGTTTCGGTATGGTTGCCGGTTGCACCGGGGTTGGTATTTCTTTTACGAACGCCGCAACTGGTTCCGTCATCGGCGGGGGCGCGA
>JAESRU010000032.1 GCA_016764455.1 Hyphomicrobiales bacterium | reverse complement strand
TGAGAAATCCATTCCGCTATTTCAAGACTTCCCCTGAGATCATCCGCCTGGCGGTGATGATGTATGTGCGTTTTCCGCTTTCACTCCGAAATGTTGAGGATCTGCTCCACGAGCGTGGGATCGATCTGAGCCATGAGACCGTGCGTGCCTGGTGGAATAGGTTTGGCCCGATATTCGCCTCAGAGATTAGAAAAAGGAGGGTAGAGCCACACCGAAATTGGTCACGATGGCGCTGGCATTTGGACGGGGTATTTGTGCGGATAAATGGAGAAATTCTCTATCTTTGGCGCGCCGTTGATCACGAAGGTAAGGTTCTTGAAGTGTTTGTCACCAAGCGCCGGGATCGTAAAGCTGCATTGCAGTTTTTACGCAAAGCCATGAAGCGATATGGAAGCCCAAAGATCATAGTGACGGATAAACTGCGGTCCTATCGGGCTGCCCTGAAGGAATTTGGCAATGAAGCACGCCAAGAAACAGGCCGCAGGTTAAACAATCGAGCGGAAAACTCACATCAACCGTTCCGACGAAGAGAACGGGCCATGGCTAAATTTCGAAGCTTTGCGTCGCTACAGAAATTCACGTCGATCCACGCCTGAATTCACAACCACTTCAACCAGGAGAGACATATAAATCGCCGCGATCATTTCAAGGAATGTCGTTCACTGGCGCTTGCCGAATGGCGACAGCTCGTCGCCTAATAAAAGTCTATATGCGGTTTGGCTCGCCTAAATATTTTTCCTCTGACAATGCCGATCAGAGGGGTGTCCATAGATAACAATGCCCCTTCACGGCATTGTCAGGGGTGCGTCTCTTGAGATCGCCAATCCGAAATGATAAGAAAGTTTGCAGTATGATAATAAGGTTTCTTGTTGATGTCGGATGCAAGTACGGTTTTGCTGGCGGTTTCGGATGATGCTGAATGGTCCGGTGTCCGTACTTTGCTGTCCACTGTTTATGGATACCGTGTTTTATCCGCCCGATCAGCCAAACAGGCATTGACCCTTGCGGAAGACGCCAACATCGACCTTGTCATTTGCGAAGCGACTCTTGAGGGGAAAGACGCGCTCGAGGTTTTGAGGCAGTGCCGCGTGTCCTGTCCGAGCGTCCTGCGCATATTGGTTAAGGAGCCAAACGGCGACGATCAGTACAATCATGAAGCCGCCGAATTAGCTGCCATCTACCAGTTTATCCGCAAGCCTCTGGATGACGAGCAAATTGGGCTCGTAGTCAAGCGTGCGCTCGAAGCAGCTGAACTGGCCCGGCGTCACCGGTTGATTTCGCGGGAACTCAAATTGAGCGATGATTCCCCTCTCTTTACAAGCAAGCCGATTGGTCCAATTGTGGCGCAGTTCAGCAATTTTGAAAAGCTGGTCTACATTTCAGAACCCATGGCCGAATTGTGCAGTATGGCCAAGCAGGCAGCCGCAACCGAACTGCCAATCCTAATTCAAGGCGAAACCGGAACCGGCAAAGAATTGTTGGCGCGCGCCATTCACTTCAATAGTAACCGGACCGAAAGTCCGCTGCTGGTGCAGAATTGTGGAGGCATGTCGGATGAACTGCTTCATTCCGAGTTGTTTGGACACAAACGTGGATCGTTTACGGGTGCCATCAGCGACCGGCTCGGGTTGTTCAGGGCGGCGGATGGGGGCACTGTGTTTCTGGATGAAATTTCCGAAGTATCCCCCTCGTTCCAGGTCAGCCTGTTGCGATTTGTCCAGGAAGGCGAGATCAAGCCACTGGGCTCGGATCATACGATCCATTGCGATGTCCGTATCGTCTGTGCGTCGAACAGGCGATTGGACAAGATGGTCCAGAGGAAGGAATTTCGGCAAGACCTGTATTTCCGTCTGAAGGGTTTCGAACTTGTGGTTCCTCCATTGCGGGATCGCCGCGATGATATTTCTGTACTGGCGGAATTTTTCACGCGCAAATACAGCGAATCCATGAACGTGAAGTTGCTGGGCATCTCGAGCAATGTGCTGGACCAACTGCAATTTTACTCGTTTCCCGGAAATGTTCGCGAACTCGAAAACGAAATTCGTCGCATGGTGGCGCTCGCCAAAGATGGCGAATATTTGACAAATCGCCATCTTTCCAGCGAGATAGCGGCCGCGACGCTTGACAAGGCAGTGGATGTGAAGAATGCCGGAYCGGTACTCGACGGAGAGACACTGAAAGAAAAAGTCGAGTCGCTTGAAAAGCTGCTGGTGACAGAAGCCCTGAACCGGCTCCGCTGGAACCAGAGCGAGGTTGCCCGCGAATTGGGCTTGTCACGGGTCGGGTTGGCGAACAAGATAAAACGATACGATCTGCAAAATCATCGTTGATGAAATTATGACCAGCCACGACGACGACCTGGACCAAGCTGCGAAGGCGCGCGAAAATGTTTTCGCTTTTCCTCATTCGAGAGTTTCTCCGGCTTCAGCAAGCGGGGGATACAAGACGCTCGGGATTGGCAAAATGGCCGATACGCTGGGGGCACCGGTTCAACAGCAATCGGGCCATTGGTGTTCGCGCTGCAAGGGAATTTGGTTTGGGTTTTTGCTCGAAGTCGAATGCCCGAAATGTGGCAATCGCCAAGGGTGATTTTTAGCATACTATCTTTGCAGGCGCTTACTAAATTAAGTTTGCATATCCGTTATTGCCGTACGAAACCTTCCTTCATTAATGTCTAACCATTTGATACAAAATGGATAATTATTTTTTTGGATTCTGGCATGGTCCTTGCTTGACTGGTTAAGAGCGCATCACGGCGCGGGTAGCAATCAGGGAGGAATGCATGGCCAATTTGTTGTGGCTTCAGGGTGGGGCTTGTTCGGGGAATACGATGTCGTTCCTGAACGCCGAGGAACCAAGCGCGGTTGATCTGGTAACGGATTTCGGGATCAACGTGCTGTGGCACCCTTCTCTTGGTGTCGAGCTTGGCGACAATTTGAAGGCCTTGCTGAATTCCTGCCTGTCGGGTGAAACCCCGCTCGATATTTTTGTGTTTGAAGGCTCTGTTGTGAACGCCCCTGACGGAACCGGGGAATGGAATCGATTTGCGGGCCGTCCCATGAAGGAATGGGTCAAGGAACTTTCTGATATTGCCCAGTTTGTCGTCGCCCTTGGCGATTGCGCTACCTATGGCGGTATTCCGGCGATGGCGCCAAATCCGTCGGAATCCCAGGGATTGCAATTTCTGAAACGCGCCCATGGCGGGTTCCTGGGTACGGGCTTTACGTCGAAATCCGGTTTGCCGGTCATCAATATCCCTGGTTGCCCAGCCCATCCTGACTGGGTGACGCAGATCCTTGTTGCTGTGGCGTCCGGTCGCGCCGGTGACCTGACCCTTGATGAATTCCAACGTCCCAAAACATTCTTCTCAAGCTTTACGCAGACCGGGTGCACCCGGAACATGCATTTCGCTTACAAAGTTTCTGCCACTGAATTTGGCCAGCGCAAAGGCTGCCTGTTCTATGACCTGGGCTGCCGTGGTCCGATGACCCACAGCCCGTGCAACAGGATCTTGTGGAATCGTCAATCTTCCAAGACCCGTGCCGGTATGCCGTGCCTTGGCTGCACCGAGCCAGAATTCCCGTTCTTCGATCTTGAACCTGGCACGCTGTTCAAGACCCAGACGGTTATGGGGATYCCCAAGGACCTGCCGACAGGTGTGGACAAGAAGGGTTACATCAAACTCACGGGCGCTGCGAAAGCGGCTTCGCCGGAATGGGCCGAACAAGATATGTTTGTCGTTTAACTGCGACCCAAGCAATTTCCCTGGAAAGGWCAAAGTAAAATGGCTGAAGCTGCTGTGCAAACACTCGATATTTCGCCGGTTGGGCGGGTCGAAGGTGATCTGGACGTTCGCGTCGATATTCAGGACGGCGTTGTCGTCAATGCCTGGACCAGCGCGGAATTGTTCCGCGGGTTCGAGATAATCCTCAAAGACAAAGATCCCCAGGCAGGCCTCGTGGTGACGCCACGTGCCTGCGGCATCTGCGGGGCGTCGCATCTGACTTGCGCCGCATGGGCGCTCGATACAGCGTGGGGGACCGAAGTGCCGCGTAATGCAATTCTGGCGCGGAATATGGGTCAGCTGGCGGAAAGCCTGCAAAGCCTACCGCGCCACCATTACGGTCTGTTCATGATCGACATGGTCAACAAGAATTACCAAAAGAGCAAATTTTACGAAGAGGCGGTTAAGCGCTGGGCGCCGTTTACCGGCACGAATTATGAGGTTGGTGTTACTATTTCCGGCCGCCCGGTCGAAATTTATGCACTTCTTGGCGGCCAATGGCCACATTCGAGCTACATGGTTCCGGGCGGTGTCATGTGCGCGCCAACCCTGACCGATGTTACCAGGGCCTGGTCGATCCTCGAGCATTTTAAGCAGAACTGGCTGGAATCCATGTGGCTTGGCTGTTCCCTAGAGCGCTACGAAGAGATCAAGTCCTATGATGATTTCATGGCCTGGTTGGATGAAAGCCCGGATCACGCCAATTCGGATTTGGGTATGTATTGGCGCATGGCCAAAGATATCGGCCTCGACAAATATGGYCAGGGTGTCGGCAAATATGTCACTTGGGGATATCTACCCCACGAGGATAAATACAATAAGCCGACAATTGAGGGCCGCAACGCCGCGATGATCATGAAGAGCGGGGTCTATGACGGGGCCACCGATACCCACAAATTGATGAATCACGAGCATACCCGCGAAGATATCAAGCATGCCTGGTACGACGAACCGAGTGGCTTGCATCCCTTCGACCGCACCACCAATCCAACTCAGAAAAACACGATGGACCATGACGGACAATATTCCTGGTCAACGGCTGTGCATCATGATGAGAATGGTCGTCTTGAAGCTGGCGCAATTGCCCGTCAGCTGGTTGCCGGCGGCAGCCATGGCGAAGACTGGCAGCATACCGATCCGCTGGTACTAGACATGTATAAAAAGATGGGCGGCGCCAGCGTCATGCTCCGGCACTTTGCCCGCATGCATGAAGGCGTGAAGATCTACCGCGAAATGGAACGAATTCTGCGCGAGTTCCGCCTGAATGACGAATGGTATATCAAGCCGACCGAACAGGATGGCAAGGGCTGGGGCGCAACCGAAGCAATCCGTGGCGCACTTTGCCACTGGATCGAGGTTGAAGGTGGTAAAATCAAGAACTACCAGATCATTGCACCCACTACCTGGAATGTTGGCCCGCGTACCGATGATGATGTACGTGGCCCGATCGAGGAAGCTTTGATTGGAACCCCGATTGCGGATCCAAGCGATCCTGTTGAGGTGGGGCATGTTTGCCGGTCGTACGACTCATGTCTGGTTTGTACAGTGCACGCCCACGATGCGAAAACAGGTAAGGAACTTGCTCGTTTCCGGACAGCCTAACCGGGAATGTTGATCTTGGGGTTAGAAATCAACATTTCCGGTTATGGTTTGGGGTGCAATAAGGCAATAGGTGCCGCGCCTCGCGTGTAGGCATAGAAAAGGCAGCGGGCATGGGTGCTATTCTTGGCAAAGATTCAGAAACGGTCTTAAAGGAAATTGCAGAATTTCTTGACGGCGGTTTGAAGACCCAGACCGAGCCGTTTCCGGAAACCGCTGTCAAATTTGCTAGAATCCTGGACGAATTGCGGGCGCTTGAACCAGATGACTTGAAAGGGCGGCTGGTGATTGGCGGGTTTACCAACGAGCCATACGGTCCCGACGAAATGCGGTGCCAAGAATGCATCTATTTCCTTGTCCACCGCAAATGGTGCGATTTGCCCGAATTGGCGGTTCCGGTCGAGCCGAACTGGTGGTGCCGGTTGTGGAAAATCTGAAGCACTCCCTCAGCGGCTAGGGGAAAACCATGACTGATACGGACAACGCGCTACGCCAGGAAGCCGAAAACCTTCTAAAATGCGGCCTCAAGACTGAGGTCTTTCCCCGTGCCGATGATCATGACCAGGTTCAGGAAATTGTTGGTAGGCTGCAGACCAGCGACGGCAGCCTCGAACAACGACTAGTGATTGGTGGGTTTACGCTCGAGATGATCGAACACGAAGACATTGAACAGGCCTGCGAGACGTGCATGTATTATCTGGTGCACCGGCGCTATTGCGAATTGCCGGAACTTGATGTGCCGGTCGAAGCGGAATGGTCGTGCCGGTTGTGGCGGATATGAGCTGGATATGTTGACGGTCATAGGCTGTGGAAATCTCAACCGAAGCGACGATGGTGTAGGGGTTATTGTTGCGCGGATGTTGCTTGAAATATTTCAAGGCAAAGCGCCGAAAAATACGCAAATTTTTGATGCTGGTACCGATGGCATGGGCGTTATGTTCAAAGCGCGCGGGTCGCGCTCGTTGATCATCGTGGATGCGGGCAATACCGGTTCTGAGCCAGGCACCGTGTTTGAAGTGCCGGGCCACGAAATGGAAGGCAAACCGCCAGACAGCTACAATCTTCATGATTTCCGCTGGGACCACGCGCTTTATGCCGGACGGAAAATTTTCAAAGACGATTTCCCGGCCGATATTCAGGTATTTTTGATCGAAGCCAAGTCCCTGGAGCTCGGTCTGGAATTGTCCCAAGAGGCTGTTGCTGCAGCCGAAATCGTGACCAGCAAGATTGCCGAACGCCTTAAGAATTATGCCCGAGAGTAAAGGCAAGCCGGTGCCGGTCGAAATCAGGCTTTATCGGGGAAGCCTCTATCTCGGTGGGGACATCTATGAACGGTATTTTGCCGGACTAGACGCGGTCATTCTTCTCAGGCGAGAGGGTGATCTGTACATCATGCCGGTGCGCAATACAGCTGGCGGCGGGTACCTGCTGAAACTCATGAACAAAGACGGCGACCGGATCATCAATGCCATGGATTTCTTCCGCGAACACGGCCTGGATGATTTCGAGGAGAAAAAGCTCCACATGTTCTGGGATCAGACCATGGCCGGGCTTAAATCGTCTGGGCTGTTTGAACCTGCAAACTAAGTTTGCACAATGATAAAATACTTGGCACAATAAGATTCTCTTGCTAGGCTCTCTTCTTGAGTGAACGGGCACGAATAAAAGCAATAAAGTGCGCCGGTGGGAGGGTAAGTGCGTGGCAAGCCGCATCGACGAGGAAGTCCGGGCAGCCATCAAGGCTATCGATGGCGAAGAGGCGAGTGCGGCTGAAAAAGCCGAAATGCTCATGGAAATCGCCATGGGGTTGCAAGCGAAACCGAAATCCCCGGCACAATTGTTAAGCGCTGTTGAATTGTACGAGCGCTCTCTGGCGCAATGCCCTCCAGAGCAATTTCTGCTCCACGCCCGCATCGAGGCGCGGATGGCGACTGCGTTGCAGGCCATCCCGGGCAATACCAGCGAATATCTGGAGCGGGCACGGACGAGCTTCGAGGCTGCCCGCGCGATTTTCAAGGATCACGGTACGGCGGAAGAAACCGCCGAGACGGAAATGAACCTTGGTCTGGTCATCCAGACCCTGTGTGGGATGAACAAGGCAATCATCACCGACGCTATTTCTGCCTATCAGCGCTCGTTGCGCACGTTCGATAAGAAAAAATATCCGAAGGAATTCGCGATCTTGCAGAACAATCTCGCGACCGCCTTTCTGTCGATGGCGTTTACCGACCAGCGCTCCAAAATGCGAGAGGCCTTGGCGGTGCAATCGTTCGAAGAGGGCTTGACCGTTGTCAACCTGATCGATCACCCGACCGAGTATGCGATGCTGCAGAGTAATCTCGGCAACGCCCTGCAATATTCATCGTCGAGCCACGCGGTCGAGAATAATCTGCGGGCGTTGGAAGCTTACGGAGAGGCGCTGAAAGTACGCACCTTGCAAACCACACCGCTTGAATATGCCAACACCATTTCCAACAAGGCGAATTGTCTGCTCAGCCTTCCCGACGATCCAGAGCATCCGGAAAACGGCAATGCCGAAAATCTGGCCAGTGCGATCGCGCTTTATGAAGAGGCGCACGGTATTTTTCTGGCCAACAATGTTTCTGAAAATGCCGATATGGTGAGGGGCATTTTATTGGACATCAGACGGGAACAGACGAATGATCCAGGTGGAAAGTCGCGCGGGAACGGCGAGGCTAGGCCGGTCTGACGCAAATTTGTATATACCGAAATGATCAAGAGTGAGAATACGGACATGATGACTTTAGAATTATTCATTGCACTTGCGGCGGGGATTATTGCCTCGATCGTGGGTGGCGCCATTGGTGGCATGCTCGTTGGCGGCAAGGACATTGGCTACGACCTGGCTAGCATGATCGGCGGATTTTTTGGTCCCGTTGCCGGTATCGCGGGGGTCACTATCGGCCTCGTGATTGTCGCCTTTATATAACCGAAGGGGAGCATTGACATGTTTGAATTGGCAAAAAATTCCGCAACACTTTTCCTGCAGGGGCGGTTGTTCAAAGACCTCGGCGCGGTCGTGCGCATGGCCATAATAGGCGTCGTCATTACCGCCGCAATTCTGGTTGGGATGTCGTTTGCCGGGCTGCCGTTATGGATCAACGCGGTTATTGCCGGGTTTATCGGGGGCGCCATCCAGCCGTATCTCTTCAAAGACCTCAAATACGCTTGAACGGGTATTTATTATGGGCGAGCCGCAATTAAAAATTCCCCCCAATGCATCCCTGGATGAGTTGCTGAGCGATATTGCTCGTCTTGAATCGGTGTTCGACCAGTGGGATGAAAATCAAAAGTCAGCAGTCGAAAATTATCGGAAATCGGTGGACGATCTGCACCGCGAGGCGTTTCGCCGGTTCATTGCAAGCGTTAAGTCCGATCCAGCCGCGATGGCTGGATTGAAAAGTGCACTTGGCGATGAAATCGTTTACGCAGTCCTGCGCCATTTCGAATTGATCCGGCCTTCGCTGCAAGAGCGGGTAGAGGAAGCGCTGGATTCGATCCGTCCGATGCTCGCTTCTCATGGCGGCGACGTGGAGCTGGTTGCGGTGCGCCCCCCGGATCAGGTGGATGTGCGCTTCATCGGCGCGTGCGACGGGTGCCCGGCATCGATGCTGACCTTCACCGCCGGGGTGAAAAAGGCAATCGAGACCCATTGCCCTGAAATTACAAAAATCGCGCAGATTCGAGGATTGGCGGACCCGAGTGCGGCCAATGGCGGGGTGCAGTTCGTCTCCCCGTTTGCGGTCAGTCAGACAGGCGGTTGGCTTGAAGCGGGGGCGCTTGCCGATATCCCCGAAGGCGGTGTTTTGAAACTCAAAATCGCCAGTGAAAATGTGCTGCTGAGCAAAAACGGCGATATTGTATCCTGTTTTCAGAATGCCTGCGCGCACCTCAATCTCCCGCTGGATGAGGGTGAAATTGTTGGTGGAATTCTGACCTGCCCGCACCATGGTTTTCAGTATGACCTGCAGTCCGGCGAATGCCTGACGGCCCCCGAAGTGCAACTGCAGCCCCATGCCGTGCGCGTCATCAACGGGTTGGTGGAAGTGCGGTTGGCGACATGAACAAGCTGGGCGATATCAGAAAAGTCTCCCTCGCGTTCGATAGGCATGTCCCGGTGTCCGTYGGAGGTATCCCGGTCGCTCCCGAACCGATGCTTGAGCCTGCCGGTCCGAAATTGATCATGGGCGGATTGAATGCTGAGTTGCCGTTGGCGCAACCCATAGTGCCATCGCACACATCAATGTTTGGACCCCGCGGTGCGGTTCTCGTCAGCAGCGAAGGCCCGCTGATTGTTTCCGATACCGGCCATCACCGTTTGATGGTTTGGAACCGGGTGCCGGATCATGACAACGCGCCATGTGATTTTATCATCGGGCAGCCGGATTTCGACCGCGAGGGGCGCAACGCCAAGGGCGAACCAGATGMAACAACACTGAATGTCCCAACCGGYGTTGTGACTGATGGTAAAATGCTGGCGGTGGCGGATGCCTGGAACCACCGGGTTCTCATTTGGCATTCGATCCCCACTGAAATGAATCAGCCGGCCGACATTGTGCTCGGCCAGTGCGATTTTTCCGKMRYSCYKRCSAWSRSGNKGTKGCGRRGTGGGCGCAAACACGACCAACTGGTGTTATGGCGTGGCCATTCTGGATGGCAACCTGTTGGTCGCCGACACCGGGAACCGGCGGGTGCTGATGTGGAAAGGGATTCCGACAGATACTGGCCAGCCGGCGGACATGGTTCTGGGCCAGGACGATTTCACGACCCGTGATGAAAATGCAGGACGCGATCCAGGTCCTCTCGGCATGCGCTGGCCGCATTCGGTTGTCGCGATGAATGGCAAATTGCTGGTATCTGACGCAGGCAACAACCGGATCATGGTTTGGGATAAATGGCCAGATAGGCCCGGCGTGCCGTGCGACTATTTGCTCGGCCAGAAAGACGCCCAGTCGCTTGAACATAACCGGGCCGCCTACTTGCCCGACGCCCGGGCGCTTAACATGCCCTAYGGCGTGGCGGTAATCGACGATTGGTTGATCGCCGCCGATACGGCCAATTCGCGGCTTGTGGGGTGGCGTGCAGATTTCCTGGCCCCCGACGCCCCGGCAAACGGCGTCGGCGCGCAACCAGATTTTATTTCCAAAGGCGATAATCGCTGGTCGCTGCCGATGCGCGACAGTCTGTGCTGGCCCTATTGGGTAAGCGCCCGGGGTAAAACCCTGGTCATCGCGGATTCAGGCAATAACCGGGTCATGCTGTGGGATATGGTCCAATGACCGCTACCCTTGCAACTTCACCCATCGCCCATCAGACCGATATGCGGCACGCAGAAATCCGCGTATGTGGCACGGTTCAAGGCGTTGGCTTCAGGCCAAATGTGTGGCGGCTTGCGCAACAATACCGCCTCGTTGGCGAAGTCTTCAACGACGCCAATGGCGTGCTGATCAAGGTCACTGGCAGCGAACAAGATATCAACGAATTCTGCACCCGTTTGCAAGCCGAACCCACGCCGCTATCGAAGATCGACACGATCGAGCGCAAATTCATTGATGCCTTCGCTGCGTATGACAAATTCAGGATTTCGGAAAGCGCGGGCGGCAAGACCCGAACCCAGGTGACCGCGGACGCCGCCGTCTGCGACGCCTGCCGGGAAGAAACTCTCAGTCCGTTCGAGCGCCGTTACCGCTATCCATTCACGAATTGCACCCATTGCGGACCGCGCTTTTCAATCGTGCGTGCGGTTCCCTATGACCGCGCCAATACCAGCATGGCGCCGTTTGATTTATGCGGCAATTGTGCCGAGGAATATGGTGATGCCAACGACCGGCGGTTCCATGCGCAGCCGATTGCTTGCCACGTTTGTGGCCCCAAAGCCTGGCTTGAATATCTTGGTGACGGGATCGTGACGTTCGATATGCATTCCATGCTCGACGATGTGGATGCGGTCTGCAGTCTTTTGCAAAAGGGTGAGATCGTCGCCATTCGTGGGATCGGCGGGTTTCACCTGGCCTGTGACGCCACCAACGAAGACACGGTGCGGGCCCTGCGCGAACGCAAGAAACGCGACGCAAAACCATTCGCATTGATGGCCCGGGACATGGACATCATCGCGCAATATTGCGCGATGTCCGAGACCGAAAAAGAATTGCTCGAAAGCCCCGAAGCGCCCATCGTGCTTTTGGAAAAAGCTATCACGAACAAATTGCCGGACGACATTGCACCTGGCCTCGACCGCCTCGGTTTCATGCTGCCATATACGCCATTGCATCATCTTATCTTGCGCCGCATGGAGCGGCCCGTTGTAATGACCAGCGCCAATGTCGCCGGCGCGCCGCAAGTGACCAACAACGAACAAGTGAAAGAGAAATTGACGGGGATTGCTGATTACGCGCTGTTTCATGACCGCGAGATCGTCAACCGGGTGGATGATTCTGTCGTGCGCGTTGTGGCTGGGGTCCCGCGCCTGTTGCGACGCGCGCGGGGTTACGCGCCGGGTGCCATTCAGTTGCCAGAAGGATTCCAAGATGCGCCGGATATTCTGGCCTTTGGCGGAGAATTGAAATCAACATTCTGTCTATTCAAGGACGGTGCTGCGATCCTCTCCCCGCACCAGGGCGACCTGGAAGATGTAGCGACGTTTGATGATTATCAGGCCAATCTGAAATTGTTCGAGCAGGTCTACGACCATGTGCCGGTCATTCTGGCTGCCGACAAGCACCCTGAATATCTCTCTACCAAACATGCCGAATTGCAAGCGCAAGACCGAGGATTGATGCTTGCCAAAATTCAACACCACCACGCGCACATTGCTGCTTGCATGGCGGAAAATGGCGTGCCGCTAAATGCTGATCCAGTATTGGGGATTGCCCTTGATGGACTTGGCTTTGGGGATGACGGTACGCTTTGGGGCGGCGAGTTCATGATCGCCACCTATACCGGATACCAGCGGGTCGGGACCTTCAAATCGGTTGCAATGATTGGCGGAACCCGGGCGATCCGGGAGCCCTGGCGCAACACTTACGCACACCTGATGGCGGAAATGGGTTGGGATCGGTTCGAGATCAATTTCAGTGATCTGGATCTGTTCAAATTGCTGAAAGCCAAACCCCGCGCGACGATCGATCAGATGCTCAAGAACGAAATCAATGTACCGTTGGCATCCTCCTGCGGGCGCTTGTTCGATGCGGTCGCTGCTGCGGTCGGGCTGTGTAGCCACGAGGCAGCCTATGAAGGGCAGGGGGCGATGTTGCTGGAAGCGGCGATTGACCAGGATACATTGAATGCGGACAGCGAAGAATCTGCTTATCCGCTGGCGGCGCCGATCCTGCAGACAACAGCCATGCCATATATCGAGCCACTTGCCATGTGGCAGGCACTGCTCGGCGACTTGATTTTGAAGACCCCGATACCGGTCATGGCGGCGCGCTTCCACAAGGGCCTCGCACAGGCGATCGCGATGATGGCCGAAAAATGCGCGGGCCGGGCCGGCGAACCGGCGAGACCTATCAAGCAAATCGCCCTGTCGGGGGGGTGTTTCCAGAACGCTACCCTGCTGGAACTGGTCAAGGCCCGGTTGTTGTCGCAAAATTTCGAAGTTCTCACCCATGCCCGCATACCCGCAAATGACGGCGGGCTGGCGCTTGGCCAGGTGGCCATCGCGGCCGCCACAGAATTGAAAAACAGGAGTTGAACTTATGTGCCTCGGGATCCCTGGACAAGTTGTAGAAATCTCGGATGCGGTCCGGAAACTAGGGCTCGTCGATGTGAGCGGGGTCAAGCGCGAGGTCAATCTTGCCTGCATCATCAACGAGGACCATGCGCTTGAAGATTGTATCGGCGACTGGGTGCTGGTGCATGTGGGGTTTGCCATGAGCCGGATAGATGAAAAGGAAGCGGCGCTGACCATGGAAGTGTTGCGTGAACTTGGCGAGGCCCAGGAGGAAATTGAAGCCATGCGCATGTCGGGCCGGAGGTAATTATGGGAAACCGGGAACGCCTTTCCAACTTGTATCCGTTCATCGATGGCAAGCCGCAGGATGCCGCCGCGATGAAAAACGCGCTGTTGGAATCCGTGCGCCAAAAGGCGGCGGACCATGTCACTATTTTCGAGAGCTATTTTAATAAAAACCGCGAGAACATTATCGATGCAGCACATCTGATTGCGGGGACTTATCGCGGGAATGGGCGGTTGTTCACTATGGGAAATGGTGGCTCGAGTTGCGATGCTGCGCATGTGGCGGTGGAGTTTTTGCACCCGGTTACCGCAGGCAGACCGGCTCTGACTGCGATCAACCTTACCGCAGATGTCGCGATGATGACGGCGGTCAGCAATGATGTCGGCTATGACCATATTTATGTGCGTCAGATCATCGCCCAGGGCCGTGAGGGAGATTGCTTGATCGGAATGTCAACTAGCGGGAATTCCAACAATCTTCTCCGCGCCTTTTCAAAAGCCCGCGACATGGGCCTCGCAACCATTGGGCTGGCCGGCATGAGTGGCGGGGAGATGGCAGATGCAGGACTGGATGCATGCCTGATTGTTGAGACCGATTCTATCCACCGAATTCAGGAATGCCACGTCGCAACCTACCATATTTTGTGGGATCTGGTGCACACGTTGCTGGCCGATAACAGAGGCGGATTGTCCGCCACAGGAGGACGGACATGAAATATGTCGACGAATTCCGGGACCCGGAAAAGGCTAAAACCCTATTGAAGGCGATCAATGAGCTAGTGGCGAACATTGACGTTTGCCGGAAACGCCCGCTGGCGATCATGGAAGTGTGTGGCGGGCACACCCATTCGATTTTCCGCTACGGGCTAGAAGGCATGTTACCGAAAGAGATCGAACTGGTGCACGGCCCCGGTTGCCCGGTCTGCGTATTGCCTTTGGGACGCGTTGATGATTGCGTCGCACTTGCTGAAATGCCCGATACGATTTTCACGACTTTTGGGGACGCAATGCGCGTGCCCGGGTCAAAAAAGAGCCTGTTGCAGGCCAAGGCAGATGGGGCTGATGTGCGGATGGTTTATTCGCCTCTCGACGCGCTGAGCCTGGCGCGCGAAAATCCTGACAAGCAGGTCATATTTTTCGGCCTCGGGTTCGAGACCACGATGCCGAGCACAGCGTTTACGGTGTTGGAAGCCAAAAARGAAGGTATCAGTAATTTCTCACTGTTCTGCAACCACATCACCATCATTCCRACCGTGAAGGCGATTCTGGATTCTCCTGATATGCAGATCGACGGGTTTCTTGGGCCGGGCCATGTGAGCATGGTGATTGGAACCGCGCCCTATGAATTTATTGCCAATCACTATAAGCGCCCGCTGGTTGTTGCCGGATTTGAACCGCTCGACGTGTTGCATTCGGTGTGGATGGTGTTGAAACAGATCGCAGAGGGGCGCGCCGAGATCGAAAACCAGTATGCCCGCATTGTCCCGGAGGACGGCAATGATGAAGCGCTGGAGGCGGTCGCGGAGGTTTTTGAATTACGCGAATTTTTTGAATGGCGCGGGCTTGGTTCGATTGACCATTCGGGGGTGCGCATGCGGARGGAATTCGCCGAATTYGACGCCGAGCGAAAATTCACGGTCCCCGATATCAAAATCGCCGATCCGAAAKCGTGCCAGTGYGGCGAAGTGCTCAAGGGGGTGATCAAGCCATTTGACTGCAAGGTGTTCGGCAAGGCCTGTACCCCGGAAATGCCGCTTGGCGCATTGATGGTTTCGTCCGAAGGGGCTTGCGCCGCGTATTACCAATATGGTGACCCGGACCGGTTGCGGGAGCTGCAAAACGCATGAACGAGCTGGCCAACATCAAGCCGAACAGATCGCCGCGCAAGCGCGGTACCGTTAGCCTCAAAAAAGTCTCGTTGGCCCATGGCGGCGGCGGCAAGGCGATGCGCGACCTGATCGACGATGTTTTTGTTTCTGCGTTCGATAATCCGAGTCTGGCGCCGCTGGAAGATCAGGCACGGTTTGACCTTGGTGATCTTGCTGAATTCGGCGACCGGTTGGCCTTCACAACCGATTCATACGTGGTCGACCCGCTGTTTTTCCCGGGCGGAGATATCGGCAAACTGGCCGTCTGCGGCACCGTGAACGATCTGGCGGTTGGTGGCGCAAAGCCTCTCTACCTAAGCTGCTCGATGATCATCGAAGAGGGGGTCGAAGTTGATCTGTTACGAAAACTAGCTGCGTCAATGGCCGCTGAGGCCACAATAGCCGGCGTGCAGATCGTGACCGGGGACACCAAGGTCGTGAACCGGGGATGCTGCGACAAGGTTTTCATCAATACCGCCGGGATCGGCGTTATCCAAGAAGGATGCGATTTGGGTGCAGACAGCGCCAGACCCGGCGATGTTGTTCTGGTCAACGGTTTGCTCGGGGATCACGGCGCAACCATTCTGGCGGCGCGCGGGGACATGGCTCTGGATGCGCCCATCGAGAGCGATTGCGCGTCTCTGAATGGGTTGGTGGAGGCTTTGCTGGATGCCTGCCCGGATATTCGTTTTATCCGCGACGCGACCCGCGGCGGATTGGCGACTGTGCTCAACGAGATTGCCCAGGCGTCCGGCGTCAGTATCGAAATTGAGGAAAACAAGACGCCGCTCCGCGAACAGGTCAAAGGGTTTTGCGAAATTCTTGGTCTCGATCCCCTCTATCTGGCGAACGAGGGGAAGATCGTCATTGTCGCGCCGCCTGAGTCGGCCGACAGAGTTTTACAAACCCTGTTGGGCCACCCGCTTGGCGACGGCGCATCTGCAATCGGGATCGTCGGTGACTGGGACGCGGGTCGGGTTACCATGCTCACGTCGTTTGGCGGCCGACGCATTGTCGATATGTTGGTTGGTGAACAATTGCCGCGGATTTGTTGAGGTTTGGCCATGCACGAAATGGGGATCACAAGGAACATCGTCTCGATTGTTTCRGAGCATGCCAAATCAAAAAAGGTAATTCGCGTGCGTCTTGAAGTAGGAAAATTATCTGCCGTGATGCCCGACGCCCTGCGGTTCTGTTTCGACGTTGTCGCCAAGGGCACCGTGCTTGAAGGYGCAACATTGGAAATCGTTGAAGTGACAGGGCGCGCAAAATGCCGGCAATGTGGCGGCGATGTCGAGTTGCACGATCTCGTATCCGCGTGTGCCTGCGGGTCGCGCGATCTGGAACGGATCAGCGGTGAAGAGCTGAATATCAAAGAAATGGAACTGGAGGCTGCGTAATGTGTGGAACCTGCGGATGTTCGGATGGCAACAAAGCCACCGTGATCGACCTTCAATCAGGCGAGCATACCCATATCGATGCTGACGGAAATTCGGTGACGCATTCCCACGATCACGATGATGCGCAGGTGCATCATGACCATGATCATACACACGACCATAGCCATGATCACGGTGATGCCCATACGCATGGCCAGGTGCACGACCACGGACATACAGGGACAACGACTATTGCCCTTGAGCAGGCCATCATGCAGAARAATGATGCKCTGGCNGSACNGMAAYCGSGCRTGGTTTKCCGGMCGCGAAATWCTRGCRCTYAATCTGGYSAGTTCTCCTGGGTCAGGTAAAACCTCGCTGCTGGAGCGCACCATTCTTGATCGGAAAAAGGAATATTCGATTTACGTTGTCGAAGGCGATCAGCAAACTGCCAACGATGCCCAGCGGATCAAAGATAGTGGAGCGCCGTCCGTCCAGATCAATACGGGAACGGGGTGCCATCTTGAGGCTGATA
>JAESRU010000031.1 GCA_016764455.1 Hyphomicrobiales bacterium | reverse complement strand
GGTGACCAGAATGTGCGTGATTTTTTCATCCCGCAATTCATGGCGGATCGCCGCCAGATGATCTTCATTGATGGGGCCAGGGTCGATTATCGCAACCTCACCCTTGCCGATGATATAGGTACACGTTCCCTTGAACGTGAACGGGCTGGCATTGGGTGCCACGATACGGCGTACCAGCGGGCTGATCTGGTCTGCGACCCCGTGTGTGATGTCGAAAGAATTGTTAAACGATATATCGTCGGCCATGATAATTTCACCGCATGATTTTTGTTGGGGTGAAGGTTGCCCAGACTGAAGCTGAAATCAACCAAAGCATCAATAAATTTCCAACCAAGGGAGCATGCTCGACATGATTGTAAAAAGTCTCAATGATTTAATCGGTACAGACCGCGATGTTCGAGGTGATGTTTGGACCAGCCGCCGGTTCCTGGTGGCTGACGATGGCGTCGGCTTCACGTTGACGCAAACCAGTGTCGAAGCCGGGGCCGAACAGGTGCTCTGGTACAAGCATCACGTTGAAGCCAATTATGTCATTGAGGGCGAAGGTGAGGTGGAAAACACAGATACCGGCGAGGTTTTCCCGTTGAAACCCGGAACCATGTACACCCTCGACAAACACGAAAAGCATCGCTTGAGAACCTTCACCGCGATGCGTCTGGTCTGCGTCTTTACGCCCGCCCTGACAGGCCGCGAAACCCACGACGCCGATGGTGCATATTCTTTGCCTGCGGATTAAAGGGTTGCAACTACATTATTCAGAAAATTTCAGATAGAAAATATTGCAAATACTTCTGTTTGGGAAAGGTGATTCATGAGAAAAATTGCAAGTATATTCCGTGACAATATGGGTTGGATTGCAAGTTTTATTGCCATCCTCGTATTTGTTTCGCAAAAACCACTTAGTGAATTTGATTTTTATGCAAATTATTGTGTTGATCAAAATGAATCCAGTCAGAATTTGAGAGAATCATTCCAAGAAATATTGGATTTGAGAGGCGAAGTCGTCTCAATCAATATGAACATCAACGTTGATTTAGTTCTGGATATGACAGAGTCGGAAGCTCAAAATGAAATCCAAGATTTGGATAGCGTGTCTTGCCGATTACTTTCTGAACCTCATCAAATTGCCGCACCTGGACAGCAGGTGTTTTTAGCAACATTTGAGGAAGGGGTTCACTTTGTAGATGATGTAATCAGCCCGGATGAGAATCAAAATAATTATTTCGGCGTTGTTTTGGTTCTTCCAACCGCAAGCCAAGAATTTGTAGAGGTCAATTTTTGTGAGGGTGGTTGCTACCAACTGAGAGGTGCAGTTAGATTCTCGCAAATTTTTGAAGCTGARGGGTAYTTGGGGTTGGCCATTACTCCYGTCGATGTTCACAAAAATTCTGAATTAACGGCCAAGTACGAATGTRGATTGAAAATTGACAGGGCGAGTARCCCTCTATTYGGGTGGTTTGCATGCTTGTTTTGATTGCACGGTTGCAATCGGGATAATTGGAACAGCCCACAATAATGAATGGTCGGAGTGAGAGGATTCGAACCTCCGACCCCCTCGTCCCGAACGAGGTGCGCTACCAGGCTGCGCCACACTCCGATGACCAAACGAGGGCGGTTATACAAGGCCGCCCCGCGCTCCGCAAGCGGGCCTGGGTATTCAACAAGGCTTAAATCAGGCTCAGTGCCAGGCGTCGGGCATGGAATCTTTCCGCTTGGCGATGAATTCCAGCAACGCCTCATCAATGGCCGGGTCCATATCGGGTGCCTGATAGCTGGCCTGCAATTCTTTTAGCCGTTCATTGGCGCGGGTGAGGGCGTCTTTTTCACCTTCTTCTTCCCATTGCTCGAACGAATTACTGTCGGATGTTTTTGGATCAAAAAAAGCTGTCTCGTAATTCGCCATGGTATGTTCGCAGCCAAGGAAATGGTTGCCGGGACCCACTTCGCGGAAGGCATCAAGCGCCAGGCCATTGTCGCTCAAATCAACCCCGGCAGCCATGACATGCATCATGCCGAGCTGGTCGGCGTCGAGGATCAGTTTCTCGTACCCCATCGACAACCCGCCCTCTAACCACCCGGCCCCGTGAAGCACAAAATTGGTGCCAGCAAGCACGGTTGGCATCAGCGTGAAGGCGCTTTCTTGCGCTGCCTGTGCGTCGGCAATTTTGGATGATGTCAAACAGCCACCGAGCCGGAGCGGGACCCCGAGCCGCCGGGCAATCTGGCCGATTGCCATATAGGCCAGCGCCGGTTCCGGCATGCCAAAGGTCGGTGCGCCCGAGCGTAGCGACATGGAGGTAACAAACGCTCCCATTACAGCCGGTGCGCCGGGTCGGATCAGCTGAACCAGCGCCAACCCGGCCATGGCTTCGGCCAAGACCTGGGCGATGCTGGCTGCAACCGTAACCGGGCCCATTGCGCCACTTAGAATGAACGGCGTTGTGATGACCCCTTGATTGGCCTTGGTGTAGACCTTCAGCGCGCCCAACATGGTTGCGTCATAAACCAGCGGTGAATTGACGTTGATCAGGCTGAGGACGCAGCAATTTTTATCAACAAAGTCTGCGCCGAATGTCAGCTTTGCCATTTCAACAGTATCGGTGGCCCGCTCAGAGGCCGTTACCGAACCCATGAATGGTTTGTCGGAATATTTCAAATGGGCATAGACCATATCCAGATGGCGTTTATTCACCGGGATATCAACTGGTTCGCAAATCGTGCCGCCTGAATGATGGAACCAGGGTATCTGATAGGCCAGTTTCACGAAATTCTGGAAATCCTCGATATTGGCGTAACGCCGTCCGCCATCAAGGTCGCGCACGAAGGGCGAACCATAGGCCGGGGCAAAAACAATATTGTCGCCACCAATCACCACATTGCGGGCCGGGTTCCGGGCATGCTGGATAAATTGCGATTGGGAGGTCTTCTGAATGATTGAGCGCAACATGCCGCGCTCAAACCGCACCCGCTCGCCTTTAACGTCTGCACCGGCCTCTTTCCAGATGGCGATTACTTCCGGGTCGTCGCGAAATTCAACGCCCACCTCGTGCAAAATGGTSTCGGCAGCCTCTTCGATGATGACCAGAGATTCTTCACTCAGCATTTCGTAAGGGGGGATCTTGCGGGCCAGACCTGCAATAATTTCGATTGTAGCGCTTTGACGTTGGGCCCTGCGCGCCGAGCGTCCGCCACGCGCGCTTCTGCCTGATCTACCTTTTTCAGGCGATGATTGGTCCGTCATGTTTGTACCTCCCTTGAGAAGCGGAGCAGCTTGCCCGCAGCGCCGTTGTGCCTACGGCACCGTTCGTGGCTTCATTATCGCGCGATTTTTTCCTTGCCATAGTCCAATAACGTCCTGTTGGAATATCTCCGCGACGTTGTCGTGGGACGGTGCAATTTTTGAAATGTTCTATGCCCGACATTGTGTTTTCCGGACAAAATGTCGCTTTTATATTTTTGAGTTCGGTTTTGTCGTTCGGTCGCTGCAAAAAGGGCGGCACAATTTAAGCTATTCCCGATGTACCGGGCGCGCCCTTTTGGAGATTTGGTGTGATGGCTGAAAACGAAAATGACGGTGAAGAAGACATTGTCCTCTCAGAACTGGATGACGGTGATCTGGTAACCCAGATGCATGACGATCTTTATGATGGTCTGGCTGATGAAATTACCGAGGGCACCAATATTCTTCTCGGGCGCGGATGGGAGCCCTACAAGGTTCTGACCGAAGCGCTGGTTGAAGGTATGCGCATTGTCGGCGTCGATTTTCGCGACGGTATTCTGTTTGTCCCCGAAGTTCTGCAATCCGCCAACTCGATGAAGGCGGGCATGAAAATCTTGCGGCCCTTGCTTGCAGCATCCGGCGCACCGCGCATGGGTAAAATGGTCATAGGGACAGTCAAGGGCGATATCCACGATATCGGCAAAAACCTTGTTGGCATGATGATGGAAGGTGCCGGTTTCGAGGTGATCGATATTGGCATCAACAATGATGTGGACGCCTATCTGGCAGCACTCGAAGAGCATCAACCTGATATTCTGGGTATGTCGGCATTGCTGACAACCACCATGCCTTACATGAAAGTGGTCGTTGAGACCCTCAAGGAAAAAGGCATCCGCGACGATTATATCGTCCTCGTGGGTGGTGCGCCGCTCAATGAAGAATTTGCCGAAAATGTTGGCGCTGACGGCTATTGCCGGGATGCTGCGGTCGCCGTTGATATTGCCAAGAGTTTCATGGCCAAACGCCAGGGGTCGCTCGCGGCTATTGAGGCAGCGGCCCAATGACCCGCCCTGGACCGGTCCTGCTAATCGGTTGTGGCGCGTTGGCGCGGGAAATAAAATGGGCGATCAAACGCAATTGCTGGCAGCATATGGAGCTGACATGCCTGCCTGCTGATCTGCACAATCGGCCCCAGCAAATTCCGGGCGCAATGCGGAGCAAAATTTTGGCCGCCAAAAAGACTGGGATATATTCCGCCATTTTCGCTATCTATGGCGATTGCGGCACCGGCGGGTTGCTCGACAAAGTGCTTCAGGAAGAAGGCGTCGAGCGCATGGCTGGAGCTCATTGTTATGAGTTTTACGCTGGCACACCTGCTTTTGAAGCTCTCACCGAAGAAGAACTTGGCAGTCTCTATTTGACCGACTATCTGGTGCGATTTTTCGATCGCTTGATCTTCAAGGGGCTTGGGCTCGATAGGTTCCCCCATTTAAGAGACGACTATTTCGGCCATTACAAACGCGTGGTTTATCTGTCTCAGAACGCCACGCCTGATTTGATCGAGCAGGCCAAAATAGCTGCCCAACGGCTGGATCTTGATTTTGTCCACCGGCCCACCGGGATCGGTGGAATCGAGATGTTTCTGCAAACCTCAACCGCGGCCATGCAGACAAATATGGATGTCCTAGAGGACGCATAAGCAAACAGGATTAACGACCATGACCCGCACTGTTTTAAGTTCGGCCAGCAAAGAAATAGTGATCGGATTTGACGTGCCGTTCGTGGTGATMGGYGAGCGGATCAATCCGACCGGCAGAAARTTGCTGGCAGCCGAAATGAAAGTAGGCGATTACAGCCGCGTTGAAGCGGATGCTTTGGCCCAAATCCGGGCAGGCGCCCAGATGCTGGACATCAATGCCGGTATCCCGATGGCAGACGAGCCGCGTATTTTGGCCGAATGTATTCAATTGGTGCAAAGCCTTACGGATGCTCCATTGGTGATAGATTCGTCCATCATCGAAGCGCTCGAAGCCGGCCTCAAAGTCTATCAGGGAAAGCCGCTGGTCAATTCGGTTACCGGCGAAGACGAAGTTCTGGAGCGGGTTTTGCCGCTTGTCGCCAAATACGGCGCGGCAGTGGTGGCGATTTCCAACGACGAAACCGGAATTTCGGAAGACCCGGATATACGCTAYGCGGTTGCCAAAAAAATCGTCGAGCGGGCGGCAGATTWYGGYATTGGCCGCGAAGACGTTGTTGTCGACCCGCTTGTCATGCCGGTTGGCGCGATGGATTCAGCCGGCACCTCGGCRCTCAATCTGATCCGTCGCCTGCGCACCGAATTGARGGTCAACACAACCTGCGGYGCGTCCAATGTGAGTTTTGGGYTGCCCAACCGGCATCATATGAACGCGGCTTTTCTYTCAATGGCAATCGGCGCCGGCATGACGTCGGCGATCACCAACCCGTTGCATGAYCCGGAAATGGCAGCCGTTCGCGGGGCCGACGTGGTGATGGGGCACGATCCTCATTGCAAGACCTGGATCAGGGCTTACCGCGAACCGGTTGCAGAAGGTGAGGGGCGTGGGGGCCGCAGGGGCGGACGACGTCGGCGCGTCGGATAAGGCCAACGGAATGCGTCAGATGAAACAAATTTTGCAAAAATCAGATCGAGTGTTGCTGCATGACTATCGCTGATCAGGGAACCTCAAAAGACCCTCTGATTGCCTTCATGCCATCTGGCAAATCGGGCCGGTTTGCCAGAGGCACGCCGCTGCTCGATTGCGCCCGTCAATTGGGCGTTGATATCGATTCGGTTTGTGGTGGCCGCGGCATTTGCGGCCGGTGTCAGATCGTCGTTGCTGAAGGGCAATATGCCAAACAGGGCATTGTCAGCAAAATAGACAATGTTGAACCTCTGACCGACCCAGAGCGCCGGTTCGATACCCGCACCGGGCTTGCGGAAGGGCGACGGCTTTCCTGCCATGCCCGCTTGCTTGGCGACCTGGTGATTGATGTGCCGCCCGAAAGCCAGATCCACCGCCAGGTGGTGCGCAAACGCGCTGAACTACGCGCCATCGATATAGATCCCGTTGTCCGGTTGCATTATGTGGAAGTGGCCGAGGCCRATATGGGCGTTGCTGATGGTGATTATCAGCGCCTTGTGAAGGCGCTTGGCGACCAATGGGACCTGTCGATAGACGCCATCACGGATGATGCTCTGAACGCGTTGCAAGCAACGCTCAGAAAAGACAAGTGGCGCATCACAGTCGCGGTCTACAATGGGCACAAGATCATCCGGCYGTGGCCAGAATTCATTGATCAATTATACGGTTTTGCTGTCGATATCGGGTCCACCACAATTGCTGCACATTTGTGCAATTTGGCATCTGGCGAGGTGATCGCCACAACCGGCATCATGAACCCGCAAATCCGCTTTGGCGAAGACCTTATGAGCCGGGTGTCTTACGCCATGATGAATGAAGGCGGGGCGGAGGAATTGACCGTCAGTATTCGTGCCGGGATCGATCAATTATTCGAACAGGCACTCGCGGAAGCCGAAATACCGCGCGACCGGATCGCCGCCATTACTTTCGTTGGTAACCCGGTGATGCATCATCTGTTGCTGGGCTTTGATCCTGTACAATTGGGGTTCGCGCCTTTCGCACTCGTGACCAATGAAGCACTGGAGCGCGACGCGCAGGCGCTAAGACTTGAAAGCCTTGAAGCCGGTACCCAATGTTATTTCCTACCCTGTATCGCTGGCCATGTTGGGGCCGATACCGCTGCCATGGTGCTTTCGGAAGAGCCGCAATTGAGCGACGAGATCACCCTGTTGGTGGATGTGGGCACAAACGCTGAAATCGTGCTTGGCAACAAAACCCGGCTGCTGGCGGCATCTTCCCCAACCGGCCCTGCCTTTGAAGGTGCGCAAATTTCAAGCGGCCAACGGGCAGCGCCGGGCGCGATTGAGCGGGTGCGARTAGACCCCAACACCTTTGAGCCTCGTTTCAAGGTGATCGGCAGCGACCTATGGTCCGATGAAGAAGGTTTTGCTGAAGCCACAAAAGAAATCGGCGTYACCGGCATTTGCGGATCAGGCATCATTGAGGCAATCGCAGAATTGTTCATGTCAGGCTTGCTGACAAAAGATGGTGTGATCGATGGTTTAAAGCAGGATCGTTGTAATCGGTTGATTCCTTTTGGGCGCACATTTTCTTACCTGTTGCACGAAGGCACACCGGAAATCAGTATCATTCAGAATGATGTGCGCGCAATCCAGCTTGCCAAAGCAGCTTTATATGCAGGCGCGCGATTGCTGATGGACGAGATGAATGTCGATCAACCAGACCGTATCGTTCTGGCCGGCGCATTTGGCAGCCATATCGATACCAAATACGCCATGATTCTGGGTCTCCTCCCGGATTGTCGCCTCGATCATGTGTCGTCAGCCGGAAATGCAGCCGGGACAGGCGCCCGGATTGCGCTGCTAAATGCCGGTTCGCGCGGTGAAATAGAAAATCTGGTGCGCAAAATCGAGAAAATTGAAACCGCGATTGAGCCGCGGTTCCAGGAACATTTCATCGACGCGATGGCGTTCCCTCACAAAAATGCGCCCTATCTTCACCTCAGGAAAGTCGTGGAATTGCCGAAAAATTTGGAACCAGTTGGCACACAAAACCGCCGTCGCCGGACAAGGCGGTCCAAGACGTGATACACAAACTACTTGTTTCTTCAATCTCCCCGTTGCGGGATGGCGCACTTAAGGGTATATGACCAACCGTTCTGGGGCGTAGCCAAGTGGTAAGGCAACGGGTTTTGATCCCGTCATTCGTAGGTTCGATCCCTACCGCCCCAACCAACCCGTCTGGGTCAATGTGAACGCGCATATGCGATTGATCTTGCCGTTCCTTTGGCGGATGATGGCGCCATGAATATTCAAGAGAAAAATACTTTTGCTGACGGTGCCGCCTATGTGAACGGCGAATTTATGCCGGTTGCTGAAGCGTCTGTCCCGGTCACCGACCTTGGCTTCATCCGCTCGGACGCTACCTACGATGTCGTCCATGTCTGGAACGGGCGGTTCTTCCGGCTTGACAATCATGTGGATCGTTTTCTCGATAGCTGCGCACGATTGCGCTTCAACCTGCCTTTGTCGCGAGACCAATTAATCGACATGCTCCATGGCATGGTGGCGCGGACCGGGTTCGACAAGGCGTATGTAAATTTTACCGCAACCCGCGGACGGCTCGCCAAAGGATCGCGYAAYCCGCTCGATTGYGAAAACYGYGTCTACGGSTTCACMATTCCRTTTTCMTGGATCGCGCCGTTGGAAGAGCAGGATGCCGGGATTGATATGATCGTTGCATCTTCGGAACGCACTTCTATCGCGACTATGGACCCGACAATCAAAAATTTCCAATGGGGTGATTTTACAAGGGGTATGCTCGAAGCCAGCGATGCTGGCGCCAAGGTAGCGGTTCATCTCAACCATGAGGGGAATGTTACCGAGGGAGCTGGTTTCAACGCATTCATGCTCAAGGACGGAATTCTGTGGACGTCTGATACCGGTGTGCTGATGGGAATTACCCGACGCACGGTGCTTGAAATTGCCGAACGAATGGGTGTCGAGATCAAAATAACAACGGTGCCGGAAGAAATATTGCGGATGGCGGATGAGATTTTTATCTCCTCTACCGCCGGCGGTGTTATCCCTGTCCGCTCGCTCGATGGCGCACCGGTTGGCGGCGCATCAAACGCACGTGTTGCTCTTGATATCCGCGACGCCTATTGGAAGCTCCATGATGACCCTGAATATTCAACTCCGGTAAGGCACGACATTGTCCAAGCTTGATCCAATCCTTGTTGAAGTCACGCGGGGCGATATTGTGGGCAGAGATTTTGTCGAAAGTTACCACCAGGGCGCCGTTGCGATTGTTCGTGCGGATGGTGAAATTCTCGCTGAAATTGGCGATGTYACCAAACTGGTTTACCCCCGCTCTGCGATAAAACTTGTCCAGGCCCTGCCCATGGTAGAAAGCGGGGCGGTAAATCATTTTGGCTTTGGTGCCAAAGAATTGGCTTTGGCTTGCGCCTCTCACAATGGCGAAGATGAGCATGTCGCCGCCGTCCGCCACATGTTGGAATTGATCGGGCTGGATGAAACGGCGTTTGAGTGTGGAGGCCACGCACCGGAACTCAAATCCGCGCAGGCTCAGCTGAATATCGATGGGATAACGCCGACCGCGCTGCATAATAATTGTTCCGGTAAACATGCGGGCATGTTGGCGCTTGCCATGCATCTCGGAATCGATCCAAAGGGCTATTCAAAGCGCGGTCACAAGGTGCAGCAAGAAGCCGCGCAGGCCATTTCGGATATGACCGAATATGATTTGACGACCGCACCTTGCGGCACCGATGGGTGTTCGATCCCGACTTATGCTGTCCCATTGTCGAATTTGGCTCATGCTTTTGCCAAGGTCGCCGACCCTACCGGGTTGGGGGAGAGCCGCGCGGCGGCTTTGCGGCGTTTATCTGAAGCCTGCATGAGTGAACCTTTCATGGTCGCCGGTACCGAGCGCTTTTGCACAAATGTTATGCAAGCCTTTCCTGGCATTGTGTTCGCAAAAACTGGCGCAGAGGGCGTATTTTGCGCCTGCTTGCCCGGCACTGGCATTGGTATCGCGGTAAAATGCCGCGACGGCGCCACCCGTGCTGCTGAAGCTATGACCGCCACCATTCTCGAAGCTTTGCTGAAGCCGGAAGGCGACGCCCTCACGGTGCTTCGCTCCTTCTCTCATCGCCCGTTGGAAAACTGGAACGGTATCCATGTGGGCGACATTCGTCCCTCAGAAGAACTCCAATCGGCACTTGCTCACTTGGCGTGAATGCCGGAAACTATTTCCTCAAACCACGCAAATTTTCAGGCCAGCAGATGAAACCCGCCAACAGCATATTATCCGGTTACGGCACCACCATTTTTGAAGTCATGTCCAGGCTTGCCATGGAACACCAGTCGATCAATCTGGGGCAGGGATTTCCAGACGAAGACGGCCCGAAAGACGTGCGTGAACTTGCGGCAAAAACAGTTATCGATGGCCCTAACCAATATCCACCAATGATGGGTGTGCCTGAACTGCGCCAGGAACTGGCCCACCACGCCAAGCGTTTTTACGATCTGGATGTGGATTGGCAAACCGAAATCATGGTGACGTCGGGGGCGACCGAAGCGTTGGCAGACTGCTTGTTTGGATTGATCGAGCCTGGCGATGAAGTGGTCTTGATCGAGCCGCTTTACGATAGCTATTTGCCGATCGTGCGCCGCGCCGGGGCGATCCCGAAACTGGTGCGCGTCACCCCGCCATCATGGGAGCTTGATTTGGAAGCGCTTGAGGAGGCGTTTTCAGAAAAAACCAAGCTCATTCTCCTGAATAATCCCATGAACCCGGCTGCCAAGGTATTTTCGCGCACCGAACTTGAAGGCATCGCTGCGTTGCTGGAAAAATACGATGCCTATGCTGTGTGTGATGAAGTCTACGAGCATCTGGTGTTTGATCAGGAAAAGCATATCTCGCTGCTGACCTTGCCCGGTATGCGAGAGCGCTGCCTGAAAATCGGGTCAGCCGGAAAAACTTTTTCGCTGACTGGATGGAAAGTTGGCTACATAACCGCCGCGCCAGAGCTGCTCGCGCCGGTCGCCAAGACCCACCAATTCATGACCTTCACAACCCCGCCCAATCTGCAAAAAGCGGTCGCGTTCGGGCTGGGCAAAGATGACGATTATTTCGACGTCCTGGCGCAAGACCTGCAAGCCAAGCGGGACTTTTTTGCCAAAGGCCTCAAAGATATCGGCTTTGAAGTCATGCATTGCGCCGGCACATATTTTATCACGGCCGACTTTCGCCCGCTGAATTTAGGCGATATCGACGATGTGGAAGCCTGCCGGATCATGACCCTGGAAGCCGGCGTTACGCCAATTTCTGTCAGCGCCTTCTATGCCAGCGATGCCCCGCGCCATTATGTGCGTTTCTGTTTTTGCAAACAGGACCACATTCTGGAAGACGCGTTGCAGCGGCTGGCAAGGTTTGTGGAGAAGCGGCGCTAGCTCCGGCCTCAAACCATCGGTGGCATCCGGCCGCGAACCGGGGACGACTTTACAATCGCGGTATTCGTCTCGGCTTTCTCATGAAACGGATCAAGCAATTCGTCCAGTTCATCAATTGAGCGCAGCGAAAGGCGAGCGATAAAGCAATCGTCTCCCGTCACCTTGTCGCACGCGGTGAACCGGATCTGATTCACGATCATGTCCTCTACTAAATGAAGTGCACCGGGGCGCGGCTTAATCCGCACGATCGCTTCGAGTGGATATCCGATCGCTGGTAAATCAAATTCAATGGTAAAGGCTGTGATTACCCCCTCAGCCTCAAGCCGCCGCACCCGCTCAGTGACGCTTGGTGCCGACATGCCAACAGCGTCGGCAAGGCGGCTCATGGAAATGCGGCTGTTCCGCTGGAGCTGCGTAATAAGGGTGCGATCCGTGTCATCGTGAATTTGAAGGGGCATTGTAAGTTTTGCCTTGAAAATGAATTTAAAATCCTTTTTTAGCCTAKATATGCATATATCAAAAGTCAATTCACGCCATTATTATCCMAGTGAAATWGACCAGATACACGATCARTTGAGGAACAAAATTATGAATGTAATGAGCATATCAGCCTTTTCAGACGGCAATTCSGGCGGCAATCCCGCTGGAATTGTGCTGTGCGAGRTGTTGCCGGATGCTGAATTGATGCAAGCCTGTGCTGCCGAAGTCGGGTTCTCAGAAACCGCTTTCGCGGCACCGGATTCTGATAAAGGAGCGTGGCGCGTCAGGTATTTCTCTCCTGAATCAGAAGTTCCGTTTTGCGGCCATGCCACCATCGCTCTCGGTGCAGCGCTGGCCCGCAAAGAAGGCAATGGTATTTTCAGGTTGAAACTGAATGAAGCCGAAATCAGTGTCGAAGGTCAAAGCGAAGGCGAACTTATTTCGGTGGCTTTACAGTCTCCGCCCACACGCAGTGAAAGCCTCGACCAGAAAATTGTCGACGATATTTTGGATCTGTTCTCTCTACGGCGSGATCAACTTAATGAAGCCATTCCCCCGGCCCGCATCCATGCTGGCGCAGATCATATTGTTGTCGCGCTGAAGGACAAAGCGCTTCTGAGCGCCATGAAATATGACCTCGATGCGGGTCGTGAACTGATGAGCAGCTACAAGTTGGTGACGATCATGCTGGTTCATGTTGCCGGTGATCAGGATTTTAATGTGCGCAATGCGTTCGCGTCAGGCGGGGTATTGGAAGACCCGGCGACCGGTGCGGCCGCTGCTGCTTTTGCCGGGTATCTGCGCGATATCCGCTGGCCCCATCAGGGTCAGATCAACATTGTGCAGGGTGAAGATATGGGCGCGCGTTCGCTGATCACGGCAGAATTTGGCCTGGAGCCGGGAAGTTCGGTGCGGATTTCAGGTGCAGCCCGCGAAATGACCTGACCCGGTAGGTTTTTTGGTCACGATCAAGTCGTGTGGTTCCGCTCGATCGTCAGTTGCGGATAGGCTTCTGACCCTGCAAGTGCCAAATCGCCGGTTACGATGTCGTGCCATTCGGAGCCGAGAATTGCGCCTTCCCTGACATTGGAAATCATATTGTCGGAAATGATGGCGCTACCGGCGCCGGGGGCAACAGATATATTGATCCCGATGCCTACATCGCGGATGATGTTGCTGGTAGCGGTTACGTTGCGGAGATATTTGCCCCACCCAAGTGACAGGCCAGTATGAGGCGCATTCTCGATAACATTGGCGTTGACGACCGTGTCGGCCTCAACGCCGATGCCAAAGCCCCAATTGCCGTTGCTGTCGTCCTGCATGCGATTGGTGAGGTTGCGGATGATATTGCCATTACAAACTGCCAGCCTGCCGCCTTCGTTGAAATTGGTGATGGAAATTCCAGCAGCAGCGGTATCAACAATATTGTTGGTGATCATCGCGCCTTCAAAATCAAACTCTGCGTAAAGTGCGATTTCACCAAGCCGGGCGCATGAATTGCCGGAAATCTGGCAATTCGATCCGCCATTGGAGCGAACCGCTGAATAGGAGCAGTCGGTGATGCGGTTGTTRATGAYCTGYACGGATCCGGCGCGRAATATATTGACGCCGTTGCCGTTCTGGCCCGAACCGCCATCCACCGCACCGATATTGGTAATCCGGTTACCGCTTACAATGGTTTCGTCTTCGCCCGCACTTGAGCGCCAAACCAGAATGCCGTTATTCAGGCAGTCATGAACCCTGTTGCCGGATATCTCCAGGCCGCGGCTGTCGATTGCGTAAATTGCGGCTTGCCCGGCATGACTGATTTCACAATTGCGGATCGCGCCAGAAACCTGGTTCAGGGAAATTCCGTTTTCAGTGCTGCCGACAATGACACAATTTTCAATCGTCAAATCGATTGTGTCAGTAATATCTATGAGTCCTGAAACATCGCCGTTGAAACTATTGCCGGCTGCACCAATGTTCAAACCTTCCAGGGTAACTCGGCGCACGCCTTTGGCATGCATCATCGCGGTTCCGCCGGAAAATATCAGCCGGGTTTGCCCCGGTACACCGATGATCGAGGTGTTGTCTCTCAATTCCAGATCGGAAATCAGATACCGGCCCGGCGGCAAAAAGAGCGGCATGCCAAGACGCGCTGAATCATTGACAGCATTCTGCATCTCGTTGCCCTGATCACCGGAATTGCCGGGATTGACGCCATATTGCGTWGCATCAAGCGCGCCACTGCCAGGGGAAATGGCCGCGCGGGCGCTTGAAGCGTTGGCCACCAGTCCGGCGGACAAAGTTGCGGTTCCAGCCAGCATGGCTCCCATATTCAAAAATAATCGACGATTGATGGTCATGACGCAGTCTCCTTCTGCGATCAATGATGCAAGCACCGTTCCAGCGGAAATTGGCGAAAAATGTATCAAAATGAAACATATTGCCTTGAAAAACCGAAATTAGGTGTCAAAAATGGCAAAAATCTCATGTACCGCCAGCGTGGCAGCCATCCGGCCTTCGGCAACTGCAGCTTCAATTTCGGGCAATTCGGCTTTTAGTTTTTCGTGGTTTTGGAGTTGCCCGCGCAATCGCATCTCCACCATATCCCACATCCAGCGCACCTGTTGGGCGCGGCGGCGTGCAGTAAATGCGCCATTCGCAGTCATGATATCGCGGTGCTTGTTTATCTGTTCCCAGAGTTCATCAAGACCCAGATTTTGCAGGCCGGAAATCGTCACAACAGGTGGCGGCCAGTCGGAATGCGCCGGGGTCAGGATATGAAGTGCGGCGCGATATTCCCCTGCTGCCCGTTCTGCACGACTTATATTTTCGCCGTCCGCTTTGTTGACGGCGATCATGTCGGCAATCTCAACAACACCCTTTTTTATGCCCTGCAATTCGTCCCCGGCACCGGGTAGCATGAGCGCCAGAAAAAAATCGACCATGTCTGATACGGTGGTTTCCGATTGGCCGATCCCGACCGTTTCCACCAAAATGACATCAAAGCCAGCTGCTTCGCAAAGCAGCATCGTTTCGCGGGTTTTGCGCGCGACGCCACCAAGGGTGCCTGCTGACGGGGAGGGGCGGATAAATGCGTTTTGGTCAACCGCCAGACGTGCCATCCGGGTTTTATCGCCAAGGATGGACCCACCGGTGCGCGTTGAAGACGGATCAACCGCCAACACAGCGACCCTGTGCCCGGCCTTTGTAAGGTTGATGCCGAACTGATCAATGACCGTGGATTTGCCGACCCCCGGCACGCCGGTAATTCCAATCCGGATTGCGCCGCCGGTATCTACAAGCACTTTTTGCAGCAATTCCAGCGCCTGTTGCTGGTGCGCGGGCTTGGTCGATTCAATGAGGGTAATGGCGCGCGCCAATTGCGCCCGGTCGCCAGCCCGAATTCCGGCGGCAAGTTTCTCCACATTGTTGTTCATGGCATTATTCGACATGTAGTTTTCTTAGCCCAAGTCGCCGTGTCAGTCACGAACAGCTAAGCTTCGTAGCTAACATTAGAAATCGATCCAATGGGAAATGCGGCTGACGCCACTTGTGGAAAAACCTTCGCCACGAATGAATCGCAACTCGCCATAGGAATCCGGTTCTGGATTTTCAAAAGAGATATCCCCGAAAAAGCGCACCATTCNACTGGCTGTGCCGCTAGTGGTTGCGTCGGGCATGGCTTCGATTTTCGTTTCGGCAATCTTGATATCATTGACATATAATTCAACRRTCGCGACACCATATTYGAACCAATAATCCGGCGCTTCGCCCTTCAACGCCAGCGGCGAGGTGAGGTTACTGCTGACACCTGGTTCTTCAAGCAGGATTGCAGGTCCGGTCATCGGGTACCCGGTGAGGGTTTCCATAAGGACCGGTTCGCCGCCAAACAGGTYGCKGAATGCRGGTTGTAAAAAGGCTTCAAAAACATTTGCCGRAACATAGAGGCGATATTCGCCTTCAGCATATGATCCAAGATAATAGGGGCCAAAGGTGAATGCGAYGCCAGCGACTTKTCCAGGCTCGCGAGATGGCACAAACGTAAATGTCTGCATCGTTTGGATCGTTGCTTTCAGTTCGTTCAGGCTATCATCATTTTGCGCCTCCTCTGCGCTGAAATCCATCCGCTCCATTTTTTCAGAAATCAATGCCCTTCGCAGCTGCCGGGCAATCGCTTTGAGGGCAGGTGACCCGTCCTCCACATTGTCGAAAATGTCTTCAAGTAATATTTCCCGGCTTTCCTGGATATCCCACAACAAAGATGTGTAGCCCGTATTGCCGTGAGCCCCGCCGGTATAATAATGGCTAATTTCCAGCAAGCTGAGATAGCGGTCAGATACAAACTGTTCGGTCCAATTGGCGGTCAGGCTGTAGGGGTTGAAAGATTCGCTGCCGAATTCACGATAATCCCTGTTTGCCTGAGCACGTGTCTCATCAAAAGCCTGTTCGATACCTCTACGCAATCGTTTCATCAATTGCGGGTCGCGACCRGCGCTGCGCGGCAGGCTGGCATGCATCTCCACAGCAATCGATACTTCGCTAAAAGATATTTGTGAGAGGGGGGCCGTCTCCGCGCTGCGGTCTGCATGTGCATCRATTGGCAGGGACAGGATAAAAACCGAGATGGATGCAATCAGTATTTTTTTGAAAAATTTCATGGATGCGGGTTCCAGACAATGCGCACCAGGCGCGATGAGCGAAGGATATTGTCCGGCGGCAACTGCCCGTCCGGACCTTCRTAAGCTTCAGGGGCATAAATATAAACGAGGCGTCTGTCRGGGGTCGTACAAAGCGCCATCCGGCTCCATTCTTCAGCCCCAGGAACGCAATTCAGAGCGGCYGCACCGGATTCYGTATAGGTCATCCCGATCCGTTCGCCATTCGGTCCGGCAGCTTCTTGACCAACAATATGCACCCGCGCAATTTTGCCACTTGTGCCGGGCTCAAACTGCAATTGCTGCATGCCGCCTCTGAAGGCTGCCAGCAAATGGCGCACTTCACCCTCCGACATTGTCGTGACATTGGCAAATTCAAACCCGGGCAACGCTTCGACAATTGCCGCGCGCGAATAGGGGGTCTCGGCATTGATCGCGCCAATGCCGGCGGCTGTCATCTGGATCACCGGTTCGCTGGATAGATAGGTCGCCCTGCCAACTTCGTTGGGCTGCGCGCAGGCTGCCAAAACAACCATCAAAATGGTGGAAAAAAAGGACGTCTTACTCATAAACTTCATCCAATGCCCAAGCCCGGAAAAATGACTATAGACTTTTTTCAGGGTGGCAAAAGGGGGCGGTGAAGTTTAGCGCCTGGAACACATTCATAGGCAGCCAATTTAGTGCTGGTTCAGTATTATTACAAAGTAAGACTGGATTCTGGCTTTTGCTGGAATGACGAGTTAGAGTAATGCAATTAAGAAGGAAAATCAGCCCGTGCAATTATCATACCAGGCGCTTTTTCGTTTATTCTCCCTATGATTTCCATTTCTTCATAGCGCGCAAACGGATTTTTTTTGTCCCAAGATTTTGGCATTTACGATCTTAGACCAGCATCGGTCAGCTTTCTGTCTTCCTCTTTGGTAATAGCACCAAGAACG
>JAESRU010000030.1 GCA_016764455.1 Hyphomicrobiales bacterium | reverse complement strand
TGCGCTTGGATTTTGACATTTTTTCCACACTACCAATTTCAACCGTTTCGCCGGTCTCAATTAGTTTTGCGGTGCGAACATTATCTGATTCAGTAATCAAAACTTCGTCCGGCGTTGCCCAGGTACCATCCGTCTTGCGATAGGTTTCATGGATCACCATGCCCTGTGTGAAGAGCCCGGCAAACGGCTCATCCAGATCAAGATGCCCGGTGGCCTTCATGGCGCGGGTGAAAAAGCGGGAATAAAGAAGATGCAGAATGGCATGCTCGATGCCGCCAATATATTGATCCACCGGGAGCCATTGATTGGCGATCTCGGGGACAGTTGGCGCATCAGCATGGGGTGCGGTGAAGCGGGCAAAATACCACGACGAATCTACAAACGTATCCATCGTATCGGTTTCACGCCGCGCCTCTCCCTGGCATTCTGGGCATTTTACATTTGCCCATGTGGGGTGATGATCGAGCGGGTTGCCCGGCACATCAAAGGTCACATCGTCCGGCAGGCGAACCGGTAGATCGGCGCGCGGTACGGGAATGATGCCGCAGGATTTGCAATGAATGACCGGGATCGGGCAGCCCCAATAGCGCTGGCGGGAAATGCCCCAGTCGCGCAACCGGTAATTGACTGTGCGTTTGCCGAAATTGCCGGCTTCCATGCGCGCGGCAATCTCTTCCTTGGCGTCTTCGATGGATTTACCATCGAGAAATTGCGAATTGGCAATCCGTCCAAGGCCGATATAAGCGTCATCGCCGATTTCGTATTTTGCCGGGTCTTCGTCCTCGGGAATAACGACCGGAATCACGTCGATTTCGTATTTGCGGGCAAATTCCAGATCGCGCTGATCATGGCCGGGGCAGCCGAAAATAGCGCCTTCGCCATAACCCATCAGGACAAAATTGGCGATATAGACCGGCAGGGTATGGCCTTCGACAAATGGGTGAACTGCGCGCAGGTCGAGTTTGAAGCCGCGCTTTTCGCCAGTTTGTATTTCTTCTTCGCTGGTGCCTGATTGTTGGCAGGTGGCGATGAATTCGGCCGCTTCCAGGGAATGTTCGGCCGCTGCCTTCGCCATTGGATGATCGGGGGCAATGGCACAAAATGTAGCGCCGAAGATTGTGTCCTGGCGGGTGGTGAAGACTGTAAGCTTCTGGTCGGTCGCTGTGTTGTCGTCGGTGACCAGATCAAAATCGAAGGTCATGCCTTCAGAACGTCCAATCCAGTTTTGCTGCATCAGGCGGACTTTTTCCGGCCAGCGGTCGAGTTTGTCGAGACTTGCCAGCAAATCATCATTGTAAGCCGTGATGCGGAAAAACCATTGGGTCAGATCACGTTGCTCTACAGCCGCGCCAGAGCGCCAGCCTTTGCCGTCGATCACCTGTTCGTTGGCAAGAACGGTATGGTCGACAGGGTCCCAATTCACCGTCGATTTGCGCCGGTAGGCCAGATCGGCGKCCAAAAAATCCAGAAATAATTGTTGCTGACGGGTATAATATTCCACGTCGCAGGTGGCGAATTCGCGGCTCCAGTCGAGCGACAACCCCATGGACTTGAGCTGAGTGCGCATGGTCGCGATATTATCGTAGGTCCATTCGCGCGGATGAACATTGTTGGCCATTGCAGCATTTTCCGCCGGCATGCCAAAGGCATCCCATCCCATCGGATGAAGCACATTAAAGCCCCGGGCGCGCTTGAACCGGGCAACCACATCGCCCATCGTATAATTGCGCACATGGCCCATATGGACGCGGCCAGACGGGTAGGGAAACATTTCCAGCACATAATATTTAGGACCAGGATCATCATCCCTTGTCTGGAAGGTGCCGCGATCCGTCCAGGTTTGCTGCCATTTGGTTTCACAGGCCCCGGGATTGTATCTTTCTATGGACATTCGTTTTGACTTTTCAGCTCCAGAAATTGTTGGCCATGGTTTATCCATTGCCGGTATGAAATAAAAGCCCTGATAGTGAAATGTCTGATATGGCTTGTTGCTGGGATTTGCAGGAAACGAGCGATTGTTATGGAAGTGAATGTAGATAATGCCGGCGGGCGCCTGCAAATTGTGAAAGAAACCATCGGAAAAGCCGCTGAGACGGCTGGGCGTGATGGTGCCGATATTACCCTGATTGCTGTTTCAAAAACCCGCGATTTTGATGATATCCGCCCGGTGCTCGAGGCTGGACAAAAAATATTTGGCGAAAACCGGGTCCAGGAAGCGCAAGGGAAATGGCCAGCGATCCGGGAAGAGTTTCCCGATACCGAACTTCATTTGATCGGGCCGCTGCAATCCAACAAGGCGCGTGATGCGGTTGCCTTGTTTGACTGGGTTCATACCATCGACCGTGAGAAAATTGCCGCCGCAATTGCGCGAGAAATGGCGTCTCAAGGAAAAAAACTACGCTGCCTGGTTCAGGTAAATACCGGGTTGGAACCACAAAAGGCCGGYATTGATCCGACAAAGGCGGCTGAATTTGTTGAGAAATGCCGCACGAGATTTCACCTCGATATTCAGGGTTTGATGTGTATTCCGCCTGTAGAGGAAGAGGCGGCGCTGCATTTCGCACTTTTGAAAAAAATTGCAGCGGATTGCGGTCTGCCTATTTTGAGCATGGGCATGAGCGCGGATTATGAGAAAGCGATTGCTTACGGTGCGACCCATGTGCGGGTTGGYACMGCKATYTTCGGYSMGCGCGWSKATKSKTAAATCAGATYGTKATTCGATCRCCKGGWTWSAGRTGRGCWARAARGCGRYGCATATCWKCCARYGATATKGCGATACAGCCKKCGGTYGGSGCGTAATTTTYWKCCGCAATGTGCARAAATATGGCRCTRCCSTGYYTKGGGATYGGTGGGYWGTCATTATAYCCAAGYTCGATCACMACRTCRTARAGATGRTCYTKSCGCCACATTTTYTCRTGGGASCSKGGAAAWGGCAGRCGGACMAGRSTGTTGTAYGCGCTGTGGGTCGGGTCATCGCACCAACCTAATTTTGGGCTTAGCGGGTAAGTGGTTAATGTTGTTGCTGGTCTGGCTATGCGGTCGGGCCTGAAAAACAATGCGCGGATCATGTGGATGCCGCGCGGTGTTGCGCCGTCACCCTCGCGCTTTTTTTGCTGGATACCGTTTCGTCCCAGAGCGCACCGAAAGCTGACGCCGGGCAAGACAAGTCTGCCTTGGGTATCTCCCGCCGCCCTAACGGCAACTTGAATGAGGCGGTTATTGACGATGCGTTTCGATCCATCCATGGAAATACAATTCATACTGATTATTGCCGTGTTCTTGAAACCGTGTATTTCCAGTATAAATACTCATATAGTGATTTGCACAACGGCGAATCAAACCATCAGACAGCTGAGCAAGCGGGGCCGATAATGAGTAATATCTGCAAAATTCTGATCGTGGATGACGACGAAGATTTACGGGAATCGCTTGCTGAGCAATTGGATTTCCATGAAGAATTTGAATGTTCAACTGTTGGTACGGCGACCGAGGGTATCAAGACCGTCAAAGCCGAGCATACCGATCTGGTCATTCTCGATGTGGGCCTGCCTGATATTGACGGGCGTGAAGCTTGCAAGATCATGCGCAAGAACGGGTTCAGAAGCCCGGTCATTATGTTAACGGCGCAAGATTCTGAATCCGATACCATTCTTGGATTGGAATCGGGGGCGAATGATTATGTCTCAAAACCATTCCGGTTTGCGGTTCTGTTGGCGCGCATTCGCGCCCAGATGCGCCAACACGAACAAAGCGAAGATGCGGTTTTCTCGGTCGGTCCCTATATCTTCCGCCCAAGCGCAAAATCCCTGACAACCGAAGACGACCGTAAAATTCGTCTAACCGAAAAAGAAACCTCCATCCTCAAATTCCTTTACCGCTCTGGCGAAAAAGTTGTGACCCGCGAAGTGCTGCTGCATGAAGTGTGGGGGTATAATGCCGGGGTTACCACTCATACGTTGGAAACCCATATTTACCGCCTGCGTCAAAAAATCGAACTTGAGCCGGCAAATGCTGAATTGCTGGTTACCGAAGGTGGTGGCTACAAGCTTGTTCCGTAAGGTTTGATTGCTGGAACACGGCCAGGAAGAACCGGAACGGATCCATGAGCCTTGAGCAGAATATAGCGCTTTTGCAACAATTTCCGTTGTTTGCGATTCTTGACACGGAGCAATTGCAGCTGCTTGCTTTTAATGGTGAAACGCTGCGTTTTCGTGCTGGTGAAACCCTCTTCAAGGAAGGAAGTACGGGATCCGGCGCGATCATTGTGGTTTCGGGTGAAATCGCGCTTGAGCGTCAATATGACGATGGGATGGTGGAAGAAGACACCCTTGTGGCGGGCAAGATGGTGGGTGAATTGTCGATGATCACCAATATCGACCGGGCAATATCCGCCCGTGCTTTAGTCTCCAGCGAAGTGTTTGTTATCTCCCGGCCCCTGTTTCACCGGGTCTTGAACGAATTTCCCGAGACGGCGGCGCGAATCCACAAGTTTCTGGGAAACCGGCTTAAAAATGCCATGGGTGACCTGACGGGCATTTTGCCGCAATTCGATGAAAATCTGGACGGCAACCTTTAAGGCCAGTCCCCTCAAGCTTGAATATAGGTGATGACTGGGGCGTGATCGGATGGTTTGTCCCACCCGCGTACATCACGCAACACTTCAACGGAAGTGGTACGGGCCGCCAGGCTGGCATTGGCCCAGACATGGTCGAGCCTGCGTCCCTTATTGGAATTTGACCAATTTGGAGAACGATAACTCCACCACGTGTAACATTTATCTTCCGGCGGGATGTGGCTGCGGATCACATCCACCCAATTGCCTGCTTGTTGAAGGCCGTTCAGGCTAYSMACNTCRRYMGGKGTRTGRCTRACSACYTTGATYAATTGTTTGTGGGACCAGACATCRSTYTCYAGCGGGGCAATATTCAGATCGCCAACCAGCATGGCGTCTTCGCCGTTCAARCTTTTGGACCAACTTGTCATTTCGCTCAGAAAATCAAGTTTATGACCAAATTTCTCGTTCTTCTCACGGTCCGGGACATCGCCGCCGGCGGGGACATAAAAATTATGAAGATCGACACCGGCAAGGGCCGGATGGGCATCATCTGCAAAGCGGGTTGCGATGTGGCGGGCATCCTGTTTGCCGCAAAATGCCATGCGCTTGGTTTCTGCAATCGGCCAACGGGAAATGGTGGCGACGCCGTGATAGGCCTTTTGGCCTTTCAGGGCGATATGGGGATAGCCAAGCTTGTGAAACGCGTTCAAGGGGAAACTATCATCGATACATTTGGTTTCCTGGAGGCACAAAACATCTGGATTGAATTCTTCAATAAAGCGCGCCACCAGGTCGATCCTGAAGCGAACGGAATTGATATTCCATGTGACGATTGAAGCGGAATTTGAGGGAGCCATGGTCTGACCTTGAACTGAAATCACAAACCGCGATTCAGTCCTAAATCATCGGCAAGGTCAAGAGCTTGATAAGGGATTTGTGAAATGGAAACGCCCGATTCCGGGGTGGGAATCAGGCGCTTCGGCCGTAATTACGGCGCACCTGGTATGAACCGGTGCCAGCAGGGCCTTCAGCCGGCTAGACGGGGGGCACAACCGATAAATGCTTCGGGCCTGCTTGTATAAAGAAGATAGGAACGTGTTCCGGCTTTTCAAGCGGCTACAAAAAAATCACGATAATTTKCAAGTCTGGAAACCAAAGCATTCAGACCTTGGGGGAGCTAATGATTGCCTACGTCAAAGGTGGCATTGTCTGTGATCCAGAACAGGGTCGGGTCTACCGGCGCGCCAACAACTAGATCAAAGACCGATACTTCGGTACGCAAGCCTTGCGCATCAAGTACAATCCATTGGCGCAGCATCAGGTCTTCGCTGCCAAAWACMAGMGTWAGCTGSCCCGGYGCKGAWCCSYCSTTRTCTTCAAAGGTRACGCTGATAAAWCCTTCTTCTTCCCGKGCRTCRATAATKCTYGCTTCCTCGTTGAGRTCRACGCGYTCTTCAAGCAACAGGCTCAAAGGGGTTGCTGCGAGCGGGTATTTGTCGGTTGTCTTCATGTTACGGTCTTCAATCCCGACCCAGAAACCATCGGCAACAACAAGAAGCGGGTTGGGGAGGGCATATTCGAAGCGCATTTTACCAGGCCGTTCCAGATAAAATACACCTTYGGAAAATTCACCGTTGGGACCGATCTGGCTGAACCGGCCACGGAGATGCTGTAGAGCGTTGAAATAACCGTTGACCCGATCAATGATCGCAGCTCTTTGGKCTTCAGGACTTAAAACGGTCTGGGCGCTGGATCCCTGCACCAGGCCACCAAAAATGAGAATGACGGCGGTGAGCAGAACCGGGAAAAGTTGTTTCAGACCTGGCATTTGATCGGATGTTCCTTGCTACAAGATGGATGATCGTTTGCCGGAACCTAACGGGATCAATGTGGCAAAAGATCGGCTTGACCGCAAAACCTGTTGCGATTGCCTTTTTGTGAACTTGATCAAACGTGGTTAATTTTCCGGTAATTTTAAGTGGGTTTCGGGTCAGGCGTCTTCGCCAACCAGGATATCCCGTTTCCCGGCATGGTTGGCGGCRCTGATAACMCCTTCSGCTTCCATCTGTTCGATGATGGTGGCRGCRCGGTTATAACCGATCGACAGRCGGCGCTGGATATAGCTGGTGGAYGCCTTGCGGTCATGSAGCACGATATTCACGGCGCGRTTATARAGRTCATCGSYRTCACTATTYACGGGCATYCCGGTTGAMGCATCAATMTCRGWTTCTTCRGTRTYTTCGGTGACCACATCAAGATATTCAGGCACRCCTTGTTTTTTAAGATGGTTGACGATCCGCTCGACCTCGTCATCGGACACAAAAGCACCATGGACGCGGCTGATGCGTCCGCCGCCTGCCATATGCAGCATGTCGCCCTGGCCGAGCAATTGTTCGGCACCTTGTTCACCAAGGATGGTGCGGGAATCAATTTTCGAGGTGACCTGGAAAGAAATCCGGGTCGGGAAATTGGCTTTGATGGTGCCGGTGATAACATCGACACTCGGGCGCTGGGTAGCCGTAATAATATGAATGCCGGCGGCGCGGGCCATCTGGGCGAGGCGCTGGATGGTGCCTTCAATATCTTTGCCGGCAACCATCATCAAATCAGCCATCTCATCGACGATAACGACGATGAACGGCATTTCATCAAGGCTCATTTCCTCGGTCTCATAAACCGCCTTGCCGGTTTCACGGTCAAACCCGGTCTGGACGGTGCGCGATATTACTTCGCCCTTATCGCGGGCATCGACGACACGCTGGTTGAAGCCATCAATGTTGCGGACCCCAAGCTTGGACATTTTCTTGTAGCGCTCTTCCATTTCGCGCACGGTCCATTTGAGYGCGACAACRGCCTTTTTCGGGTCRGTSACAACYGGCGACAGYAGATGCGGGATGCCGTCRTAAACCGACAATTCAAGCATTTTYGGRTCRATCATGATCAKCYTGCAYTTGTCCGGCGGCARCCGGTACAGCAGGGACAGGATCATGGCGTTAATGCCGACCGATTTACCCGAACCGGTGGTGCCGGCGATCAGCAAATGGGGCATGCGGGCGAGATCGGCGATAACCGGCTCACCGCCAATTGTCTTGCCCAATACCAGAGGCAGCTTTGCTTTGCTCTTCTCGAAAGTCTCGGAAGCCAGAACTTCGCGCAAAAATACGGTTTCGCGTTCAGAATTTGGCAATTCGATGCCAATGGCGTTGCGGCCCGGGATAACCGCGATGCGTGCAGAGATGGCGCTCATTGAACGGGCAATATCATCGGCCAGCCCGATCACGCGGGCGGATTTGATGCCGGGTGCCGGTTCCAGTTCGTACAGGGTAACGACWGGGCCGKGCCGCACCTTGATGATTTCACCCTTGATGCCGTAATCCTCCAGAACGCTTTCAAGCATGCGGGCATTCTGTTCGAGAGATTCCAGACTTGTTGCCTTTTGCGATGAAATTTTCGCAGGCTTTGAGAGAAGCCGCAGCGGTGGCAAAACAAACTCGCGGGACGGCAAAAGCGAAGGCTGGGCTTCGCGCGTTATGCGTTTTCCCTGTTTGGGTCGGGCGGTCGGGGCTTCTACCCGCGGTGTCTCATAGACCCGTTCCGGGTAGATTTCCTCGTCAATCATCTCATCCTGAAAATCTTCGTAGTCGTCGTAATTATCAGCGTTGAACATGTCATCATGGGCATAGTCGCTCGCGTTATGCTGTTCGGTCATCTGTATTGAAGAGCCTGAATATGCAGGTGCGCTTTCGTTGAATACAGGTTCGACCCGGTCACCACTTTCGGGGAAACGGGCAAAATCAGCAGACTGGTAATCATAGTCGGATTGTTCTGTGCCTCTAAACCGTGCAAAYCCCCARCGAACCAGCTTCAAGAACAARCCYTCTTGGGCTCTGGTYTGTTCTTCATGGATGGTCGGGATCGCTTGCGGTGTACGGCGAAACAGCCGCCTGGCGCGGGCACGCAGGCTCAATGTAATATGGCTGGCAGCACCTAGCCATGCGGTGCCATCGGATTCGTCTTCGTCGAAATAATTCTCATAATCATCATCGAATTCCTGCTCGTCAATTTCTGGAAGAGCRGAGTCTTCAGGTGCTGAAAATGAATTCAGGGACAGATCAAGAGAGCGGAGCGCCAGCAAGGCAAAACAAATGGAAGCTGCCAGAAAAACTAACAGATTTGTAAAAAMCCCCATTTGGCCGCCGGTAATGCTGCCGATCGCCTGATACAAAAAATCTCCCAGAAATCCACCCAACGCTGTCGGCAATGGCCAGGAACCGGGGGTCGGAAGAGCAGCAATGGCGGTGGCCCCGGCGGCCAATGCCAAAAAGCTCAGAATGCCGCGTCTCGCTGGCGCTGGCATATGCTGTTTGCGCAGAAGCCGGACGCCCCAAAAAATGAGAAATGCCACCAGGAAAATCGAAATCAGACCGAACAATTGCATCAGCAAGTCGGCGATAATGGCACCTGGCCGTCCAAGCGCATTGTTGATATCTCCGGTCACCGCGTGATTGAGGCTTGGATCGCTGATCGACCAGGTGGCGAGCGCGAGCGCGGTGGCGCTCCCAAACAGGATCATGGCAAGGCCGGAAAACAGATAGGCCCGGCGACCAAAGGCATGCCGGATGCTTTCGGGGACCAGGGTATCGATGGCGACAGAATTAGCGATAAGACCCAAACCGAATACTCCACACTGACTTGATACTGAACAAAACCGTCCTAAAAGACGGCCTCAACCCCGGATGGTTCGGTGATGACCCGGTGCATGGCGTCACTTTAGCTGGTGTTGGTTAAGTGTGGATTAAGCTTAAGACAATGCCATTTGGGCAAATAAAAAGGGCCCACTTTATGTAGCGGGCCCTTTCAGCGTGATTGTTTTGGGAATGTTTCCCCCGGTATTACATTCGTTGGCTGCCCTGGCCGAATTCCGGATAGGCTTCCAACCCGACCTCCGCCATATCCAGCCCGGCCATTTCGTCTTCCAGGCTTGGGCGGATTCCGATGGTAAGTTTCAGCGCATACCAGATGATCGTGCTGGCGATCAGGGTAAAGGCCCCGATTGCCACGATACCGGTAATTTGAGCACCATAGGTCGCTCCGTCATTGGTGAGCGGTACAATCAGGGTTCCCCAGATACCGGCCAGCAGATGGACAGGGATCGCGCCGACCACATCATCGATTTTCAACCGGTCCAGCAAGGGAACGGCAAAGACGACGATGACCCCACCAACGGCACCGATAAAGACGGCGGTTGGCATGCTTGGTGTCAGCGGTTCAGCTGTGATCGAAACTAGGCCTGCCAAAGCACCGTTGAGCGCCATGGTCAGGTCGATTTTCTTGTACAATAGCTGGGTGAGGATGATTGCAGCGACAACGCCGCCGGCGGCGGCCATGTTGGTGTTGACGAAAATGCGGGCCACAGCAGACGCATCGGCAATAGTACCAAGCGCCAATTGGGAACCGCCATTAAAGCCGAACCAGCCGAGCCACAAAATAAACGTACCAAGCGTTGCCAGCGGCATGTTGGAACCTGGCATTGGCATGACCTGGCCTTGTTTATTATACTTGCCGACCCGAGCACCTAGAATGACGGCGCCGGCCAAAGCGGCCCAACCGCCAACGGAATGAACCAGTGTTGACCCGGCGAAATCTTGGAAATTGGCCATCTGAAGCCAGCCTGCGCCCCATTTCCAGGCACCTGTAATTGGATAAATGAATCCAGTCAGGAGTGCGGTGAAAATAAAGAACGGCCAGATTTTGATACGTTCGGCAATGGTGCCTGAGACGATGGAGGCAGCGGTGGCGCAAAAGACCATCTGGAAGAACCAGTCGGACCCGGCGGCGTAACTGCCCGCATCTTCCGATGGATCAGGGGTCATGAACATCGAGAATGACCCCATATATCCACCATCAACGCCGTCATACATCAGATTGTAGCCGACCAGCCAATAGGCCAGTCCGGCGATTGAAAACAGCCCGATATTCTTCAGACATTGCATGGAAACGTTTTTGGTGCGGACCATGCCTGCTTCGAGCATGGCGAAACCAGCCGCCATCCACATAACCAGAAAGCCGCAGATCAGAAACAACAAAGTGTTGAAAATAAAGGCGGTGTCTACCGCCTTGGCGAATTCAGGTGTTTCCTGCGCCATGGCAGGTCCGGAAAAGAGCAAAAATGCCCCTAGCCCGGTTTTTAGAAATAAACTTGTTTTGCTCATGAAACTACTCCTGTGCGGGCATCAAAGTGCGGCCGCGTCCTGTTCGCCGGTGCGGATGCGTACGGCCTGTTCGATGGGAAGAACGAAAATCTTGCCGTCGCCAATTTGTCCGGTGGAAGCGGACGTTTGGATCGCTTCAATGGTCTTGGCGGCGAGATCGCTGGTTACTGCGATTTCGATTTTCAGTTTTGGGACAAAATTCACGGCATATTCGGCGCCGCGATAAATTTCTGTATGGCCTTTCTGGCGGCCAAATCCCTTGACCTCGCTGACGGTTAGTCCCTGAACGCCGAGCGATGTCAGKTGTTCGCGTACGGCATCAAGCTTGAAGGGCTTGATGATCGCTATGATCAATTTCATGCCTGTCCCCTGTTTTTGGTCTACACATGCCCGGAAACATACCGGGCGACTCAACAGGAGATACTCAAGCTCCGTGCCAATTGGACAGGAAAATCATAAACCATTGTTTTGGAATGGATTTTATGGATTGACCGAGAAATAGCAGGCTGTAAATCAAGCAAAAATGATTAAATTTTAAGCWCTCAATTTCAAGTGATTAAAATTTAATCAGACAACCTATTTCTCTTTATCTATCACCCGGATCAGGCCTTCCTGGGCAACGGATGCCACGAGAATTCCTTCGCGGGTATAGACAGAGCCACGATTAAAGCCCCGTGCGCCGCTGGTTGACGGGCTGTCCTGGTGATAGAGCAGCCATTCGTCGGCGCGAAATGGCCGGTGGAACCACATGGCATGGTCCAGGCTGGCCAATTGCAGATTCCGGTTAAAGAAATTTTGGCCATGGGCAAACAGGGACGTATCAAGAAGTGTCATGTCGGACGCATAGGCAAGCACGCATTCATGGATCGCCACATCATCCGGCAACGGGCTGGTCGCCTTGAACCAGACATTCTGGATTGGATCGAGTTTTTTATCAGAGATAAAGTGGGTTAGATCCACAGGGCGCATTTCTATTGGCCGGGCGCGTTCCCAATAGCGCCSCRSMYYWTSYGGCATYTKGTCSATSAAYWTGKCKYKRWGTTCRGCKTCRCTKGSCARRTCTTCGGGCWKMGGWACATCGRKCATRKYRAATTGATGGTCMARGCYKTCTTCRTYMWYSTGGAASGAWRCMGACATKGWAAAAATSGSKTKKCCGTGYTGGATSGCRAYSACCCGGCGGGTGGTGAAACTGCGCCCGTCCCTGATCCGGTCAACTTCATATATGATCGGCACGGAAGGATCACCCGGGCGCATAAAATAGCCGTGCAGGGAATGGGCAGCGCGATCTTCAACCGTACGGCGTACAGCGACTAGCGCTTGGCCAATCACCTGACCGCCAAAGACCCGCTGCCACCCGACCTGGGGGCTGAGGCCACGAAACAGATTTTTCTCAAGCGGCTCAAGATCAAGGGTATCAAGCAATTCTTTTACGGGATCGGTCATGGAAAATTTTCCTGGTTGCAGGTTGTGTGYAATATATTCCAAACTGCGGATACGAGAAGTACTGATTTCCACATTTTCCTGAATGGGTCATCATGATGCGTACAAACCAGATAACCAAAATTGCGACCAAATGCCCCGTCCTGATTGTCGGCGGCGGGCTGGTGGGTATGGCGCAGGCGCTTGCATTGGCGGTGCTTGCTGAAAACGGGGCCGGGAATATTATTCTGGTCGATAAAATGCCGATCACCCAAAATGATGCAACTAAAGATTTGCGCTCTTTTGCGATCACAGCGGCCAGCCGTCGGATGCTGGCGCGGCTTGGGGTGTGGGACAAAGTCGCGTCCCATGCGCAGCCGGTTTCAAAAATGCTGATCAGCGACGGTGAACTTGATCAAATGGTGCGTCCGCCCCTGCTGGTATTGCCCACAAAAGATAATTCTGAAGATGGCATGGAAGCCGCCGCGATCGTTGAAAGCCATTATCTGGTTGCTGCCCTGAAAGCGCAGGTGAAAAAGGACAAACGGATCAGTGTCATCGCCCCTGACCGGGTGACGGGAATTGAGAATAGTGACGGTATCGTCAACGTCGCGCTCGAAAATAACGGCATTCTTTCAACCCGGCTTGTCATTGCGGCTGATGGTGCCAAATCCAGTATTCGCCGCATGGCCGGTATAAAGACCATGGATTGGGATTATGGCCAGACCGGGATTGTCGCTACCATTGCGCTCGATCGGCCACACCAAGGCCGGGCGATCCAGCATTTTCTTCCCGCCGGTCCGTTCGCCATGTTGCCCCTTGTGGGGAACAGCGAATTTGCGCATCGCGGCTCACTGGTCTGGTCTGAGGAACGTCGGGAAGCCCGGCGTTTGATGGATTTGGATGAAGCTGAATTTCTTGAAGCCCTGCAATTGCGCCTCGGCCACCAATTTGGTGAGGCGCGAATGATCTCCGGACCCCAGGCATTTCCACTTGGGATGACGTTGGCGCGGGATTTTGTTGCACCGGGAATTGTGGTTATCGGGGATGCGGCGCACCGGTTACACCCGCTGGCAGGGCAGGGTGCTAATCTTGGGTTTAAAGATGTGGCAGCGCTTGGAGACACATTGATTGAGGCACAGCGGGTCGGCGAAGATTTCGCCAGTCTGACCGTATTGGAGCGTTACCAGACCTGGCGGCGATTTGATGTAGTTTCGAACGCCATGGCGATGGATGGCATCAACCGGATCTTTTCCAACCARATTTCAGGTTTGAAACAATTGCGYGATGTGGGGCTTGGCCTTGTGGACCGGTTKCTRCCRCTTAAAAATTTGCTGACCCGGGAAGCYGCCGGGGAAACGGGTCGGATCCCCGAGTTGATGCGGGTCAGTGACGTTTGACGCTATTTCAACCGTCGAGTTTGCGGGCTTCTTCCGGGAGCATGATCGGAATGCCATCGCGGATGGGATAGGCAAGTTTGGCAGCGTCGCTGATCAGTTCGCCTGCTTTTGCATCATAATGCAACGTGGTTTTGGTTACCGGACAGACAAGCAATTCAAGTAGCTTGGGGTCGATGCCGGCATTGGCTTTTTCTTTTTTTGCCATCGGTACAATTCCTTGATTTCTCGGCAACCATCTTTACTGAAGCCGGGCTGGCATATCCGCGCCCTCACGTCGCAAAAATAATTCGGTTAAAGCGATTAACAATTCGGCCCGTCCGCCGATATCATGAATTTCGAGCAGGGCCTGTTTTTCATCAGGACCATAGGGGCTGAGCATCGACAGACCATTGACCAGGGCTTCATCGGAGGCGTCCAAGATATCTTCCCAATCAACACTCAAATCCTGGGCGTCGACAAAATTTCTCAAAGTCGCAATCAACTGATCCCGGTCGACCGAACTAGAATTAGTCTCTGGCAAAAAATCATCCGCGAAGGCATCGCAACTGGCTTTTACAGTTCTATATGGATTGGCATTCTGGACTTCTTCGACGATCTGAAATCGGGAGATCCCGGCCAGGGTGATCAAGAGACGATCGTCACCGGTTTCAGCCCAGGTGGTGATGCGGCCCAATGTTCCGATTTTTGCCAATTCCGGGATGCCGTCATCGGCACCATTGGTTTTGGGCTGGATCATGCCGATCAGCCGATCGCCGCGCATGGCATCATCGACCATGGTTAGGTAGCGCGGCTCAAAAATATTTAAAGGCAATTGGCCCCTTGGCAACAACAAGGCACCAGCCAGAGGGAAGACTGGAATGATTTCCGGGATATCATCGGGATTGTCATATTGGTCAGATAATTTCATCGGGTCGGGTCCAGCAAATATTTAGGAAAAAAGAACCGACGACAATTTACGCCGCCCGGAAATTGTTGCTTCGTCAGTTTGTCCCCAGGCTTCGAAAAATTTCAGCAATTGGTGGCGGGCGCCTTCTTCGTTCCAGTCTCGTTTTCTAACCATAATTTCACACAATTCATCTGTTGCGCCGTCCCGGTCGCCGGATGAATTGAGGCCTATGGCCAGATCGAAACGGGCCTGAAGGTCACTTTCATCAGCATCCACTTTTGCCCGCAATTCAGAAATATCAACAGCCGGGCCTGCATCAGCCAGCAATTCGAGCGCGGCGCGGGCACCGACAATTGCCGGATGGTCGTGGTCGGTCTCATCCATAAGCGCTAGAGTTTTTTCTGCTGCTGCCAGATCACCGCCTGCCAGATAGCAACGCACCAACCCACCGACCGCGTCTGCGTCCGGATGCCCGGCTGCTGCCTGAACAAGGGCACCAAATATCTGTGCCGCGTCTTCGTGGTTACCAGCTTCAAGGGCGTCGTTTGCTGTTTGCAGCATTTCAACCGCCTGATCAGCTTCCGGGTCTCCTGCAACGCGTGCGATAAATTCCGCCAGCTCGCTTTCGCCCAACGCTCCCATAAAGCCATCAACCGGTTGGCCATCTTTGAAGGCAAACACTGCGGGGATAGACTTGATGTTCAATTGCGCTGAAATGCCCTGGTTCTCGTCAATGTTGATCTTGACCAGAGCGACCCTTCCATTTGCTGCATTCACAGCTTTTTCCAGAAGCGGCGTCAATTGTTTGCAGGGCCCGCACCAGGGTGCCCAGAAATCCACCAACACGACACGGGCATGGGATGGTTCGATCACATCGGCGGTAAATTCGCGCTCTGATGAATCTTTGATCAAATTGCTATCGGTAGGCGAAATCAACTCGCCGAAAAGCGGCGTCGGGTCATTATTTTCGGGCATATCTGGCATGGTGGCTCCGTGAAACTAAAACTCATCGGAAAGATGGTCATTTCGAGCGAAAAATCAAACTTATTCCCCAACGTCTCCGGATGTTTCTTCACTGGCAACCTGGACGATCTGTGGTTCGTGTCCGCAACTGGCGATAAAAGTCAGCAAATCCTGAGGCGACAATGATGTTGTGGCTTCGTTGGTGAGGGGGTGGAAATTGACAATTTCTCTTTCCATAAGCTTCGCGTCCAAAATGACATTGACCCGATTATTCGTATCATTGATCAAGGTGAAGGGCGAAACAGACCCTGGCGTTGTRCCAAGCACTTCCAGCAAAAGATCGGGTTTTCCAAAACTGAGGCGTGCCGAGCCGATTGTCTGGTGAAACCGTTTCATGTTGATCACCGCGTCTTCTTCAGCGACCACCAGAAAGAGCGCTCCCTTTTTATCTTTCAGGAACAGGTTTTTTGAATGGGTTCCCGGAATTTCTCCGCGCAGGCTTTTTGAATCTTCAACCGTGAAGAGGGGTGCGTGGTCTCGGGTCACACTTCTAATTCCCAGTTCATCAAGACGCTGCATCAGGTTTTCTCGGCTCAAAACCATAGGTTCTTTTCCTTGTTGGGGGCTAAGACTTTTAGCTTGTTGGGGTAAAAAATCAAAGGGTGATCTGGTGCGGGCGCATATCAAATCTGTTCTTTCTTCACGATGCTGTCAGTTTATGTTGCAATGCGCTCCGCTTTGCGCAATAAAACGCCGCTGCCAGAAAACTGGAACCCAAGTATATGGGACATAATTGGGCGGGCGTAGCTCAGGGGTAGAGCACAACCTTGCCAAGGTTGGGGTCGTGAGTTCGAATCTCATCGCCCGCTCCAAATTCCCGGTTGTAGAAGCAGCGTTATAACAGGCCCTTAGGGGCCTGTTTTGCTATCTCCAGTTGTAACAATATATGTGGCTGCAGGCTTGGTTGGAGTCTGCGGTTCCCTCTCGGTTCCATCGAGGATGGAATCAGGAAAGGCATACACATATGCTACCTCGCTTACGGGGAACCGTTAAACGTCCAGAAAATCCCGTGGTTGGTAACAATGGGGGGGAAAAGCGGGAATTTGCCGCACGCACGAGGCTAGGGCTGAAATTTAAAAAGGCAGGCATTGGCTGACGTGTTCTCAATACCGGTCTAAGTCGTTTTGTATTGCGGATGTTTTAGTCGACCGCCGATGGGTGCCCGGTGCCGCAATCCGCCGTAACCGTCTCCGTTTCATCGAGGTAGTCAAGCTCAAGTGCGCGGCGGTTAAGAATAGCCAACTGTTGATCCATAAGGATGTCGACATATGGCGACCGGAGTCGTTTGGTGCGCTTCAAGTTCCAGTCGAGCTTGGCCACTTTGCCATTCTTTGAAAAAGTTGGCGTGCAGACAGATTTGAAATGTCCATCGAAGCTTAGCGTCAGCTTGCAACGCGCATCGGCTTTTCTGAGTTCATCAGGCTTTTCCTGAGCATTGTTTTGCGCATCTACGATTCTTTCCAAGAGCTTGTTGGCGGTTCTAAGTCCCTTGGCCTGTCCTGGCAGAAGCGCTGCCTTAAAGTCTTGGTCACCCTGGACCGCTACCTCTCCGCTTTCATTGAAAGTCGCTAAGTCGAGTATCTCCAACTGGGCTGGCGAAGCTTGACGATAGTCGAACCGAAAATAGCCACCATCTTTGCCAATCTGAAGGTCAATGATTTTACGCCCTGCGTAGACCGTACTTTCCCTGGTGCGATCGTTGGAGATTTTTTTGAACGACACTAGCTGGCCAATCTGTGCACTACGCTTGCCGTCGCCTCGAAGTGCAAGATCGCAAGGCTGTCCTAAAAGGATGAAACGACGAGTGGTGTCGCCAGCAATGGTTTCAAACACATCGCCGATCGCGAGTGGCGCATGGCTAGTCTTGAGAAATTCGCCATCATCCCATATTTCATCGTATCGGAATTGCTCTATAACTT
>JAESRU010000029.1 GCA_016764455.1 Hyphomicrobiales bacterium | reverse complement strand
TATTTTATTGAATAACAAACTTGCTACAAATTAGCCAACACGTTTTCAGCTGAACTCACTTCAAAGGCACCACCTTCTTCGATAAAGGTTTGCGTGACGGTGACATCTTCGATCACCAACGCAAATCGGCTACCCCGTTGTCCCAGGCCAAAACCGGAGCCATCTAACTCTAAACCCAGGGCTTTGGCATAGTCGCCATTGCCATCGGCGAGCATCAGGACATTGTCACCAACATCGGCAGACTTGCCCCAGGCATCCATAACAAATACGTCGTTGACGGCAGTACAGGCTACGGTATCAACACCCTTGGCTTTAATCGCACCGGCTTGCTCGACAAAACCCGGCAGATGCTGGCGCGGACCATCGGAATTCTAAGAGCCTGATTTAGGAGCGTAGCGGATGTCAATTCCAGTATCGGCAGCGACGAATGCCTATAATGCGGTCTCTCAGATCGCAAATAATGCCGGCGCCTCAGCCGCCACAGCTGCTCCTGGGGCAGTTTCAGGTGACGATTTTGCCTCCATGCTCAAGGATGCCGTAAATCAGGTTGTGGAAACCGGACGTGCCAGTGATCAGGTGACGATGAGTGCTGCCACCGGCAACGCCAACATCGTTGACGTGGTGACAGCGGTCGCTGAAAGCGAACTTGCTTTGGAAACCATGGTTGCGGTGCGTGACAGAATCATTTCAGCGTATGAATCGATCATGCGCATGCCGATCTGATCGAATGATAGCTCGGGGGAGCAAGTCAGATTCGGCTGCGCTAAAATAATTTTTGTTGGTGGCGCATAATGAACGGTGCTGAAGCACTAGATATTGCCCAGGATGGTATCTGGGTTTTGATCAAGATTGCCAGTCCGATCATGTTTGTCGGATTGTTTGTGGGTTTGATCATCGCGCTGTTTCAGGCGCTCACTCAAATCCAGGAAATGACTCTGGTATTTGTTCCAAAGATCATCGCCATTTTTCTGGCCTTGCTGGTGGCTTTGCCGTTCATGGGCCAGACCATGGAAGGGTTCATGATCCGGCTTACAGCACATATTGCCGGCGGCTGATGACAATAAATTTTCTCCCAGATCTGATTTATTCGTTTTTCCTGATATTCGGGCGAGTCGGGGTCATGATGATGATCCTCCCGGCGCTCGGCGAAACCATGGTGCCGCAACGATTGAGGCTGGTTTTCGCGCTTTCTGTCACCATTGTTCTGTACCCGATTGTCTCAAGCGCCTTGCCGGCGCTGCCGGAGACCCTGCCGGGAATTATTTGGTTGTTGATTTCGGAAATGATCGTTGGTGCAGCAATCGGCCTGATAATCCGGCTTTCGATGAGCGCGTTGCAGATTGCCGGGACAGCCATCGCCTTTCAGTCCGGGTTGGCATTTGCCCAGAGTGTTGACCCGACCCAGGGCACCCAATCGGCGATCTTTGCAACCTTCATGTCGATGACAGCGGTGACGCTGATTTTCCTGACCGATTTGCATCATCTGATGCTCGGGGCGGTGAGGGAGAGCTACATATTGTTCAGGCCCGGCGATGTGCTGCCGATTGGTGATTTTAGCGAAACGGCGGTTAACACCGTTGCGCGATCATTCGCGGTTGGAGTTAAAATTGCAGCGCCGTTTCTGGCCTTTGGTTTGATTTTCTATGCAGGTATCGGGGTGTTGGCGCGGTTGATGCCGCAGGTGCAGATTTTCTTCGTGGTCATGCCACTCAATATCTGGATCGGATTTGTGCTTTTTGCCTTGTTGCTGGGGGCCGGAATTATGCTTTTCCTCGCCCATTTCGAAACTGTCGTTCTCATGTTTGTTGGAGGATGATGATCGATGGCTGAACAAGAAGACGACACAGAAAAAACAGAAGACCCCACACAAAAGAAAATCGACGACGCCTACAAAAAAGGCCAGGTGCCGAAAAGCCAGGAGGTCAATACCTGGTTCATTCTATTGGCAGGTACGGTCATTGTTGGGTTGCTGACCAACCATATTGCAACAAGCCTGGTTAATCCGTTTTCGCTTCTGCTTGGAAATTTCCACGAAATTCGCGTCAATGGTGGCCAGGCGCGCAGCTTGTTCGCGCATATGGGCGGCGCCATGTTCAACGCATTGTGGATGCCACTCGGGCTTTTGATTATAGCCGCATTTGTTGGTAACATGGTCCAGCACAGGCTGATTTTTACCAACGAGACGATAAAACCGAAATTCTCCAAAATCTCGCCGTTGGCGGGGGCCAAGCGGTTATTCTCATCAACCAGCCTGGTCAATTTCGCCAAGGGAATAGTGAAATTGGCGGTTGTTGGCGGTGTGATGTACGTCATTGTGGTTGCCGATGCAGATGTCCTGCCGCTGCTGATTCAGATGGATATTGCCGCCCTGCTGCCCATGATCAAGATCTCGGTGGTCAAGATGCTTGCTGGCGCGCTTGCGGTCATTACCGTCATCGCGGTTTTTGACTATGCCTGGCAGCGCTACACCTGGTTCAAGAAACTGAAAATGTCTTTCAAGGACATCAAAGACGAGCACAAACAGATGGAGGGTGACCCGGCTGTGAAGGCAAAATTGCGCCAGGTGCGGTTGGAGCGCGGGCGACGGCGGATGATGGCGAGTGTGCCAGAGGCCTCTGTGGTGGTTACCAATCCAACCCATTATGCGGTGGCGCTGAAATACGAGCCCGGCATGGCTGCACCGATTTGTGTGGCCAAGGGTGCCGATGCGACGGCGCTCAAAATCAGGGAAATTGCCAAGGAAAACAATGTGCCGGTGATCGAAAATCCGCCGCTTGCACGTACCCTTCATGCGGGCGTTGAGGTTGATCAGGAAATTCCGGCTGAACAATATAAAGCCGTGGCGCAACTGATCGGCGTGGTGATGCAGCTTCGTAATCGTCAGGCATGGCGTTCAAAAGCTTCGTGAAGCAGATTTTAAGTAAAAATATCGAGAAATTCGCTCAAATACCGGCGTTATGATTGAAATTCCCGATAGGGACCGTCATGCTTGTCAAGGTGATTGCGAATCAGTCTGGGCTGTTGGATTACAGCCGGGCTTGAAGGGGACCGGGTCTGCAAACATGAGCGAAACGCAATTGAGCGAAACCCAATTGAGTGAAACCCAATTGAGCACATCAGAAATGCCAGCCGCGCAGCGCAGCGGTCGGGGGCAGGGCAGCCTGTTGTGGCTGCTGGTGCTGGCGATTGCCCTGATCGGCGCGGCGATTGTGCTCTCCGTCATGCGCCGGGAGGCGGCCGAGCCTTTTGTCCTTTATTTGCTGGCGGGGCTGTCGGTTGTCGGAGTCGCCAGCCTGTTCGCGATGGCGCTGGGGTTGCTGCAAATTGGTGACACCCAGAAAAATGATTTGCTGTCTGGAATTATGACCTCAATGCCTGACGGCAAATTGGTGACCGGCGAAGAGGGCCAGGTTCTGTTTGCCAACGATGTTTACCGAAACATGATCGGGTGCCGGGAAGGTGATGCGCCGAGCAATCTGGAGCGTGCCTTTGCTGCGCATATGGATGCCAGCGAACCGATCTTCCGGTTGACCCATGCCGCCCGCGAAGCACGAAGCTGGAGCGAAGAATTCCGGATTATTAACCGAGCGGCTGGTGAAAATGACGACGACCGGGTGCTTTGGTACCGGATTTCGGTCAGGCCGTTTGATGCAGCCGGGCGCCACCTTGAAGGAAATGCTGTCCGGGGCAAACTTGCAATCTGGAATATTGTTGATGTTACGCGTGATCGCGAGCGTCAGGAAAATGTCTTCCAGGAATTACAATCAGCGATTGATTATCTGGACCATGCGCCAGCCGGGTTTTTCTCCATGGATGCCGATGGCCGGGTCCGCTATATGAACGCCACRTTGGCGAGCTGGCTTGGCCGCGATCTGGCGTCGCCCGACGACAAAGCCTTGATGCTGAGCGAATTATTGTCCGGTGATGCGTCTGAATTGGTGGCGCGCAGTATYCCGACKGCGGGYGAGRTTAARACCGAAATTGTYGATGTGGATTTYCTGCGCCACGAYGGCACCAAYYTGCCGGTKCGNCTGYWNGCRMYGYKYGWCSTTTGGGGCTGATGGCAAGCCCGGACCGTCACGCACTTTGGTTTTGAACCGCAGCACGGCGGAAGATGTGGCGGAAGATGTGCGCTCGGCGCAGGTGCGGTTTGCGCGGTTTTTCAACAACGCCCCGTTTGCCATCGCAACCGTTGATGAAGATGGCCGCATTGGCAGCACCAACGCCGCCTTTGCCCGCATTCAATCCCGGATTGGGCTGGATGACGGCGGCGACACAGCCACGATGCTGGATTATGTGCGCGAAGCCGACCGGGACGTTATTCGCACAGCCCTTGCGACAGCGAGCGCCGGGCAGGCTGAAATTCAACCATTTGAAGTGATCCTGGCCAATTCGCGGGCTGATGATGACAATCGGCGCTCAAGCGATAAATTACCAGCAAACGGCGAACGGGATCATTCCGCCCGGATCTATGTAAAACCGATTGGCGATACTGAAAATAAATCCGAGAAGGCGATCCTTTATATTCTCGACACGACCGAGCAGCGCGATCTGGAAATGCAGGTGGCCCAGGGGTTGAAGATGAATGCCATCGGCCAGCTCGCTGGCGGCATCGCGCATGATTTTAATAATCTGCTGTCGATCATTATTACCCACAGCGAATTGCTGCTACTCGACCACAAACCTTCTGACCCAGCCTTTCAGGACATCGTCCAGATCAAGCAAAGCGCCAATAGGGGCGCCGGGCTTGTTAGCCAATTGCTGGCATTTTCGCGCCAGCAAACCCTGTTGCCAACTGTGCTGAAACTTGCCGATTCCCTGACCGACCTGATGGTCATGTTGGGCCGGTTGATGGGCGATGCGGTCGATCTCAAGGTTGAGCATGGCCACGATCTCTGGGATGTGCGGGTTGACCAGAACCAGTTCGAGCAGGTGATCATCAACCTCGCCGTCAACGCCGCCCACGCGATGCCTGAAGGCGGGCAATTGGTAATCCGGACATCGAATATTCCGGACCAGGCGGTTCGCGATTTTAATTACAAGGGTATGACGTCAGGCGAATTCGTCCTCATGGAAATCGAGGATAGCGGCACCGGAATGCCAGCTGAAGTGCGCGAACAGATTTTCGAACCCTTCTTCACCACCAAGGAACTGGGTGAGGGAACTGGTCTTGGCCTCTCCACTGTTTACGGAATTATCAAACAGACCGGCGGTTATATCTTCGTCGAGAGCGAGCCCGGCGAAGGCACAACCTTCCGCATCTTCCTGCCGCGCTATGTGGCGGGCCAGGCCGAAGCGCCGTCTGCTGCGATCGCTGCGCCGGGCGAGGGGCCTGCTGAAGGCGTCATGCAATCTGCCGCGCAAGGGGAATTGGCCGCAAACGCAATCGACGCCAGCGTCGATGATACAACCGGCGACGAAACCATTTTGCTGGTKGAAGACGACGAAAATGTGCGCCGCGCCGCMGCCMGGGTYWTGATCGGGCGCGGCTATACCGTGCTTGAAGCCGCAAGTGGCATCGACGCGCTCGAACTCATGGATGAGGGACAAGTCCCCGATTTGATCATCTCCGATGTGATGATGCCGGAAATGGATGGACCAACTCTGCTCACCGAAGCCCGCCAGCGCCACCCCGACATTCGCTTCATCCTGATGTCCGGCTATGCGCTTGATTCCTTCAACAAAAACCTCGACGACAAAGAAGCATTCACCTTCATGCAAAAGCCCTTCAACATGAAGAAGTTGGCCGAAACCGTGAAGTCTGCGTTGCAGGGGTAGCTGCAAATCATAGGTTGTCGTTTTCAACGATTGCGATGCTTGATTGAGAGATAGCCACGGGCGCAATTCTTTGAATTCCGGGCATGAAGGGATTCGTGCCGGGATTGCTGGTTTGCGCTGTTGGTGTTTGAAGAGGCGGTCCTGACATGAAGTGGAAATTCTATTTAGGCGTTGCGGCAATCCTGGTCACTTTTATTTTGCTTTTCCTCGCATRYRSKYTTSCCRMSRTTKSYWKKWWYYWRKYMATSRCSRTWGAATYGCCAGYGCAGAAYRRTGCTGTWRCGCARRYMRCAACWGGCCAGYCGGSAATYAWTKWGGAMRAKMMGRMMRMRYCAATGACCCAGCTRGAGCARCGGCTAAGTCCACTAGAAAACCGCAGAAGAWTGGAAGCTGWGSGCAATATACTRCTCTCGGATCAATAYTGGCYTGAACGAGCAGACATYATYGCTGGGTCCGATCCTTTGGAAGATGCACGAAAGGATGTAGCGGACGGCATTATCGGATTTATGGTTTCATTTAATATAGGTTTTGGTGCCCATTCTGCAATTGGGCTTATCTGCCCTGACCGGCGCATTATCAGGAGGAATGCGATTTTCACGGACTCCCACGGGGACTATTTACCGGGGTCYGTATCGCTGGCTTTCTTCGCCTATCACGCCTATGCGCGGACATACAATCAGAGCAGGTTTGTTGCAGAATTAAGGGACGAAACTGATTGTGAAATTGATACGAGGCCAAGTAAATACTGAAGTATTGGAGGTATCCGTCAATTTTGGGGCCAGCCCAGATAATGCAATCCCACTTCAATCAACGCGAAGCTGTGCAGATTGCCAACGTTCGCGCCAGCAAATCCTCTGCCGTCAATAAACTGATTCCCGACCCTGCCTGGTGACGGCACGTCACCGAGTGTGAACAAAGTCTGAACATAAATCTATTTCTCTATGYTTTACAATGTGTTGGTATGGGATTGCAAAAAAGAACAAAACATGTACAATAAAGTCTCGTTGACAATAACCGGGTATGGAATAAAGGTTGAAGAACATGTCGAAAAATTCATTTCGTCTTGTCGAAGGAGACTCCATGGACAAGCAGAAGGCACTGGAAGCAGCCTTGAGCCAGATCGAGCGCCAGCACGGCAAGGGCTCGGTTATGAAACTCGGTCAGGATGCCATTCCTGAAATCGAAAGTATTTCAACCGGTTCCCTGTCGCTGGATATCGCGCTCGGCATCGGCGGTCTGCCCAAGGGGCGGGTTGTCGAAATTTATGGTCCGGAATCTTCCGGCAAAACCACCCTGGCGCTGCATTGTATCGCCGAAGCGCAGAAAAAAGGCGGGATTTGCGCCTTTGTGGACGCAGAACATGCCCTCGATCCCCTATATGCCGGCAAGCTTGGGGTTGATATTGAGGAATTGCTGATCTCCCAGCCAGACACGGGCGAGCAGGCGCTTGAAATCACCGATACGTTGGTGCGCTCCGGGGCGATTGATGTGTTGGTGATTGATTCTGTTGCCGCTTTGACGCCGCGTGCCGAGCTTGATGGCGAGATGGGGGATTCATTACCCGGTCTGCAGGCCCGCCTGATGAGCCAGGCTATGCGCAAGCTTACCGGTTCGATTTCAAAATCCGGTACCATGGTCATATTCATCAACCAGATCCGCATGAAGATCGGTGTGATGTTCGGTAGTCCTGAAACCACCACCGGCGGCAATGCGCTCAAATTTTATGCGTCTGTTCGTCTCGATATTCGCCGCATCGGCGCCATCAAGGATCGTGACGAAGTGGTTGGCAACCAGACCCGGGTCAAGGTTGTCAAAAACAAGGTCGCACCGCCCTTCAAGCAGGTCGAGTTTGATATCATGTACGGCGTAGGTATTTCCAAGACCGGTGAATTGCTGGATCTGGGCGTGCTCAAGAATATTGTTGAAAAGTCTGGTTCCTGGTTCTCGTATGACAGCCAGCGGCTCGGCCAGGGGCGTGAAAACGCCAAGCAATTCTTGGCGGATAATCCTGACATGATGGCTGAGATTGAAGAGCGTATTCGCGATGATGCAGGTCTTAGCGGCAAGGCGAAGCTGGAAGTTGTCGATGATAAGACAAAATCCAGCAAGAAGCAGACCGCCGATGAMGATGGCCCAATAGAAGCTCTCGGCTAGCAATTGGCCGTGTCCCGGTTATTTGATACCGGGTTTAGCAATATTTCACAGATTAATTGGCCGGGGGCAAATGCCCCCGGTTTTTTATTATCCAATTTCCAGAGATCGATTGCTGGACCCATGCAGAAGGGTCGGATATGAAAGTGCGCTGACAAAGGGGCAAATATCAGGCTGGACTTGTTGATTGGCTTGGTAACCTCCATCTGTTTGATGAGTTAAATTCCTTGCCGATGGGTAGGGCATACATACGGGGAATAAATTCATGTCTGGCGTTAATGAGATCAGGTCTACATTTCTCGACTATTTTCAGAAAAATGGTCACGAGATCGTTGAATCAGGACCCCTGGTTCCGCGCAACGACCCGACCTTGATGTTCACCAATGCCGGGATGGTYCARTTCAAGAACGTCTTTACCGGCGTTGAAAAGCGCCCCTATTCGCGCGCCGTCACGTCGCAAAAATGCGTACGCGCYGGCGGCAAACATAATGATCTTGATAATGTCGGCTATACGGCTCGCCACCACACTTTTTTTGAGATGCTTGGGAATTTTTCTTTCGGCGATTATTTCAAAGACGYAGCCATTGAATTTGCCTGGAACCTGATCACCAAAGAATATGGCCTTCCTGCCGACAAGCTCATTGCGACTGTCTATGCCGAAGACGATGAAGCCTATGATCTCTGGAAGAAAATTGCCGGATTGCCGGACTCCCGGATCATCAGAATTGGAACCAGCGATAATTTTTGGTCCATGGGCGATGTTGGGCCGTGCGGCCCTTGCTCGGAAATTTTCTTTGATCACGGCGACAAAATCCCGGGTGGCCCTCCGGGCAGTCCAGATGAAGATGGCGACCGTTTCATCGAAATATGGAATCTGGTTTTCATGCAATACGAACAGGTAGCACTTGGTGAGCGGTTGGATTTGCCCAAACCATCGATTGATACAGGTATGGGGTTGGAGCGGATTTCGGCTGTATTGCAGGGCACCCATGACAATTATGAGACGGATCTGTTTCGCGCGTTAATCGGCGCCACAGAAGAGGCGTTGGGCCGCCAGCAAGACCCGGCAACACGGGCAAGTTATTGCGTGATTGCCGACCATTTGCGGGCTTCAAGTTTTTTGATTGCTGACGGTGTTTTGCCGTCAAACGAAGGCCGTGGATATGTCTTGCGGCGGATCATGCGCCGCGCCATGCGCCATGCTCAATTGCTTGGTGCCACCGATCCGATGATGTTCAAGTTGGTACCATCTCTCACTGCAGAGATGGGCCTGGCTTTCCCTGAACTCATCCGTGCTGAGAATTTGATATCTGAAACTTTGCGTCTTGAAGAAGGCCGGTTTCACAAAACGTTGGCACGCGGAATAACAATCCTTGATGATGAAACCAGTTCAATGAAAGCAGGAGACGTACTGGCCGGTGACGTCGCATTCAAGCTCTACGATACCTTTGGTTTTCCTCTCGATTTGACCGAGGATGCCTTGCGTGGACGTGGCATGACCGTCGACACAGATGGCTTTGCCAAATCAATGGAATTGCAAAAGGCCGAAGCCCGCAAGGCCTGGTCTGGAACCGGTGACGTTTCATCAGATGCGATCTGGTTYRAMATYCGCGAYAAAGCYGGYGCRACSGATTTTCTCGGATAYGAAACTGAACGCGCAGAGGGRATTGTTGTYRGTCTYGTCAARGATARCGARCARGTTSAAWTTTTGAATTCSGGTGATRYCGGRTTTGTMRTTCTYAAYCARWCWCCWTTTTACGGGGAATCCGGTGGYCAGGTTGGCGACCGCGGGATGATGGTCGGGGATGGGTTAAAACTCGAGATCACAGATACCCAACGTCGTGCCGGCGATCTTTTCGTCCATTCCTGCAAAATTACCGATGGCAAGGTATCTGTCGGGGATGCGCTTGAATTGATTGTTGATCATGAACATCGCCAGGGCGCCAAAATTCATCATTCAGCGACTCACTTGCTTCACGAAGCGTTGCGAAAAATTCTTGGTGATCATGTGGTGCAAAAAGGATCTCTTGTAGAGCCTGATCGCCTTCGGTTTGATTTTGCCCATCCGAAAGGAATTGATGCTGATGATTTGGCGCAAGTCGAAGAAATTGCGAACCAGATTGTCATGCAGAATGGCGCTGTTGAAACCCGTCTGATGTCTGTCGATGACGCGATTGAACAGGGTGCGATGGCGCTGTTTGGTGAAAAATAYGGTGATGAAGTCCGCGTCGTCTCCATGGGTGTCGAGGCAAACCAGAGTGAGGGCGACAAAAGCTATTCGCTCGAATTGTGCGGCGGCACGCATGTTTCGCGTACCGGTGATATTGGCCTCATAAAGGTAATTTCAGAAAGCGCAGTCGCAGCGGGCGTTCGCCGTGTTGAAGCCGTCGCTGGATTTGCAGCACGGCAATATCTGGAAACCCAGGACAAGCGTGTCCGCGATGTTTCCGCACTGCTGAAATCTTCTCCCTCGGATATCCTTGAGCGGGTTGGCCAATTGGTTTCGGAGCGCCGCCAGTTCGAGCGAGATTTGTCTGAAACCCGGCGTCAGCTGGCGCTTGGGAATAGTGCTGCTGATGGTGATAACGACATTCGCCAGGTTGGGGATATCAAGTTTCTCGCGCGYGCYATTTCCGGRCTGCCCACRAAGGARCTACGRGGCATCGTTGATGATGGCAAAGGCAAAGTCGGTTCGGGTGTGGTCGCCATAGTTGGYGTCAATGACGACGGCMGGGCMGGTATYGCCGTTGGCGTCACAGAYGATCTTGTGGAACGGTTCAGYGCWGTTGATCTGGTKCGGATCGGYGCCGCAGCTCTTGGCGGCAARGGYGGTGGCGGGCGYCCTGATATGGCSCAGGCCGGGGGGCCKGATGSCGCCAAATCTGGCGAAGCGCTTGATGCCATTGAAAAGGCACTGGGTGCCTGAATAAAACTGGGAACCTGGATGATATAAATATCAGCCAGGGTCCCGGATTTGATTTTTCTAGCTCATGGCTTTGTGCAGGTTTACCTCAATCGCATCGAGGAAACCGCTTGTCGTCAGCCAGGGTTGCTCTGGACCGACCAGCAAGGCCAGATCTTTTGTCATCTGGCCATTCTCGATTGTGCCAATCACGGTCTTTTCCAGCGTGTCAGCAAAATCGGCCAACGCCTTGTTTTCATCGAGCTTGGCCCGTTGGGCAAGTCCCCGTGACCAGGCAAAGATCGAAGCTGTCGAATTTGTTGATGTTTCTTCGCCTGCCTGATGCATACGATAATGGCGGGTCACTGTGCCGTGGGCGGCTTCGGCTTCGACAGTGCGTCCATCTGGCGACAACAGGACGGACGTCATGAGGCCGAGCGAGCCGAAGCCCTGAGCCAATGTGTCTGATTGCACATCGCCGTCGTAGTTTTTACAGGCCCAGACAAATCCACCGGACCATTTCAGTGCAGCAGCCACCATGTCGTCGATCAGGCGATGCTCGTAAGTGATACCCTTGGCGGCATATTTGTCGGCAAATTCGGCTTCATAGATTTCCTGAAAAATATCTTTGAAGCGTCCGTCATAGATTTTCATGATTGTATTTTTGGTGGAGAGGTAGAGCGGCCATTCCCGGTCAAGCGCAAAATTCAGGCAGGCATAAGCGAAATCACGGATCGAGGCGTCGAGATTATACATGCCCATGGCGATGCCAGCGTCGGGGAAATCAAAGATTTCATGTTCGATCGTCTGGCCGTCTTCGCCTTCCCATTTCATTGTCACCTTGCCTTTGCCGGGGACAATAAAATCGGTTGCGCGATATTGGTCGCCATAGGCGTGACGGCCGATCACGATCGGCTTGGTCCATCCAGGGACAAGCCGCGGCACATTTGTGCAGATAATGGGTTCGCGAAATACCACACCACCCAGAATATTTCGGATGGTGCCATTGGGTGAGCGCCACATTTTCTTGAGGCCGAATTCTTCCACGCGCGCTTCATCAGGGGTGATGGTGGCGCATTTGATACCGACACTGTATTTCAGGATGGCTTCAGCGGCATCAATTGTTATCTGGTCATCGGTCTCGTCGCGCTTTTCGATGCTCAGATCGTAATATTTCAGATCGATATCAAGAAAAGGAAGGATGAGTTTGTCTTTGATCATCTGCCAGATGATCCGGGTCATTTCGTCGCCATCGATATCAACGACCGGGTTGTCGACCTTGATCTTTGTCATTAAGAAACCTCGTTTGGTTGCTGGAATCAGCATTAGTGAAAGCCGTGTGTCCCGCTCCTATAGCAAAGCGATGTTGCGGTGCAAAGTCAGACGTTTGGTGGTGATGAAAATTGAACCGGCATAGCGGGTTTGGTATTCTCTGCCTGGGTCTGTTATGGCGTAGAAAACGAGATTGAATTTGCCCATGTCCCAATCATCCCCTGTCATAATTCTGGTTGCCCCTCAACTCGGTGAAAATATCGGGATGACGGCGCGTGCTATGGCGAATTTTGGCCTCAAGGCTTTGCGGTTGGTCACCCCGCGCGATGGATGGCCAAATGAACGCGCTGTGGTGGCGGCATCCGGTGCACCAGATATTTTAGAAAATGCGCTGGTGTTTGATAGCGTCGAAGAAGCGATTGCCGATCTGCAATTTGTGGTGGCCACAACGGCGCGCTCCCGCGATATGGTAAAACCGGTATCGGGACCAAAGGCCATGGTGGCTGAATTGAACCGGCGCGGCCATGAAGGACAAATGACCGGCATTTTGTTTGGGCGCGAAAAGTGGGGCCTGACCAATGATGAGACCGCTCTTGCAGATCATATTCTGACCTATCCGGTCAATCCTGATTTCTCTTCGCTCAATCTTGCTCAAGCCGTGCTGCTTCTGGGCTACGAATGGTATGCCGCTTCATCTGAGGGGAGGGAAGTGAGTGCGGGAGTGCCTGACCACCCGACCCGGAAACCGGCAACCCGGCAGGATTTGGTTCGTTTTTTCGTGCATCTTGAAACCGAACTTGATGAATCCGGGTTTTTGCTCCCGATCGAGAAACGCCCGTCGATGGTGCGGAATATTCGCAATATCTTTCACCGTACCGAATTGACGGATCAGGATGTGCGGACCTTGCGCGGAATCATTGTTTCGCTAACGCGAAAATTTGGCGGCAACCGGAAATGATTTCTGCTCCGATTCTTGTTTTTGATTCTGGCCTTGGCGGGCTGTCCGTTTATGCTGAAATCGTGCGGGCATTGCCTCATGAGCAAATTGTCTATTGTGCTGACAATGCCGGGTTTCCCTATGGCGATTGGCAGGAAGATGAACTTGCGACCCGCATAAAGAATTTATTGGCAGAGTTGAACCAGAAATTTCAACCCAGGGCGATTGTGATTGCCTGCAATACAGCAACAGTCATCGCTCTTGATTTGGTGCGGGCGCAGCTTGATGTGCCAATCGTTGGAACCGTACCTGCAATCAAAGTTGCGGCAGAGCAAAGCGTTTCGCGAATGTTTTCCGTATTGGCGACGCCGGTCACCATTGGCCGCGAATATACCCGCGATCTTATTTCAAAATTTGCGTCATCTTGCGATGTGACACTTGTCGGATCAGCCAATCTGGCGCGGCTGGCGGAACGCTATATTCAGGACAATGAGGTATCTCATGAAGCGGTCTTGGCAGAGATTGCACCTGCTTTCGTAGAAACCGATCAGGGGCGGACAGATCACATTGTGCTTGGATGCACCCATTTCCCGCTGCTCACGGATATCATGACGAAAATTGCGCCCTGGCCGGTGGTATTTATCGACCCGGCACCAGCAATTGCGCGCCGGCTGGCTGCGGTGTTGCCAGAGGATGACAAACAAGGTTCTGGTACCCCGACGCATATTTTTGTGTCCACCGCGCCAATGTCGAAATCCTCATTGAAAGCGGTCAAACAGATGGGGCATTTTGAGAGCGCTGAAATGCTCCGCATCAATTCAGTTTGACAGAATGAGTGGCGCGTATTAGAGACCCTAATCCCCGGTGTTTCGGCATTTCGGGGCTGCCATACATGCCCGCGGATGTGAATTAACCAGACACATCCTGTCGAGCCCTTTCAGGGTTTCAGGAGGGATGGCAATTACAAATAAATACGTTATAAAACATAAGGTTAGATAAAAATGACAAAGATTGTCAAATCCAAGTATAAACTCGATCGCCGCATGGGCGAAAACATTTGGGGCCGCCCCAAGAGTCCTGTCAATCGCCGCGACTATGGTCCGGGTGAGCATGGCCAGCGTCGCCGCAGCAAAATTTCTGACTATGGTATTCAGCTGCGCGCCAAGCAAAAGCTCAAGGGCTATTACGGCAATATTACGGAAAAACAGTTCAAGCGGATTTACCAGGAAGCTGTGCGTGTGCGTGGCGATACGTCTGAAAATCTGATCGGTCTTTTGGAACGCCGTCTGGATGCAGTTTGCTACCGCGCCAAATTGGCCCCGACCGTATTTGCATGCCGTCAGCTGGTCAGCCATGGCCATTTGCGGGTCAACGGCGTCAAGGTCAATATTCCAAGCTACCGCCTCAAGGTTGGTGATGTGATTGAGGTACGCAACCGGTCCCGCGAATTGCTTATGATCCTGGACGCGACCCAGAGTGCAGAGCGTGAAGTTCCTGATTACATCAATGCCGATCATTCAAAACTGACTGTGAGCCTGACACGGATCCCGCTTCTGGCGGATGTGCCGTATCCGGTTATGATGGAACCAAATCTGGTGGTTGAATTTTATTCCCGCTAGTTCCAATTATATCGAATTGAAAATGCCGCTGGATATTCCGGCGGCATTTTTGATTCCAGATACACCTATTCCTTTTCCGTCAGGATAAACGCGGCCAGCAGGGTTAGTATGACGGAGGCCGCGAAAAACCAAATTCCCGGCAAAGTGTTGGCATCGCCGATGCCTGAATTTTTTACGTAGAAAATCACCAAAGCCAGAACCAATACATCAAGCATCGACCAGCGGCCCAGAAGCACGGAGAGGCGTAAAATCCGGTTTGCCATGCGCCCGGACAATGCGGTTGTTATTCCCGCTGCCGTGAGGGCTGTGATTTTCAGGGCCGGGAAGGCGACCGAGAAAAGCGCCAGAATACCACCAAGGAATGTTTCGCCTTCATTCCAYAAYCCYTGAATGACAGACAGGATCGAATGCCKGTCGGTYAGGAAATAAAACCTGTTAAATTCGATGCTTGGRGAGGTCAGGCCGTGGATMAGRAATGCCCCGGCCAAAACAGAAAGCGCCAGACCGGTAACAGCCTGGCGCCTTGTATTCACGACATTTCCTTTTGAATGATCAACCGGCGCAAATTCGTTAAGCGCTGGCGGTTGCATTCAAGGGAACGCCTTTTTCGACYAAATAATCTTGCAATTYACCGGCCTGGAACATTTCACGGACGATATCGCAGCCGCCGGTAAATTCTCCCTTCACGTATAGTTGGGGAATTGTTGGCCAGTTGGAATATTCCTTGATGCCCTGGCGAAGTTCATCGTTGGCAAGAACATTGACGTCGCCATATTCGACACCAAGATGATCGAGTATCTGTACGAGTTGTCCTGAAAAACCACATTGGGGGAAATCCCGTGTGCCTTTCATGAAGAGTACGACGTCGCCCGACTTTACCTGGGTTTCGATCCAGGTTTTTACATCGCTCATTTCTGTCTCCTTCGAATTATAGGGCTTTGAACCTRAARGGTTCGCCCAAAACTTACCTAGATAGATAAGGGATCAAACTGGTTTTGCAAAGGCTTCTGTTATTCAGGCACGCTGGTTTGCAATGCCAGGGCGTGAAGTGCGCCGCCCATATTGCCCTGCAATGCGTCATAAACCATCTGGTGTTGCTGGACCCGGTTTTTACCTCTGAAGGCTTCTGAAACAACGGTTGCCGAATAATGGTCACCGTCACCAGCCAGATCGCGTATCTCTACCTTGGCATCAGGCAGGGCTATTTTGATCATGTCTTCAATTTCATTTGCCGCCATTGCCATTTTAAAATCGCCTCATGATTTCATGAATTGTGGAAACCAGGCTTCGTGCCTGGTACGCAAGTCTTCAACTGATATGGGTTTTGCGTCACCGAGTTTCAATTCACTGGTTGTTGTTTTGCCAATCTCAGCAATACCCACACCTGATTTTTCACAACGATCCCACAATGCGTCACGATCTTCAAGGCGCAGCGTCATTACATAGCGGCCCTGGTCTTCGCCAAAGAAGGTTGCGGCCATAGACGCGCTATTTGGAGCGCTTATGGTTGCGCCTAGGTCTGAGGCAATTGCCATTTCAGTCAAGGCGATTGCCAACCCACCGTCGGAGCAATCGTGAACAGCTGTTACCAGATGCTCCTGGATCAGGCTGCGCACAAGATTGCCGGTGCGCAATTCCTGTTCAAGATCAACGGGCGGCGGCGGGCCGTCTTCGCGGTCACAAATCTCGCGGAGGAAAATAGATTGCCCGAGATGGGTGCCCCAGCTATCGGGTGCGCCGACCAGCACGATTATTTCGCCTTCAGCCGCAAATGCCATCCGGGCGGTGTTGGCGATATCGGTGATCAGGCCAACGCCTGCAATCGTTGGCGTTGGTAAAATTGGCTCGTCTTTGGTCTCGTTGTAGAGCGACACATTGCCGGATACGATGGGGAAATTCAAAGCGCGGCAGGCTTCGCCGATGCCTTGGATCGCGCGAACCAATTGCCCCATAATTTCCGGCTTTTCCGGATTCCCGAAATTCAGATTATCAGATGCCGCCAAAGGTGTTGCGCCGGACGCGGTCAGGTTGCGCCAGCATTCGGCGACMGCTTGCTTGCCRCCTTCAAACGGRTCGGCYTCGCAATAGCGCGGSGTTACGTCGGATGAAAAAGCCAGCGCCTTTTTATCRTGSCCGGYAACGCGSACAATGGCCGCGTCTGAGCCTGGCCGGACAATCGTGTTGCCCTGGATCAGGTGGTCATATTGCTCCCAAACCCAACGTCTGGATGCGAGGTCTGGTGTTCCGATCAGGGTCATCAACGTATCCGCGATATCGATATCGGGAATGGTACCCGCTTCAAGCGGAGCCTTTGGCGTTGGTRCTACCCAGGGACGGTCATATTCTGGCGCTTCGTCGCCCAATTCCTTGATCGGCAAATCGGCAACTTCAACACCGTTGCGGACAACCCGGAAGCGAAGGTCGTCGGTGGTAATCCCGACAATTGCGAAATCGAGGCCCCATTTCTCGAAAATGCCTCTGGCTTCGTCTTCCTTGGCGGGGTCRAGCACCATGAGCATGCGCTCCTGGCTTTCTGAAAGCATCATCTCATAAGCCGTCATGGCGTCTTCGCGGCACGGCACATGGTCCAGATCTAGCTTGATGCCGAGGTTGCCCTTGGCACCCATTTCGACAGCCGAGCAGGTGAGCCCTGCAGCGCCCATATCCTGGATCGCTACAACCGCGCCGGACGCCATCAATTCCATGCAGGCTTCCATCAGGCATTTTTCGGTAAACGGATCGCCGACCTGAACCGTGGGGCGTTTTTCTTCAATACTTTCGTCAAATTCGGCTG
>JAESRU010000157.1 GCA_016764455.1 Hyphomicrobiales bacterium | reverse complement strand
TCATCCTTTACTCGGGCGTTTAAACAATGGACAGGGGTGAGTCCGGCGGATTATCGGTTAAAAGCAGGGAGTTGAGAAGGGTAGGGGATTGTGTCGCATCCAGCTAAGCCATCTCATAGCATGGTAGAGTCATATCTCAACATCCTATCCTGCAGATCTCTCCTAAGACAAATTTGCTACATATATGCCCCCTTTGTGCAGAACCCCTTGTGTACTAGTGCACCATGCGCATCAGCTGTTGTCGCCGGCTGAAATGAGCCTGATCTATATCGGGCTGTATATGGTATTTTACGGCATCGTTTATGCGATCCTTGAAAACGATATGCGTCGCATCCTGGCCTATTCCATCATCAACCAGGTCGGTTTCATGGTGACTGGCATCGGCATCGGCACCGAAATGGCACTAAACGGCACCGCCGCCCATGCCTTCGCACACATTATCTACAAGGCGTTATTGCTGATGTCGGCGGGCGCTGTGCTCTATCAGACCGGAAAGCGAAAATGCACCGATCTTGGTGGTTTGTTCCGAACCATGCCGATAACAGCCACCTGCGGCATTATCGGCGCGTTATCAATCTCGGCATTTCCACTGACTTCAGGCTTTATCTCTAAATCTATGATCAGCCAAAGCGCAGCGGATGAACAATTGATGATTGTCTGGATGCTGTTGGCAGCAGCATCGGCCGGGGTTTTTCTCCACGCCGGTATCAAATTTCCCTGGTTTGTGTTTTTCCAGAAAGATTCTGGTATGCGGCCATCAGAACCGCCCCGCAGCATGCGCTACGCCATGTACATCATGTCTGCGCTTTGCATTGGTCTTGGCGTGTTCCCAGGGCCACTCTACGCCTTGTTGCCCTATCCGGTGGATTATGTGCCCTATACCGGTGCCCATGTGGTGTTCCAGTTGCAATTGCTGCTTTTCTCCGGGCTGGCCTTCTTCTTGTTGCTAAACCTGCTGAAGAGAACCTTGACCATCACGCTTGATTTCGACTGGTTCTATCGAGGCTTGGGACGTGTGTTAGCGCGCGCATTTGACAATTTTTCGATTGCCGCATGGTCGGCCTTTGTTGAAAGCGGGTATCGTGCCGTGCAAGGCTTCATCTCCGCCATCTATCGCCATTATGGTCCCAACGGCATTTTGGCRCGSACCTGGCCGACCGGAAATATGGCYTTCTGGACAACKGCATTATTGGCGACTTAYTTGCTGATTTTCTTCCTTTAGAAGCCCTCAGTTTTTCAGCTTTTCACTTGTTCAATTTCCCGGATTTGGTCTAATTTCCCGGATTTTCATGAATATTGCCGGGTTTTCGATGTAATTTGCTGGTATTTTTGATTGACAAAAGCTAACATTCGACATCGGATTTATTTGTAAACGAAGCTCTTTTGGGGCAAAAATGAATTGCAAACAAATAGTTTAATTTAGTTATTGAATATTTAGTTATAAATTGCTATTTGCCGAACAGGCATTCTGTTGTATCCGAGACAATGGACGCTGCGGGTAATCTTCATAGATTCAATGTGAGAATTGTACCTATCTCGGAAAGGACTTAAAAAATGACAGATAATGTTGTTGAGCAAGATAGTATCTTGGTAGAATTAACATCAGAAATTGTTTCGGCCTACGTAAGCAATAATTCAACCGTTGTTACGGAAYTGCCGGATATAATTCAAAATGTGCATTCAGCTTTGTTACAAGTCACATCAAGCACCGTTGAAATTGAGAAAGAGCAGCCCAAGCCTGCTGTTTCGATCCGGCGCTCAATCACGGATGATTATATTATCTGTCTTGAAGACGGAAAAAAATTCAAATCATTGAAGCGCCATCTGCGCACGCATTATGATTTGTCACCTGAGGAATATAGAGAGCGTTGGAGGCTTCCGATTGATTACCCGATGGTAGCACCTAATTATGCCCGCGCCCGTTCCGAGCTGGCAAAGCAGATGGGACTTGGCAGGAAACGCGGCAGCAGAAACAACACTTAATATTTGTGTCCAAGTGAGAGCCGCAATGCTGCTTGGTTAAATCAATGAAATCTATTCAGGGCGTGCTGGTTAATTTCGGCGCGCCCTTATTGTTGGGATCACAGGTAACGGATTTCCATAACCAGCGGTGCAACCCATTCAGCGTCCATATCGAACCAAATCGTGCCCCCGTCTGAAAGTGACACCAAGGTGAGATTGCTTTCTCGCCAAATTGCTCTTCCCAAAACCAATTGATTGTCGGGTGTCATCACCAACGCATCCCGGCCTTGATTTTCATCGTGGTTTTCATTGGCAAGCCTGTTGCCGATCAAGGTCGCTCCTGCCCGGTAGGGACCAATTGCCCTGGACAATCTAACAGCAACAGGGTCTTGAGCCGGTGAAGTAAGTGAAAGTCGCTCCAGGTCACTGGAATCGGTCTTGGCATTGTTCAAGATACCGTCCGGTCCCAGATGCCCATAGATGGGTATCCCCGCAAGCCTTTTGTCCCGAATAAGATCAACTGCCTGCACTGAAAAGGCTCGCGCAAACCGGTCCAGCCAATCTGTGGATACCGTCATGTTTGCGGTTTCAAGACGCTGTACGGTCTGAGCTGTTGTTCCAACTAGGTCGCCAACCTGTCGCAAGGTCCAGCCTTTGGCTTTTCTCAACTCTCTAATYCGYGTTTCCATAATTYYCCYCGGTGYCKGTYYWGRYWTWWTAANNNCAAAATAGGAAAAANGTTATCCCCGTCTCTCACAAMWGGCGTAAAARTATARAATAMGGATTTATTYCTACKACTTTAATRWGAAAAAAACAATTTAATACACGCAAAGGTAGATAAAAAATGTATCGTATTGAACGTCTACGAAGAGCGGGCCCACAGATTTCCAGTATTCTTTTTGGTTCATTTTCATCACCTCAAAATATGCAGCCTGTGAGTAGGAAGCGCCTGGGTAATACCGATAGACACGTAAAACAGCTTCCTGCACGTTTTTCTGAAAACAGCCTCAAAACATTGTTGGCGAGTGTGGTCGCAACAGCATTTGATCTCCCGGTATATGAAATCACTTCATCATCCCGGCGTTGCGCGCCGGTAGCATTCGCACGTCAGGTAGCGATTTATCTTGCTCACGTAGGATTGGGGCTGAGTTTTACAGATACTGGCCGTGTATTTCATAGAGACCGCACGACCGTGGCCCATGCCTGCAAGATTGTGGAAGAGCGTCGTGATGATGCCTGTCTTGATGTGTGCCTGGACTATCTTGAAGTGGCTTTGCGATTGCGCTTTAGTGCCCACAAAAAGGGTCTTCTCGCCCATACGCGGCATAAAAACGACCGGGGGCGGACATGATGGACCGACCAAAAAACAGGGTTATTCAGCGTRCTTTGCGCAAACTTGTGCGGCTTCCATCCGCGGTGCCGGCTAACAATGTAAACGATGAAATGCTGGCCACGTTGTGGCGGCTTGATCTRGTAGATCACGAAAAAGATGGCAATTGGAAAATTAGCGCGGCCGGCAAGGCGTGGTTGCGACGGGAAATGTCCGGGTCAGACCCTTGGCTRACGCAGCACCGGGATTTGGGCGAGGCAATTGTTGAAATTGACGGYCAGCGCTGCAAGGTTGCCATAAATCTGGAAGAATCGCCTCTGTCCTGGCTTAGAAAAAGAAAAGGATCTGGTGGCAGGCCATTGCTGGACGATGCGCAATTCGCAGCCGGTGAGCGACTCCGTTCAGATTTTACGCGCGCCCAATTGACACCTCGTGTAACGACCGATTGGTCGGCAATGGCCAGAATTCAGACCCGGACCAGTGGCGACGCTGGAGGAGGAGTTGAATTGCTTGATTCAACGGTGGCCGCGCGCCAACGGTTCAACAATGCAATAGGAGCGGTCGGGCCGGAATTGTCCCCGGCGCTCATAGATATCTGTTGTTTCCTGAAAGGGTTGGAACACGCTGAGCGGGAGAATAGCTGGCCAAAGCGTTCGGCCAAACTGGTTCTCCAAATCGCACTTTCCAGTCTGGCCCGGCATTATGGCCTCTCGGCATCGCCAATATCCCAACATCGCCAAGCGGTGCGCATGCGTCGCTGGGGTGCGCCTGGCTACCGACCTGAAATTGATCCTGGATTGTAAAATATGATCAGTGCGCCGGGCTGAGTGCCTGGCGCGCATCGTGCTTTACCCGCTCAACCATCGAGAACAACCCGTTGGAGCGCTGCGGCGTCAAATGTTCCTTGAGACCCAGTTGGTTGAAAATCTCCATTGGATCGGTATCGATAATCTCGATGGCAGGCCGGTTTGAAAACATCGCGATCAGAATGGCAACAAGGCCGCGCACAATATGGGCGTCGCTGTCGCCAATGAAGCTTACGAGTGGTTCGCCTTGTTCATTCTTGTCAAAATGTGCGCTAAGCCAGACTTGGCTCACACATCCATTGACTTTGTTGGCGTCCGTTCGCTCATCATCAGGAAGTGGCGCCAGCGCCTTTCCCAATTCGATGACATAGCGGTAACGATCTTCCCAATCGTCGAGAAACTCAAAATCGTCAACAATGGTTTTGATCGACATGACCCAACAAAACTCCGCAAGCAAGYATATGNAAAACTGCWRTGTATATAGGGTTTAGCCRYWTGGWTGGCTAATTGCGAAGNMWTTTTTTRTGGGAAATAAGATGCGCCGCAAGCGATAAAGGGCAGGTGAAAACCGCTTACGACGCATGGCAGGTAAGTACTGCCAATCTTGTCAGGCTCGTAGTCGCGAGAAGCCCTTATTCGTATCAAGTCTCGCGGAGCCAAATTCRTTCAGTATGCAGGCCTTTAAACGTTGTTGCCTGGTCCTTCCCAACCCGGTTGCAGATCGCTCTGGCTCAGGGTGTTTTGGCTGGAAGGTGCCGGAAATGATGCATTTGAAGCAGGCGCAGGACTGGTTGCAGGCGCACCTTCTTCGGCGACGTAATCCATCAGCAACTGGGCGCCATAGCGGGCCTTGTTGGTGAAGGTTTCTGCGGCGGCGCGGCCGGCAACACATACTTCAGGTGAGCGTTCACATATAGAAGACACATCGGAGAGCGTTGCTCTCGCGGCTGCGAAAACTTCGCCCGCGCTGATTTGAGTGTTGCCTTGCTGTCCATCGGTGCCATCAGTGGCCCGTTCAGCAGGAAGAAGGAGAATGACTACAGAAAGCCAGAAGGCTGTGCGAATTAGAAACATTGTTTTTGCCCTTTCAAGTTTCGATTTCGCTGTTATAGCAATCACCATTTTATATTTGAAGAAATACTAGAGTTACATTTTAATATACYTTGATTTAAACTTGAGAAAAATTWTATATACTACTACTTTATTCAAATTCGATTCAAATATGAAGCGACATTGATTCAAARTTTCGCCAATTTARTGGAAAATTTGAATCAAATTGTAATTATTGAAAACTATATGATTTCAAGTGATTAGCCTGGTAGGCGGGTAAAATATGAGGGCTGATATCGCATTCGCCAGCAAAATCGAAGTTTCAAAACCTGGCGCAATTGCTTGAAAGCTCCAAACTACCTGTATTTTGGGCGGGGATTTGTTAGCCCTCCGTTTACCAACAAAACCATTCAACCAATTAAAAATAATTCTAATAAAAAAAACCGCAGAATTCGGCGGTTTATCGAAACCGCGCAAATCAGCCGTTTCATGCTTCATTAAAGAGGGAATGGGACCATAGCTCCACAACGAATTGAAGAAGAGCGTGTAAGTGCTGGAGTGTGGTGTGAGTTTGCGTAACAATATCCTGGGTCTTGAAAGCTGGTTTGAAGCTATGGTCCATCCGTCGGTCGCTGGTGACCCGGTTGCTGTMGCAAAAARCAGATCCTTTATATCYTCTCATATTCTTGGTGGTTTGATTGCGCTTTGCGTCATTCCTGTCTATTTGGCGTTTTATGGGGCTCCTGATCTGGTTGAAGCCCTCGCTTTTGCCTGGTTTGTGTCTCCTGTCGGTATTGCGCTATTCCTCTCCCGGACGGGGCAGTACGAAGTAGCACACGCTATTTCAACCTTGAATCTGGTTGGGCTTGTTAGTTTTGCTGCCCTAATGACCGGCGGATTGGCTTCATTCCTCATTGCCTGGATGCTTGTCGTGCCATTTGAAGCCGCGTTATCGGCATCAAAGCGTGTCATTGGGTTTGCAATATTATTCGCTCTGTTTGCGCTTACCGCCCTTTGGGGCGTGGAATTTCTCGGTATGCTGCCGTCCCCGCGTAGCCTCGGCTTTAACAATGGCTTGTTGATGCTGTTTGGGACAGGGTCCGCAATTGCCTATGCCGGTGGCGTGGCGCTGTCAGTATACAATATACATAAAGAGACCGAGCAGGTTGTGCTGGCCTCTGAGCGCCGCTATCGCCTGATGTCCGAAAATGCATCCGATCTGATCACCCGTCACCGCCCCAACGGCCACGTATTATATGCCTCACTTGGTGCAGAGCGGGTTGTTGGAACGTCCGCGGAGCAATTGTTAGGTGACGGCTTGTTCGACCGCATTCTCGTTGTAGACCGCCCGGCATTCCTGACTGCAATTGCCAGAGCAGCGCGTGGCAGCGAAGAAACCATGGTCGAATTTCGTCTCAACCGGCAAATTGGTGACAAAGGCCTGGAGCCCGGCGAATTTTTCTGGGCCGAAATGAAATGCCGAAAATTGGACGACGAAGCGCATAGCGAAGAAATTGTTGCCGTCACGCGCGATATTTCAGATCGCAAAGCTCAAGAACAAACATTGCTCTTGGCGCGTGAGGAGGCTGAAAAAGCAAGTCAGGCAAAGACCCACTTCCTGGCGAATATGAGCCATGAATTGCGGACACCGCTCAACGCCATCATCGGTTTTTCCGACCTATTATCAAATTCAACTGGTGGTCCTGTGCAAATTGAGCGAGACCAGGAATATGCAAACCTGATCAATGAAAGTGGATTGCATCTGCTTGATCTGGTGAATGGWATTCTKGATAWGTCGCGGATCGAAACCGGAAGYTTTGAAATCATCACMGAGCATTTTGATGTGAAGCCGGTTRTYRATATYTGCTGYCAGATYGTYAAACCRCAATTGCTCAACGGCAATATGGAAATTGTGCAGGAAATACGCAATGACCTGCCTGAAATCATTGCTGATGAACGAGCCCTCAAACAGATATTGTTGAACCTTCTGTCCAACGCCATCAAATTCTCGGATGATGGCAGCAAAATATATGTCGAAGCTTCCATCGTAGCGGAATCTCTGGTGCTTTCGGTTCGAGATACCGGGATCGGTATTTCCAAAGACGATCTGCCGCGTTTAGGAAATCCATTTGTTCAAGTGGATGCGTCTTATGACCGGAGCCATGAGGGAACCGGACTAGGTCTGTCTGTTGTCAAAGGTCTGGTTAATCTTCATGGCGGCAGCATGTCTATTGAGAGTGAATTGAATATTGGAACCACCGTAACTGTACGAATTCCGGTGGGGGGCATTGAAGAATATTTGCAATCTTCAGAGTCTGGTGAGACCCGTGCTGTATTCCTGAAATCAGCGTGACAGGAAATTTTGGTCTGAACAATGAATGATACAAAGCTGACATCACGATTTCGCATCCGCCATTTGGCGATTGCCGCTGGAATGTCCGGAATCGCTTTTGTTTGGGCAAACGCCTTATTGTGGCAAAACGGACCCCACCCGGCGCCTTTATTTGGTMGTTCTGAGATWGCCCAGCCTACGCAAACCCAACCGGTCAGCGTCCACGATCTTGAATTTTTGGCAGCGAAGGAATTCGATATACCTCTATCGGATTTATCGACGCAAGCGCGGGCACAATTGGTTGGTGAATTGCAGGCCGCGCTTAAAAATCTCGGTTATTATTCGGGTGCTGTCGACGGTATCGAGGGGCCGATGACGCGCAACGCTGTCTCTGCCTACGAAGCAGCTTTTGGATTGCCATCGACTGGAACAATTACCTATTCTATCTACCGGAAAGTCCGCCAGGCGGCGCATCAGRCGTCAAACGGGAGAGCGCCAGCAAGATTGGCAAGCGATCAACAAAAGGTTTTGTCGGTGCAGCGGGTTTTATCCGACCTTGGCTATGGACCAGGGCCGGTAAATGGTGAATTTACAGGATCTACAGAAGACGCCATCAGACGTTTTGAGACCCACAGAGGCTTGCCGCCGACGGGACAAATTTCCGAGATTGTTGTTCGGGAACTATCTTCGGTCTCTGGTGTCCAGATCGACCCTAGATCCTGACCCCCGACCAGGGCCAGTTTTAGTTGGGCAGCATCCAGATTTCGCGATATTATTCTTTAGAAACCGGTTTCAGGCGATCAAAAAATGCGGCTTAAATCTTCCATTTGGGTATCGGCCTATATTCGCCGCTGCGGGATTGATAATATTCCCGTCATGGTGATGCGCAGAGGCGCGGACGCTGCCGGTGCGATATTCATCAAAATAAACAAGCTCGATGGATCGGTCATAATGTTTGGACCAGCCCCGCAAACCTCTTTTGAGGACGAGGGAACGGGGCGCTATTGGATGCCACTCAAGGGCGGCGAACCTTTGTTGGAACCTGACGCAGACAAATTATTGGAGCGGGAAACCAAATTTGATCCGGATATCTGGATTCTCGAAGTCGAGGACCGGAAGGGTCGGGATTTTCTAGGTGACGAACGTATCGATGGATAACGAAATCGTGGTCGACGCCGCGCTGACAAAATGACCAGTCATATCCAATTAAAATTATGCGCCGCGCCTACCAAATACTACTTGCTGTTGCCCGGCGGCAGCAGAAATGGTTGCCATTTCATTTGCTACTTTTTGCTCAAACATTTGTCGTTGGTTGGACACTGAGCGTTCTGCCAATTGTTCATGAATTGCAGGTTTGAGCTGAATATCTACAACAGCGTTTTTGGCCTTCATCTCGTTGTTCCAGATATTCATAAAATACCAACTGGAGCCGGGGGTGATCCGGTTATACAATTCGCTGAGCGCGAAAACGCGTTTGATAGATTCCGAAACCGTCGGATTATAGAGCAGTAAAAGGGTCGTGAAAGTTTCGCTCGGAAAGCCTGTTGCCTTGCAGGCAATGGCGAATGGCTCACCTTCAGGGTCAGCCATGATCCGCTCCATAAGCGCATTCGAGACACCGAGAAGCTGCGACATGATCCGTTGAAAGTCTTTGATTTTGCGAGAGATCAGAAGCGACGCGAGGCCTTCCTGAGCAGCCCGTTGCTCCATTTCACCACCAACCCGGATCGGCGCAAGGGCCAATTCTGAGCTAGATCCGCTTGCAGGTGATACCAAGTCCAATATTTTCTCGCGCATTGCCGGGCTGGCGGTCCAGAAGAAACCAGATAGAGCATCCGCATTCAAATCTTCGCGGTTTGTCAGCGCTTCGGCTAACCCAGCGTTATTCAAACTTCTAGCCGCAATTCGGGAAAGCGCTGCTTCATTGATTATCGCTCCGGAATTTCTGGCAATGGCTTCAAACACAGCGTCTTCCCCAGCAATGATAAGGGCGGAGACGAGGCTGCTTTCCAGCCGTGGCCTGCCTGCAATTGTTATCCTGTGGTCGATGGTCCCTGACTGGGCAATGCTCACCAGGTCTTCGTTGCTCAGCGCAGGCGAGTGAGCCAAAATTGTGCGGGCTGCAGAAATGTCATCTTTCGCAAGTGAGAGGACAACCTTTTTCGGGGCGTACCGAACGGTTGCAAGACGTTCAGCAACTTCCGAGCGCATTGTCAGTCCAGCTTCACCAACAAGACTGGCCAATACTTCGCCATGGAGGCTGCGTTCCTTCTCGGTCATGTTGCCTTCATCGAAGACAAACAAATCCGTCATGACCCTAATTACGGTCTGGCGACGTTCGGCATTTGCGACCGGTGGGGCGCTGATTGGCCTTGTGATCGGGTTGCCCGGATTTTCTTTCAGATCAGGTTGCATGTCTTAACTTTCGTGGCGCGACTCAGTTGCATTGACTGTTCTTCAAAATTTAGACCTGAAACCGTTAGCGCTTTCTTAACCATGACACCGGCTTAATCATTTTATTCGTGGGTCTGCATTTGCATGGAGGCCTGATCACAGGCGGCCGTCCGACACCGGGAGCGGAAGATGGCAACGATTTTGAAGTTTGAACCAAGCGCACATCAACAAGACCGAAAGCGCGATGAGGCGGCAGGGCCGGCGGAAATTGTGATTTTCCCGGGGGTTCGTGTCGAGCGATGCGAATTCAAGCTGTCTGACCGTTTGGGCGATCCAAAAGATGCCACCAAGGGCCGGCGCCGAAGTTCNAAACAAACCCGCAAATGAATCGAACCTTGAAACGAGACATCACCATAGGTCTGATTTGCCGGGCCATTGGCGGCCCAGGGCTGCTCGCATTCATGTTGGCGGCCTGTAGCCAGGTTGGTGATTTCGATCGCCCCACCATGTCGATCAGGGATACCGGGTCCCGTGGGTGGGTCGGCGCGCAAGCGGCATTATTTCGTGAAGAGCCGGTTTCAGATTATTCGCTTACCTACAAAGAAGAGCAGATGCGTTCCTTCGGATACCGTCTGATTCAACCTCTTGGCCATACACCGAATAATCGCGATCTGATCACCGAATATCGTTACACCCGGATTATTCCGGTTCGTCGGCCTTTGAGCGAAGGAAACCGATATTATGAATCCTTGCGCCAAGATCATCAGCGCTATGAGTTGGCACTATGGAACAAATTGATCAGCGATATTCTCGATGATGAAATTTCTGCTTTGAGATTTGTGTCTGCGGCGGAAAAAGTTTTGGAAGAGGATGCAAGGCGTCTGGACATATTTTCCAGGCGAACGCGCCCGATGCCGGATCATCCTGACATGCATGCCAGGATTGCTGAGAATTCATTCTATCTGGATCTGGTGACCAAATCTCTTGAAGACCGTATTGCAGCCTATCACCACGCAATCGAGAGAGCCGAGTTGGAATCTCCATCAGGGCGGGTGGCGGAAGCGAATGAAGCGATCGCCGCGCTCAAATATCATTATCAGCAGATTGTCTGGCTGAGCGGAGACGGCAAATTTCCGACCAATGAGCGGATTGCATCAAACAACGCTTATCCTGTTGTCCGGGCACCGCTTGTTGATTTGTCGGATAACTAGGCAGGTTCGACTAGTTCTCTGTCGATGTAGGCAAAAGTCCTGGCACGGGAATTTCGTCTTCCGCGTCTGGCATCCCCAGAATAGAGATATCGATCTGGCAGCTTGAATTTTCCAGAGCTTCCAAAGCGCGCCCGCGGAAACTTTCTTCGGGCACCATCACCCGTAAAATAGCGAGCCCAAAGCGCTCAGGAGATTTGATCAAGAGTACGTCTTGATTTTCCGTTCCGGTATCTTCCTGGCCTTCTGGAATCAACGATAGGATTTGATCCTGATCGGCTATCCAYAAAGTAACSRTYTGCATRYCRGYGCTGCGATYGTTCARSGCRTAATAATTCCCSGCATGGCGGTCATAAATCGCRAYTGACCAATARCCAAGMGGGACMWCGGCATCKATYCGAAGCGGGCCTTCAGCCAGGTCAAACCGGCAAATCGCATATTCCAGCGCGGGGTCCATATTAGTAATGGCCTGACCCAATGGTGTCGCCGCAGGTAAAATATGCATACGATTGAAATCGCCATAGCGGGCCAACCGGTTCCAGGCATCTCCCGTAGCAAAGATCGGTAATACCAAGACAGCGACCAGATGGATAATGCCCGCCAGAAACAGGGCGCCGAGCGCCCAGGCAAGTTGCCTCATTGTTGACAATCCTCTCGTAGAATTGTCGGGAGCACGGGGTCAGACAGGCCGCCATTGGTTTTCATCGAAGTATCATAGAGCCGCAAGGTCAGCATGATCTGATTGTCGCGCCCGGTCGGTATCCAGTTGCCCGCGCGGGTTTGAGGTCCAACGCGGATCACAAAATCTCCATTTGGTTCGCGCAATACGCTTTGACTATTGAACCCGTATCGCCGGGCAGGATTTTCGATGAGCGCCCCATTCTGGGTCGTAACCGTAATGGTCCACCAGCGTGCATCAAGCGGCGCGCTGCGCAACCGAAATGTACAATTCTCGCCGAGAGAATGTCCGTCATCATCGGTCAGGGCGTGAAAATAAATCGCTTCGGCTGCCGCCAATGGAATACGTCCCGTCCGGGCCAGCATGGCGCGCGTATACGGGTCAGCATCGGGATCACCTGCTGCGATCCACGATATCCATGGTCCCTTGCGGACCTGCTCAATGCCAGCGCGCCCTTGAACGGTGAGCCAGACCGAGCCAAGCCCGACAATCATGGCGAGTACCAAGACAATGGTCAGATTAAATAGAAATTTCACCGCATTTACTCGTCATTACTGGTTATTCAGGATTTGAAAAAAATCGAACCGCGTTTTGTCAACATGACCAACGGCTAACGTGTGGCAGTCTGTCGTCTGCCCTCACTATTTGCGTCATTGTTCTGAACCATTCCCGTCCTGATGGGTGCAGGAATAGCAGATACGGGCGTCGGGGCTGTCGCCGCTGGCGGCGCCACTATATCGGTTGAATTCCGAAACAGATCTTCAAGATTGGACAGGGCACCAGTCATGGTTCGCGAAAGGGTTGAAACCTGAGGTGAGGGACCGCCAACACCGTCTGCACCCGCTTCACCGCCTGCAAGCAATTGGTCACGGTTGCGCATCACACCACGCGGATCAAGTGCCCCGAGGATCGGTGGAATGTCGCGGTCTCTATGTGCCACGATCATGAATTGCTTCCAGGTCATTGCGGGTAGCGATCCACCGGTCATGCGGCGGGTGGAACTGAAATCATCATTTCCGAACCATATTCCGGCCACGTATTTCCCGGTATATCCCATGAACCATGCGTCGCGATAAGCTTGGGTGGTGCCGGTTTTACCGCCCGCCACAGTGAAATCCAATTGGGCCCGCCTGCCGGTCCCAAATTCCACCACGCTGGTCAGCATGGAATTCATGTAGGCGATATATTGGGGATCAACGATCTGGTCGTTTTTGGGTCCGTCCGTTTGATGATCGTATAAAACGGTGCCCGCATTGTTGGTGATTTCAAGAATGCCGTAAGCCTGTGCCCGCCGCCCACCATTTGCAAATACCGTATACCCGCTGGTCATATCGAGAACGGTCACTTCGTTGGTTCCAAGCGGCATCGAACGGGTCATGACAAAGTTGTTGCGAAGCCCCAGCAATTGTGAGGTCTCGACAATTTTACGAATTCCGAATGACCGGGACAGGCGCACGGGAATGGTATTGATCGATCGGGTCAGCGCGGTCATGAGCGTGACCGGCCCTCGGTAGGAGCGTCCATAATTTCGCGGCGACCAATTGCCGATGGTAATCGGTGCGTCCACCACAACGCTGTCTGGCGTAAAACCGTTGAGCATGGCAGTCATATAAACAAATGGTTTGAACGATGATCCCGGTTGCCGTAGCGCATCGGTGGCGCGGTTAAACTGGCTCTGGCCGTAATCCCGCCCCCCCACCATGGCCCGCACAGCACCGTCATGCTCGTTGACCACCATAGCGCCCTGTCCGGCGCCATAGCGCGCACCAAACTGGCGAAACGAGGCATCCATCGCGCCTTCTGCTGCCTGTTGCAGGCCAATATCAATGGTTGTGCGAACATTGAGAACATAGTCTTCGCCATTCCCGAGCCGTTGCGCTTCCCGGAAGGCCCAGTCGAGAAAGTAATTAGGAACATAATTTTCGGAACGATCAACCGGCGTCGCTGGATGTTGGCGTGCGCCAAATACTTCGCCTTCAGTCAGGAATTCCGCTTCCACCATATTGCTCAGCACTTCGTTGGCGCGGGCGCGGGCGGCAGGCAGGTTGACGTGTGGCGCGAACCGGCTCGGGGCCTTGAAAAGACCCGCAATCATCGCTGCTTCAGCAATGGTTACATCGCGTATGGATTTGCCAAAATAATATTCAGCAGCAGCGTCAGCGCCAACCGTGCCGCCACCAAGATAGGCGCGGTCAAGATAGAGTTTTAGAATTTCACGTTTTGTCAGCCGCGCTTCGAGCCACAGCGCCAGGAAGGCTTCCTTGATTTTTCGCTGGATCGTGCGCTCTGAATTTAAAAACAGGTTCTTGGCAAGCTGCTGGGTTAGCGTGCTACCACCTTGAACAACGCCATCGGCTTGAACATTTTCGGAGATAGCCCGGACCAGTCCGATAAAATCGATRCCRAAATGYAWRAAGAACCGGCGATCTTCGGTCGCCAGAACGGCCTGAATCATGTGATCCGGGAATTCTTCCAGCGGCACCGCATCATTATGCAAAATGCCCCGGTTGCCGATAAAATTGCCATACCGGTCGGTAAATGTGACGCTATATTGGCTTGATTGCAGCCAGTTATCGGTGGTTTCGTCAAAGGCAGGGATGGCCAGAAACAGCATCAATGCAGCGCCCAATACGCCAAACGACATCCCGTCTGAGAGAAGTTCAACAACAAGGCGTTTGAAGCCACCAACGTGAAACCGGTTCATCCAGGTGGAATAAGCCTGATAGGAATGCCGAATGGTCTGGCCTGCCTGGAACATGGCAGTGTCGATCCATGAATCGACTTCTACAAGCCTGATTCCTGGTCGCTTGTTTTTTCTGCCTAGAAATGGATCGCGCAAGGTCCGGTCCTGCCAAAACACTTTATCAATCGTCGCGGCTAAAGGTCATGTTATGTACCCTAAAAGCAGCCTATACAACCTTCTATCGACATCGCGTCAGGYTGTTTAGCCATTCTGGCAGATAAAGCTAATATTGGGGAWTTTCTGTGTCCGACAACAAATTTTGGAAAGAAAAAACGCTCGACGAAATGTCGCGTGAAGAATGGGAATCCTTGTGCGATGGNTGTGGGCTTTGCTGTCTGATCAAGCTTGAAGACGAAGATACCGGTGAAGTTGCCTATACCGATGTAGTGTGTGCCTTGCTGGATATCGGGGCCTGCCAATGTACCGATTATCCCAACCGCCACGTGCGCGTCCCGACCTGCATTCCACTGACGCCCGAAAGCATAAAAGAAATTGGCTGGCTGCCGGTAACCTGTGCTTACCGCCGCCTTGATGAAGGGCAAGACCTGCTGCCTTGGCATCCGCTGATTTCGGGCGATCAGGAAGAGGTTCACAGAATGGGCGTATCGATCCGCGATTGGGCGGTGCCCGAAAGCAGCGTTGCAGAAGAAGATCTGCAAGACCACGTGCGTTCCATCGTCGGAAAACCACGGTAATTGGTGAAATAGCATATTAATTTACGAAATACGTTAAAAATTCATTGACACCGTTACGGTTCTTGTGTATCTTTCTGTTACTGTCCGAAAATTGCGCTTAAGGCGATCCGGTCAGCCCTCTTTAAATTTTCAATAATCTGAATCGTTGTTCCGGCATGTCAGCATCTGATGAGCGCCGTTGGGCAGATATTCGTTGTGGCTATGTGGAATCTGGTGAAACCGTTCAAGGGCTCTGTGCCCGGTACGGGATTTCGCCCAGCACGCTTTATAGCCGTGCCCGGCGCGAAAACTGGCCAAAGCGTAAGCAACTAAAACCTGTCATTGAATCCGACAATCCTGAGTCTGTGGGCGAAGTCAACTATCCTGAGCAGGCCAAACTAGTGGCCAGGCTCTACGCCGCGCTTCACCAACAGATGTCAGCCATTGAAAGGCGCATGCAAGTGAAGCCTGAAATTAATGACACCAACGCCACAGCAACCGCCGAACGGGATGCCCGAACGCTCTCGACGCTAGTGCGAACCCTGGAAAAATTGATTGAATTGCAGAACAGCAACAAATCCGTGTCGGATAAGGCAGACACTATCGGGGCGGAACTAGATGCAGCGCGATTCAGAGACGAGATTGTCCGCCGCATTGAGGAAATTGGAAAATGAGGGAGAGCTTGAAGCTTTTCTCACCAGCCTCGACGCAGTGTCGCTTGAGCGAATTATTTTTGATTGGCCCCTTTGGGCACGATCTGCACAATTGCCACCCGATGATATTGACTGGACCACATGGCTAATCCTCGGGGGCCGGGGGGCTGGGAAAACCAGAGCCGGTGCCGAATGGGTTCGCAATCTGGCTCTTGATGATGCGCCAGCAAGTTTTGGGTCGCCGGCACGCATCGCCCTGATCGGGCGCACGCTCGATGAAGTTCGCAACATCATGATTGAAGGGACAGCTGGAATATTGGCGGTTCATCGGGAATGCGAGCGGCCGGAATTTGTCGCCTCGCGCGGGCAATTGGTTTGGCCGAATGGTGTAATTGGTGAAGCATTATCAGCCGAAACACCGGAATCTTTGCGCGGGCATCAATTTAGTGCGGCATGGTGCGATGAAGTTTGTAAATGGCGTCACCCGCGCCAAACCTGGGACATGTTACAATTTGCGCTGCGGACGGGCCATCGCCCAAGGCAGGTGGTCACCACCACGCCACGGCCAAYGGAATTGTTGAAATCGCTACTTGAAGACCCAGACGTTGTGGTTTCGCGCATGGCGACGAGCGAGAACCGGGCGAACTTGTCGCCTGCATTCTTTTCAACGATCATTGATCGTTATCAGGGAACCCGTCTTGGCAGACAGGAACTGGACGCTGACCTGCTCGAAGACCGTGAAGATGGTCTCTGGTCTCGCGAAGCAATTGAAATCGGCAGAATTGATCATCCGCCAGATTTGTTACGGATCGTGGTTGCTGTGGACCCGCCCGTAACGGCCCACTCAAAATCTGATGCTTGCGGCATCATCGCCGCTGGCAAAGGACACGACAAACGCGCTTATATTCTAGCCGACGCCACCTGTCAGGGTCTGTCTCCAATCGGATGGGCCACAAAAGCGGTGGCACTTTATAACCGGTTRCARGCCGACCGGATCGTTGTTGAAGTCAATCAAGGCGGCGACATGGTGGAAGCCGTGATCCGCCAAATCGATGAAACCGTACCGGTCACGCCGGTGCGTGCCATCCGCTCAAAATGGACGCGGGCGGAGCCGGTTGCGGCATTGTACGAACGCGGTCTTGTCGCCCATGCCGGGACTTACCCGGAACTTGAAGATGAACTTTGTGATTTCGGCCCGGACGGGCTGACCGGCGGTCATTCACCTGATCGWCTGGACGCCCTTGTTTGGGCTTTGACCAACCTGATGCTCACATCCCTTGGGAATGGCCCGCAATTGCGCGCCATCTAGGCAGGCGGAGACTATTTAAATGCCATCAATCTGGAATCGTCTCTATAGCAGTACACGCTCCGTTCCTTTCGGGAAATTTGCGCAAAAATCCAGTAAAACCGGCGCTTTGGTCGCTCTGCATAGTCAAGGTCGACCGGTCTGGACACCGCGCGATTATGCGGCTCTGGCGCGTGAAGGTTTTGCCCGCAACCCGGTTGTCTATCGCTGCACCCGGATGATCGCTGAAGCAGCGGCATCGCTTCATTGGCTGGCCTATGAAGGCGAGAGAGAACTTGATCGCCACCCTCTATTGGAGTTGGTCGCCAGGCCCAATTCGCACCAAGCTGGTCCGGACCTGTTTGAATCTCTGTTCGGCTATCTATTG
>JAESRU010000101.1 GCA_016764455.1 Hyphomicrobiales bacterium | reverse complement strand
TTTACTTTCTGTGGTGATTAGGCGCTCATAATATTCCGGATCCAGCAACTATCAAAACAAAACCGACCCGCGTTAACAGGTCGGCTCTATGTGTTATCTACTTCTTGAGTCCATGTCCTCTTAGTAGTGACCTTGCGCTCTTTAGCGCTCTAACCTGCTTTGATGGTCCATCAGTGCCGCACAGACACCACCTAGAATATGGCGTATCTACTTTGCAGTAGTTGGTGCACTCCTCAATAGGGTCTGGATCTAGGTACACATCATACAACGGATAAACATCATCATTAGGTGGGACAACAATAGCACCACAATCAGATTCCCACACATCGCAGAAATCATCATCACCTTTTATAAATTTTAATTTTAACCTAGCCATATTAAGCTCCTTATGTTGGAGCAAGGTTGACTAGCGGCACCATCCGTTCTAATCTGACCTTGCGTTGTAGTATCGCCATACTTGCCCATACCAAGGGCTTAAGTCAAGGCCCGCCGGAGAAATCTAGCGGGTCTTTTCTATGCATAAAGGCCACCAGCGTTAGCCGATGACCTAATAGCGTTATCTATGCTTTGAAATGACCGTCGTCACCTGTTTCATAAAACTCAACGTCTGCTGCACCCTTTGAAATCTTCATTTCAAGCGCCCTTGACTCATGAAGTGCTATCGCCTGTCGAAGGTGCATCAGTATAAGATCGTTTCCATGCCACGCTTTTTCGGAATCAAGAACCTTCACCCTGTCGATTACAGATCGCAGTACCTCTTGGTTTGTCACGCCCTCTATAGGGTCATGTAGTGGCCCGCGCTGCACGAACTGGATAACAGTTTCTTTGTCCCCGTCCAGATGCGAAAGGGCGTATCTGTGGCCCATGTATAGACTTCTCATGTCATCACATCGTCTGAAAGGACAGCATTGATATAACCAAGATCACGCCTTATCTCACCAGCCGTCTTCCTTGGTTGGTACATAAAGTCATCAAGTCTGTTTAGATACCCGTGGACAAAAAGCGGATTTCTACCGCGCAAGTCAATGATTTCACCACGCGAGCAGCTCATGTATCCTTCCGTAACGAAATCAACCATCAGTCTTCCTCCATAAGCACGGCTACCGCTTCCTCTAGCGTGCGTACAACGTGAATAGGTCCGTTCCAGTCCTCGTGCCACCTAACCTGTCTTGGCGTTAGCTGCTGGTCACCCTTTGGCTTCTCAGGGTTCTTTACCTCCATCAAATGGTTGCCCTTAAATCCCACCAGCAAATCTGGACACCCCTGCCCGACCGCGTGTAGCGGCTGAACAGAGGCTCCAAACTTACGAAGGCCAGCAACGATTTCGGCCTGATTTTCGTCGACACGGGCGGCGCGTCTCATTTGGCAAGCCTGTGCATGGTGTTCTCAAGCTGGAGCAGTTCGCTTGTGACCGAAGTGAGCGTTGCCCTCATGCTGGCGCGGGGCCGGTGCTTATGCTCTGCCAGGTCAATTGCTGAGATAAGGTGAAGCTGCACGTCTGAAAGCTCCTCATGCATGTGTCGGTTCACGCATTCCATGTATGTCTCGAAGTTCCCTGCGACTGACACAGGCGGCACGTTGTAAGCGTCCTCCATCGGATCTTTGCCAGACAGATACATTGGAATGTCTGTGGGCTTCTTGAAGATATTGCGGATCGTTGCTCTGATATTGTCAAACATTGCTCGCCTCCATGTTCATCTCAACTTTGTACAGATCCAGAACGGCCTCGAACTCGTCGTATTTGTCGCGGTCAGCCCGGATCTTCACCAGCTTGTCAATGACAGCCGCGTCATAGCCATTGCCCTTGATTTCAGCCTTTAGTTCCTTCCGGTCATCCGAAACCCGGCTGCCCTCTTCGATCAGGTTTTCCATGCGTTCCACATAGCCTTTAATCGCGTTCATGTTTTCTCTCCTATAGCTTTGTAAGCGTCGTCAATTGCACTCATGGCCTCATGGCATACCTCGACAAGTGCCGGGTTAGCCTGGACGTGTGGATTGCTCAGAACGTTGTCCAGAAAGTCTGTGTGCGATTTCCGGCATAGAACATAGGCGGCGTGTTGGTCGTTTGTCATTGTTAGCCCTCCTTTGCACCAATGGCCTGATATACTTGGAATATCGCGTTCTGCGCCTTGTCGCACAACTCCTCTAACTCCGGGTTATCCTTGACGTATACGCTTTCCGTCACATGCGTGTTAAAGGTGTCCCCAATAACGTGGCATGTGTGTAGCGCTTCGTGCTGGTGAAACTCGTCTGGCATTGCTAGTCCTCCTCAAAGAGACAGTTCAATATATCCGCCGCGATACGCATCCGTTTCTATATCCCAATCGGTAACCTCAGGATCGGATGAAAAATCTCCATCGTTCATCTTTTTCTCGGCCTCTTCCTGGCTTCCTGCTTCGATCTCTGCATTTCCCGAGCCGGTTATTTTAAAGCTCACATAGTAAGTTGCCATCAGATCCTCCASKMAYAATNTSMWCGNSSATRCTNTCCGNNYCRYCANAACCNNSGSCGYYSCYWYSGYCRYCRCYGTATCCGCCGCCGCYGCTCTCCTGCTGCTGGCCACCGCCTTGGTTGCCACCGCCTTCTTCGCGCCCGTCAAGCATCACCAGCGTCGAGCCAAACCCCTGCAACACAATCTCCGTGCTGTAACGGTCATTCCCGCTCTGGTCCTGCCATTTGCGCGTCTGCAAGGCACCTTCAATATATACCTTAGAACCCTTGCGCAGATACTGCTCGCACACCCGGACAAGGCCCTCAGAGAACACAGCTACGGAATGCCACTCAGTCTTTTCCTTGCGCTCGCCGGTGTTCTTGTCCTTCCACTTCTCAGACGTGGCAATATTCAGGTTGCACACCTTGCCACCATTGGGGAAATTCCGGACTTCCGGGTCACGGCCCAGGTTGCCCAGAATGATTACTTTGTTAACACTACTCATTTAGATTCCTCCATCATCTCTTTGATTTTCTGCGCCGCCTCTTCAAGGTTGTAGTGAAGGGCAACTGACTTAGATTTTGACATGATAGCGATGAACGCGAAAACAGCGCCAAGCCATTGCATAGCGTCACTTTCCACGTACACGCCAATACCGATCATGGCCAATACCGTCAGCAGCGTTGATGCATCACGGATAAAGCATTCGGTTATCGTCTCCCGTAGGAAGATTATCGTGTGCTTGGGCTTCATTTGATTGCCCTCTTTGTTTTCCGTGAGCGCAGAACCCATTGCTCAGCCTGGACCAGAACGTCCTCAATCTCATAGGTCGAAGCGTCCCGCGCCTTCAGGTGTGCAATCTTGTCCCGAAGAACATGAACCGCCGCCTCCAGCGTGATAGCCCGCAGCCAGTCCGTCTTAACGCTGTGGCCCTTTAGTGTACGAGCAAGCTCAATCAGCTTATTCTCCGGGTCTGTAGCCATGAAGCCTACCTTAGTTTTATCTGTCATGTGGCCTCCTTTCATACCTATTTATACGGTATCTATCGGCGCAAGTAAAGCGCAATATAGTTATTGACACCATGAACCGTTAGTGTAATCTAAATTCAACAGGAGGACGATATGACAAACTCAACGCAGACGATGTATATTGAAGCATATGCGGAACTAGCCTGTAAACTGGTTAGTTCTGGTAATGGCCGCGATGAACCGAAGGCACTGGATATCGAAGACGCACACATTAGTTGTGTCCATATGCTCGGCACACTCTACACCCGCAAAGGCCTGATCGAATGGCTCGGTGAATATGGTGCTGAGAAGTTCATGGAGAAGATCCTGGACGAAGCGCCGACAGATGAATGGGAGACAGAATAATGGACAAAATGCAGTGGGCACAGATGCTTCTAAGCATGGCTGAGGCATACGACTTGCCGGTATCGACGGCGCTGGCATGGAAACGGATTAAAGCAGCGGAGGCGAAGTGATGAGGCGGTTAATGACAACAGGTGCAGCAATGGCCGCAATTGCAGGTATGGTGTTAAGCCGTGAAGTGGGTGTTGATATCTTGCTTGACGACACAGACCCCAGACCGCCTCTGGATCTTTCCCCTGACCTTTATGGCGGGATTAACACCAGGGCTGATCGGAGAAGTTCATTCAAGATGACTTCTACCAGGAACTACAATTTTGAGAAGAACAGAGCGGCGGCGAAGGCTGCAAGGGCGGCTCGGAAAAAGACACGGAGGGCGAAGTAATGCCAATCTTGGAGAGCGGAGCATTCGAGAGCTTCACAAACCTACAGGCGCAGATTGATTGCCTGCGTACCAGGGCTGAAGTCTGGGAGAATGTGGGCGAGCGCACGGGGAATACACATCACCCTATGTATCATGCCGCTATCGCAGGCAAGGCGCAGGCCGACGAACTTGAGCGCAAATATTTGGAGGGAACCCCATGGCAGGACTACCGCGCGTAGCAGACTCCCGGCAGCCCAGGGAGGCTTGGGACATATTCGTGGAGGGTGGCTTTGAACGACTGACCACGGCACTGATGAAGGGCGACCCGTTCAGCGAAAGAGGGTTAAACCAAATGAAGCGGCTGGCGAATAGGTACGGCGCATTCGTCAATGCTCTGGACGCAAGAACAAAACCACTGGAGAGAAAAGATGACTGACAAGAATATTTACCAACGGATCGCGGCTGTGATGGAGAAGGTTTCCTACATCCAGAAAGAGAAGAAGCAGGGCATGCAGTACAACTTCGTCAGCCATGACAGTGTTACAGCCCGCCTACGCCCTGAGATGCTGAAGAACGGCGTTGTGTGCCACCCTGTAGCTTGTGAGCACGTACACAGCGGCAACCGGGCCGAATGCGCTATGGTCGTGCGGTTTGTGAACATAGACAAGCCTGAAGACTTCTTTGACGTTCCAACGTTCGGATATGGCGTAGACAACCAGGACAAGGGGCCAGGCAAGGCTATGTCGTATGCGGTGAAATACGCGCTGTTGAAAACGTTCGGCCTTGAGACCGGCGATGACCCGGAAACAGACAGCATCGACCACAAGCGGGAGGAGCCTAAGGGGCCTTCACAAGCAGAGATCGACACGACAATTTCACGGATCGAAGCCCTTGAAGATATGGACGCGCTCAAATCATACTGGAGCGGCCTTAACCGTGACATGAAACACGTTGCGTCTGACGCGGCTGTGATTGCTGCGAAGGACAAGCGGCGGGGGGAGTTGTCATGACCCCTGACAGCGCTATACGTGACGCCCTGAACGAATGGCGGGCAGCAGTAAAGGAACTGACATGCTGTGAAGCTGATGAAGAGGACATGTCAGCAATTATCCGTGACGTTGCTGGCGAATTTGAGGTTGAAGTTGACCGGGTGCGCAGCGTTTACATCACGTATATTCTMGGCGCGAGTTTGTTCTGATGGATGAACGGGAAAGCGCATACAAAGCAACTGAGTTTTTGGTCACCAGCGCGGCAGATATCGCACGGGCCAAAGCTGAGCTTRTGAAATGCGAGGCCATGTTGCGGGTGGTTAAATCACTTGCAATGCGGCACAGCGGGGAAWAGAGCGCAGCCGCCCAGGAACGGGAAGCCTACGCATCGGATCAATACATGACAGCAATAAATTCACTGACAATGGCGACTGAGGAGTATGAGAAGCTGAGAAGCCTGAGAGAAGCGGCAAAGATGAAGATAGAATACTGGCGGTCACTGAATGCCAATCAACGTAGTGCAGAGAGAGGATATGGAAGTGGCTGAGCATAGAATTGTAAGACGGGGCGTGATCAAATCATCCATAGATAGGAACTTCCTTCACATGCACATGCAACAGTGTGAATATGTGCGGGCACGCCTGAACGACAAGCTCACAGCCCAAGAGATGGTTGATGGCGTGAGAATTACCCATGACGACTATTTGCGGCTGGTAACTCTTGCACGCAATGGGATTGAGGGAGCCAATGACGGATAGATACGGCCCAAACCCAAACGGGCCTAAGCTGTCAAAGATCCGGGCCGACTTCAACAAACTGAGGATAGCCGTAAGACAGGAGGGAACGCCAGAAATTCAAGAAGCATGGGATAAAGTGGAGCGGTGGCTTGGCCACGTATATCAGGAGAGTGAGAAATGACAGTTTGGTTATTATACGTGTTTGTTATCATTGACGGGGCTATCACAGAACCGTTGCCGCCTTATGTGCTGAGAACGCAGGCAGAATGCATGTTTCGCGGTGAATTGGTGGAGCAAAGCCTTTACGACAGCGGGTTCGAAATGTCGTTTTACAAATGCAAGGCGACGGAGTTTTTAGGAATGGGAGAGCCGGTATAGTGACAAAACGCCGGAATCTTAACACACATCTGAACTATGTTAACAAAACGGAGGAATTATGACACTGACAGGCCGCGCACCATTTCAGAAGACGCCCAAAGAGAGGAAAGATCCGGCACGACTAGCGGAGGTGGCCGGGCGCCCATGCTGTATATGCGAAGCCTATGGGATGACGCAGAGTAGCCCCACACAGGTTCACCACGCTATCATGGGTAGGGGCGGTAACAGACGGACACCAGACAGCCAGACATTGCCGCTGTGCGAAGGCCATCACCAGGGCAATTTCGATGGGTCTAAGATAGCCATTCACCGGGAGCCAAAGCTGTGGCGTGAGGAATATGGGCCTGATACTGACTATGTGGTTTAGCGCTTGACGTGCGCAATACTTATGGTATGGTCAGTTAAACAAAGGAGAGAGAGCATGAGCGCATTTTCGAACAAAACGTTGGCAGCAATTAGCGGGCTGTCTGAAGGCGTGGACGGTTGCTACGGAATTATGGTAAAGCACCAGTCGGAGCATACGCCTAAAGGCATTACCCAAGATTGCGATACCGGCCATGTAAAATCTGAATGGGTAAGCCAGTCAGCCGGGTTTAGCGGCGACGATTTCACCGGGACAGTTACTTGGAAGCTTGGTGAATACTACGTCATAGCAATGTTTGCATGTTAGGGAGACGAGACATGATTAAAATCAGAGACGTTATCGGCGTAGTGGCTATTGCTGTTATTTCGTTCAGCACGTTGGTGTTGTGATGACTGACCAGACATCATCAGCACAGTGGCGCGAAGACGGCGAGCCGGACCCGCATGGCAACCGTTACGACTGTGAGCGCCATGAACTCGCAGGGGGTCGGTACACCGACGACGAGCTGGCGAACGGTCAGTACATGGTGAGCGGTGATATCGTTATGCAGACCATGGCAAAGGACCGCATCCGTTGGCTGTCACGTCAGCTATGCAAAGCTGAAAGTGAGCGCGCCGACTACCAAGCTGGCATTGCAGAGGGGCTTAGAATGGCGGCTGTGACTGCATCAACTTATAAGTTTGTGGGCGCTAATTATACAGAACCAAAAGGTGTAAAATATGCAAACATAATGAGAGACGCAATAACTCGATCCATCAAAGCCCTTATACCAGGAGAGACGCCATGAGAGATAAACTTGCAGAGATTCTTGAGAATAGCACAGATGCAGACCATGAGATGCTATCAACAGCCGACGCCATCATAGCCGCGCTGCCGGGGATGATTAAGCCGCTGGATTGGGTGCAAGGAGAGAGCATGATTTTTGCAGTTGGATACACCATTAGGGATGTCGGGCTAACCGGATCAGGTCATGAAAAGATGTGGGCAGCTTATGCTGATAACGGGAAACACATACCATCTAGTACCGGATCTATGGGCGCTGCAAAAGACGCAGTACACGCACGCCGCACCCGCAGGATTATGGAGGCGTTCGGGCTATGAGGATACTAGGTGGCAGGCCAATGAAGATGCTTGGCTACAACTTCACAGACGTAGTTAGCGGAAAGCAGGTCAACAATTACGTGGACACAATGGGGCGACACTGGCTGGCTAACGGCAAATGGTCTTGGTTTCGGGTAGCTAGGAACAGAACGCGTCGATCTTTCTCACCAGCACATCACCCGTAAGCACAGACGCATCATCAGGACTTGCCGCCAGCGCCGACGAGTGGGCGGCAAGCGCATCTTCAATCCCCGGACACAGCGCGCTCTCACTCGCCACGCTTACGCAACCGCTCACGAGCAGCGTCAACATCAGTGTCAATCTTTTCCGCATCAATCCGGCTCCTTGCCTTAATATGTTCTTCGTTCTGCTTCGCACGCACCGATTTTAGCGTGTTTGAGCGTATCCTAAGGGCAAAAGCACCCAGCACCGCCAACAACGCACCAGCGCCCATGACGTAAGGCCCTATGAGCTTCCACAGGATCATTTGATCGCACCACGAAACCCAATGCCTGCAAGGCCAGCGTTAATCAAAATGTACGGCTGAACATTGCCCAGAAGGTTGGACACGGAATCAGCAACACCACCCATCCCGTGCATGGGCTCAAGTGCAATGAACACGCCCCCGGCCATAGGCACTACAGACGCCCACCAGGTTAACGATCTTGGTTTGAAGTATTTCATTTCTTACCTCCGAATAATTTCATGAACAGTGCAACGATATCTGCGAACATATTAGGCGGCTCAGTCAGGTCGGCCATGTCCATCCAGTCATTCACGTTAAATCCGGGGCAAGCCTTGTTGGCAAACTCATTGTGCCCGTGGAACGTAATGCCGGGGAAAAGCTCGCTTACCTCTTCCATCCATTCAATCAGCGCCCGTTCCTGCTCATTCGTGAAGTTGTCGCTAAATTCATCGTTAGCAGCAGATCCGCGCCCGCCCACAAGGGTAACCCCTATGGAATCGCCGTTCTGGCCCCTCACGTGTGCGCCCTGCGTGTGGTACGGCCTGCCCTGAACATAAGCCCCGTCCCGGTCAATCAGCCCATGATATCCAAACCCAGCCCAGCCCTTGCCTTTGTGCCATCTGTCAATCTCGTCACGCTTAGCCTCTGCGCCCTGACCGTCCATCCAATTAGGATCTGTGGCAGTCGTGTGAATAATCGCCCGTTTAATCTCTCTCATTGAAGCGCTCCCATGATCCAGTCACCCCAAACTCTAAAACCGCTGCCCGTTGAATACGATACAAACACGCTTCCAATTATAAATGCTTTCACAGCCAAGCCCTCACAGAGTCCAGGAATTCTTTAAACGTACCAGCAGCGCCAATGATAACCATAATCCCAAGGAATTTCCAGTTCCTAACCGCCCAAGACACCTTTCGCAATGGTTCCAGGTCGTTATCTCGGAAACCTTCCCATTCGTGGCGCATCTTGCGGAACCTGGCCGCCTCAATGCCATCAATAGGCTCCTTGGAAAAGTCAGTCATCCCGCATCACCGCGCTTTTTATTCCCGCCCATATCATCTTGAGGACGTATGTCGGAGTGACCCCCGAAGCCCACAATACCGCCAAAAGTAGGAACAAGCATAGCCAATACAGAACGTCGAAGGCTTGTGAATAGTTTGCCAAAMCCGCCGCTCCCTATTACAAMYATCTGTGCGTAGGCTAMTCCRTCAACTATAYYRTAARTTGYRGTTTTMCCCAAAWMWCCCGCCWTAGCATAGARWRCCACCATTACGGCRAACARMGCCGCGACCACATAATCCCGCTTACTACCGAACCGCACCAGAACCGCCGCACATGCCAGGTCAAGCACACCAACAGCCATAGGCTCGTCTGCAAGCGATACAGTCCCCCCGAAGTTAATCCACAAAACAACGGCGAGGAGCCACCTGTCTTTAGCTATAGCAGCCCCTGAGCCGATAATAAGGAGCACCAGATACAGTAGAGGATTACCCACGGTTGGCCCTTTCTTAGATATTAACGCCTGTAGCGCGGGCTGTGTGTGCCTCTGCGCCGTTTAGCTCGGAATCGGTGTTAGATGCGCCGCGAATGATTAGGGAATATATGTTGCCGTTGAATGGCAGGGACGTTCCGGCCCGTGAACCTATGTAAAGTACGTGGTTGCCGAAGTTTCCGGTTCCTTGGTCGCTGGTAACTTCTGCTATTTGCGTTCCATCAGTCCTTATAATTACCTCGTCGCCTGATATATCATCTAAACCACTAATTATGTTTGTTGTGGGCTGTGGGGAAGAATTTGTTGGAGTGTCTGCAATTACCCTAGTAGTTCCGCCAGCCCTGAACCGATAGTTGTCATTCGTTGCGGCTGGACCTGTCATCTGGAATGAACCCGCATTCGTTCCAGCGTCTGCGCTTAACTCGGTTATTGTGCCAGTAGCCGAGTTACTCAGCTTCCGAACCCCAGCAAACACGCTCATCTTGTCCGTGCCGGTGAAGTCAATAGCAGCCGTGGCAAGTGCATCGTTAGACCCGTCAAAGGACAAGTACCAGCGGTCATCCTCGCCGGTTTCGGTTATGTCAAATTTAGTGGTGACTTTCTGGTATGCGGTAGCGGATGAGCCGGTTTCGAGTTGTGCACCCCACATGAACACGCCGGACGTGCCGTCACCGAGATAGCTTGTCAGTGCACCGTTTCGTATACCAATGCGGAACCCCACAGCGGCAACCCCGTTTATTTTTGTGACCGCGCATTTAAACCAACCCGGAGCGCCAGACACTGCCTCTATAGACCCAGACGTTTGCGCATCAGTAGGTATCGCCGTGACGTTTGTCAAATTGAAGTTAACACCTTGGTTCCCGGAATCTGACAGGAACACCGAGACCTCATCTCTTTCTGCGGCTTTTACAAAGAAACTCGCAGTGTCCTTAGTCGTAAACGACGGAGTCATAGACAAGAAATGAAATTCAGTTAATGCGGATTCTATAAGTTTATCCGCTGTGTTTGTTCCGTCCGGCGCAACAGTAACGTTCGCAGACACGGTTAGACCTACTTTTATCCACGCCGCATTATCAAACTCTTCCGTAAACGTCAACAGGTTACGCGCACCAGTGACCGGGTGACGCGCCAGTGTGGGCCTAAACCCTGATGTGGCCTGCGTGGCGTTGTTCCCGTTACCAGACTTGTCGTCAATACGGGCCACAAGGTCGCCAAACGTGGTGACAGCAGTCGTCCCGCCAGTGTCGGTAAACATCGTGGTAAAATCGGAAGGATCAAACCACACGCCTTCCTCGCTATTCGCAAAGAGGCTGAGAGGGTTAAACGTGCCTCTGTTCCTGTTGATAACCGCCCATGAGGTGGTTGACTGGTCGGGTGTTCCCCAGAATGTAGACATATCAGCCCCGCAGAGAAATAATTACATCAACGTCATCAGCCGTGCCACCGGACATGTCGAACTTCAGATACCGCGCGCCAGTCGAGAACTCAGCCAACCCACCAACAGTGAATGAGATGTTAGACCCAAACGCGTCCTTCAGCGTGAAGAAGTTCACATCATCGATGGACCCCTGCATGGTGATTGTAGCGCCCCCAAACGTTCCGGTTGCAGTTACAGCCCCGCCAAGCCCCTGAGCGCCTTCTAGCTCAACGCTTAAAATGGTGTCCACGGTTTTGGCAGTCTCCCAAAGGTATTCAGTGCTTGGGTTTGCCAACGTGCGTTGTGGTGAAATAGTTGCCATCAGTACGATCCTTGCCAATTTCTAAATGCTGAGAACTCGCCGGACATCATTTTCCGTTTAACGACTTCCTCACAAGCCTTTGTGTCAGTCCACTTAACGCCAGCCTCTTTAAACCACTCGGTCATCATCCAGCCAGGAATGCGCCCTATGTGCCGACTTTCGCCCGTGTGGCCCARCTKWGCSCCGCGCATGGCCGTTACATCCTCAATGGTCTGCGTAGGGTCAAACGTGCGCTGGTGGACCATCATTCCACCCTCTTCAAACATGCGATCAGCWAGTTTCACGCTTGGCCTCCTTTGTCAGACGTGGAGCGCGGCCTGCGTCCTTGTCGCCCTTTAGAATTTCTGCAATCTCTTTMGACGGAATGTCCGCCTTTTCGCCCTTCAGTTTCTTGCCAACCGAAAGATAAATATTGTTTGAATTAACTGTAACGGTTGCCATGATAGACCCCTTTATGGTGGTAGACGCCCCCGAAGGGACGCCCGTTTAGCTTAGGTCACGGTGCAATCAACAACCATACCGCTGGCCTTCTCATTGCGAGAAATCAGCGTCAGCTCGGTGACAACCTGGCGCTTTTCGTTATCGCCGGTCTTAGCAAGCTCTTTGTTGTTGGTCGGGCGGAGAATACCGCAAGCCCATTTGTCGGCCTGCATGACAAACACGTCACGCGAACGGTTCTCACGGGTTGGCATAAACGTCACGTTGCCCCAAGGAGTAACATACAGGTCAAAGTCATTCACGATCATGTTGCTGGAACGTGTCGCGGTGACTGTTGAACGCTGGTTGTTCATGCCGGTGAAGCCCAGAGCGATATTCATCTGGAAGCTGGACAGATACACCTTGTCAGGCTTACCACCAGCAAKCCAAATCTTCTGCATAACGCTRTCGAAGTCAGCCTGYGTGAAGATAGTAGGCGTKCCAGAGTCMGTCCGGGCGTCAGTACCATCACCAGTTGGATCAGCGCCACCARYACCAGTGTTGGTGATGTTGGTAATCATCCACGCAGGAGCGCCAGCCAATTCACGGGCAGTGGTGGAGTTACCAGCAACGCGCGCGTTATTGTCAAACAGGGCTTTTTCGATATCAAGCTTCTGCTCTTTGGCGGTCTTCATAACYTGGTAKGCCATTTCCCGGTTCCGACCAGCCTTRTCAATGCCTTGGTCAGTGTCAGGAATGACAACAGCGTTTTTGAAAAYCTGGGTGTAGTTCCCCAGCCGGGAGGTGGCTACCCGCGCGTCTGCTGCTGTGTCGTCGCCCTCAACGTGTTTGTTGTCGGTAGAGGAGCGCAGAGCGTCGGTCTGCCATTCGTGCAGCGTGTTGGTCGCCTTAACCTTGGCGCAAGACGAGAAGAACGGGGTTTCTTCCGGCGATACATCATAAATGACGTCTTCCAGATCCTCACGAATACCAATGGAGTCGTAAGTGTCGAAGGTGTTTGTTGGTTGTACCATTTTCGGGTTCCTATCCGATCAAAAGATTAACAGCATCTTCCATGCTGCCTGATTGTCTCAAGCGCTCATGCATGTCACGGCGCGTTTTCTCAGACTTAGAAACGGTTCGCTTCGCCTTGGGCTTAGTGACAGGACGGACCTTGCCCGTCTTCTGCACAGCCTTGCCGGATTGAAGCTTACGAAACTGCATCGCATCATGGAGAACACGAATTGTTCGCGCGTCCATAATGCCCCCAAGCTCATCATCGGAAAAACCGTAATGAGATCCAGCGCCCAGAAGTTCCGTCTTTAGCTGTGTGCCCTTTTCAGGGTCAGCAAGAGCCGGGATAGCCTCAACCAACAAACGCTGCTGTTCGCCCTGATAGGCTTGCATTGCGCGCTGTTGTGCCTGTGACTGCTGTTCGTTCACTTGATTGAACTGGGCAGACTGGGCGTCGAATTGAGTCTTCTTAGCTTGGTACAGTGCCATTTCCTGCGTGTAACCGATTGGATCTGTCTGCGCCATTTGTGGGTCAGGCATCTGTGGGGCTTGAGAAACGCCGCTTTCCTGCATCTGCTTATAAAGCTGAGCAAGATTAGAGCGCTCTTGTTGGAGTGCTGTGAATACGGCTTCGGCTTCTTTCTTTTGCGCCGCCGCTTCTTGCATTCCTTTTTGGATATGTCCTTGACCTGAGTAGGCACGGGTAAGCTCGTCCAGGGTGACCGTCTTTTCTACGCCGTCAACTTTAACGGTATATGCRGACGGTTCCGGCTGGGCCTCGACCTCTTCGGTTTCGTCATCCTCWWYARYTTCRGCCTCTTCGGCKTCSRYWTCTWCGKKWWSNNTNTCTTCRGCTTCGGMMTCAACCKCMACCTCTTCAACNNCNNNNTCTTCTGTCACGGCCTCTTCAGGGTGCGCTTCAGTTGGTGCCAACAGCGAGTTAACCGCTGCTTCAAATGTATCAGTCGCTTCCACGGTGCTGATCCTTTATTTCCTCAAACTTACCGCCAATGATGTATCCATTCAGGGTCTGTCTAAGTTCATTCAACGCACACACCATTGTATRCGCCTTTTCGCGAGCTTCACTGTCGGCWTCGCTAYTMAGRAARACCGMGATTTGGTCGTCCTCAATTCGTTTAAACGCTGAGAGGAGAAATGTGTCCTCCATCAGCCTCTGTGCATGTTGTGCGTCACCCATTACACTCACTGGAAGAACTCCCGTGGTGCGGCCTGTGCGGCCTGTACGCTGGCAACGTCAACTGATGTTCCGTATTGGCCTAGAATCTTAGCAGCCTCTATCACAAGCTCTTGGATCAACTTGTCACGGGCCAGGTCATCACTGGCGCTCGCTTCAAGGGACCGCTGACGGGCTTCGAATAGTGTCTTCTGCTGGTCGGCTTGTATTCTCGCCATGTCGGTCTGAACCTTGGCCTGCGCTGCAATCTGTGCTTTGCCAATCTCAGCCTGTACAATGCTTGCATTCGGATCTTGTGGCGGGGGCTGGTTCTCAGCTGCGGCAGTAAGAAGTTGCTGCTCTCTCTGCGGGTCAATCGGCTCCCAATATCTATCAACGTTGTGAATGCCGGAATTCTTCATGATATCCGCCTGCGTGTTGCGGATCTTCGTCAGCGTCACAAGACCGTTACCCGGCCCGTATGTCTGCCACACGTTCATCTGATTGCCCAGAACCTCACGCAGAACAACCGAACGCTCATCTTTACGCCCGGTCCCAAGTCCTACATTGGTCATAACGTCCCAATTGACGTTCCAGGACCGTGGATCAACAGGAACAAACGCCCCGTCTAACCGCATAATCTCGTCGCCCGTAGCGTGCTGTCTGATAAGCTGCAACAGAACCTTGAAAAGCTGCGTCATGCCGCCCTCTGCGAAGTTCCGTGCAATAACCTCAATCTGCCCCTCTGACGCCCCCACAGTGGCTGCTACAGCCGTTGCCGTGGCGTTCTGCAATGCATCTGCGTCAAGTCCAATAGACGCGCGGGAAATGCCTGTCTTGGTATCGGTGAGAAGGTCAAAGTATTGCATCGCCGGGATAGTCTGGCCTGCTGAGAACGGAACAGCCAACGGCATGATTGAATTCATTGGAGCGCCCTTAACCCGCTTGATCGATCCAATCTCGTTATTCAACATGTCATCGACGTTGACGTTCTTTTCGTCAATCGCATATCCGGGGTTGTTCGTCAGGTGGACGTTATCRATCAGGCCGCGCCACATGCTGGTTGCAACGTCCTGATCGTCTTGAAGTATCTCAACCAGCGAACGGCCAAAGAACGCATGTGGTTCCGGATCGCCCTCAAACACAGCAAACGGCATCATGTCGCACAACTCAGGCTCGCCAAGCATCTGCTTCTTAGAGCCAGCCATGATAAAACAATACAGCCGGGGAATGCCCGTGCCTTCAATGTCCATCCGCATATACGCTTCGTAAACCGTAATGGGCTTCATGCTTGGGTCAACAGCGCTTTCATTGGAATCCTCTGAGAACCCCTTGCGGGCAAAGTTTGCCTCGTCGTCAAGGTCTTCTTGCCCCAGGTCTTGAATGTCCTCTAAGTCAAAGCCAAGATCCAGAAGATCACCCATACGCATGTCTGTCTTGTGACCAACAACATAGGCGTCTTCCAGGTTAGTCGCCTGCTCATCCACGAAGAAATCTTCTGGCGGAATCGACATAATGGTGATCTTGCCGTCAGTCTTTTCACGCGAAACCTTTGCATCGTGGTAAGTAATCTCAACGGGATTCAACGCATCGTCAGTGGTCTGAAACACAGTCGCCGTGTGTTCAATAACCTCAATGCTTTCGTCTGTCTGGATAAAAGCATATTCCTGATCCGTCAGGCCCGTGTATTCGTCAAACTCAACCTCTGTCTTTTCATCCCAGAATGCTTTGAGAAACCCAGCCTTTTTAATCAGAGCGTCGTGGAACGCCCCGCTAATCAGGGTAAACCCGCTTTCACGGTCAAATATGTTCTGTGCGTAGCTTGTAGCCTGCTCAGCACCCGCAACGTCTTCCTGTGTGCTGGGGATATACTCAACCGGCTTACCAGCGCTTAGAAACACCCGCAGCAGGCTAGGCTTGACCGCACGTACAGCGTCACGGCACTTGGTAGCCACAACCTTGGACCGGCCCGGCTCATGGGTCAGCCTTACCTCGCCGTTGAAGTATTCCTGAGCGCGGTTCCTGTCCGGATCAATCTCGGACTCAATGAACATCAAAGCGTTGTCAATTGCACTCGAAACAATCGACTGAATGTCTTCATCAGATTTRCGCTTAATCTCAACCATGCCGGTTCCTTATTTGTCGTAAGTATAGCAAGCCATGGGGTATTATTCTACCCCAGAAACTATAGGCCCTAACAAGCCTGGCCCGAATGCTCTTGGCTGTGCTGTGATAAGCTGATTTGCAAGGAACCGCTGGCCCGCAGACGTTGATTTCAGCGCGTTCAGTGCAGGAGCCGCAAGGCCGCCAATCAAGGCACCAGCCGCCGGACTGCCAAACTGCGCGCCAAGCTCTGCACCAGCGATAGCACCAACCCCAGCAGGCACCCCAAGCGCCCGGAGGTTTTCAGCCGTCCCAGATGTTGGCAATGGCTTAATGATAGCTTCCCCAGCCCGTGCAAGGTCGCCAAGTTCGCCCCGTGTGCCGCGTGCGAATGATGACCGGCCCTGTGTGACCACAGCATTGCGCAGAGCGCTAGGACTGATAATCCCCGTTGCCGCCTTCTCGCCTGCTCCTGTGGCGGCCCGCTCAACAGCCAGTAGGTTCCGGTATTGAACGCGCGCCGTGGCAAGCCGTGCAATGTCAGCAGGCCGCCCCGCTGCAATCAACGCGCCTTCCATAGCATCGTCCAGACCTGAGAGCATTTCTTTAGCCGCTTCACGCTCTGCCGCAACGCTGCTTGTGGTCATCTTGCTTAGAGTGGTTCGGAATGATTGGTATTGCGCACTAGAAAACGGGTTGCCGCTCCTGAATGCCTGAACAGCCTTACGGTTAACCTCGCCCAGAATAGGCACAATCTGCCCTTTGGCTGTCAAGCTCCGGTAGGTGTTGATTGAATTGGAAAACCGGGTAAGCATATTCCCATCAATCGGGATATCAATGCCCTTAGACACGTCATCAAACACGCCACCCACACGCTTAAACGCTGAGTTAAGCACTTCAGGGGTTGCCCGCTTGGCCGTCTCGCCTGTGGTTTTAAGTGCCGCTGCTGTGAATGCTTCCGCCTGATCCCCTGCAAGCCGTCTGCCTGCACCTGTCAGACCTTCAGAGCGTCTAAGGCTTTCAGATCCCACACGTTGCCCGGCGCTGATAGGTACGCCAAAATCATCCAGCACCTTCGCAAGACTTAAACGCCCAGCGTCCGCAGGGTTTGGCGTGATAGCCCTAGCACCAAGACGTGCAAGGCCACCTGCCGCAAGAGGACCAGCAATAGCCCCCGCAGCCCGTGCGAACGGTTCTGCCGATGTTCCCTCAGTAAGTTGCCCAGCAGCCTCACTAGCAACCCCTGCACCTACGCCAAAGCGTGCAAGGTTAGCAGGGCTGAGACCACCGAACAAAGCAGCCCCTGGCACGAATTCCCCGGCAGTCTGTGCAAACTCTCCGGCGGTTGTCTGTGGATCGAAAGGAACCTCAATAGCTTGAGCAACAGGCACGCCACCGCTAAACGGGGTTTGAACCTGGCCC
>JAESRU010000028.1 GCA_016764455.1 Hyphomicrobiales bacterium | reverse complement strand
ACCTGATCGACTCCCGCGCCGTGCACTGCGACGACTTTCAAATCCGGTAACTTATCGAGGAAGGACGGGGTTATGTAGCCGGGGCGCAGTAGCATCCCTGCGGCGCCTTCCAGCATGGCGGCGAATTTGACTTCCTCGTCTTCGTCAATCGGGCTGAACGGCAACGGAATGGTCTTGATCGGGGCGACGCCATCGAGCGAGGCGTGGACGGGATCCATGGAAACGGGAAAATCTTCGGTCGCGGTAATGGCGACCCAAGGGCGCGATGACGTCATGTGGGTTTATCCTTAGGTATAGCGAATTTGGGGTATGGCGTAATTGGAATCTGTCGGGGGTGGCGTTGCATCGAGTATGCGTGTGGCGGTTTTAGCCGAAAAGTCAGTCGCGAATCCAGCCGGGGCCCCAAAGGTTAAGACTGCGTTCTTCCAGTGGCCAGACGCGCGGCGCCATTTCGCGCGGCATGATTTCCAGCTCCGCCGAAATTTCCACCTGATGGCCGTGCGGGTCCTTGATCATGAAGAACAGATTGTTGCCGGGACCATGGCGACCGGGGCCCCACCAGAGCTTTATCTGAAGCGAAGACATATGGTCGGCCCAATCGCGAATATCGTTCGATGCGACTATATGGCAGGAAATTGTCCCGCGCATGGACCTTGATGGCGACAGTCATAATTTTGTCGAATGCGCGCCCGGTGCGCCGTTCACGCATTTGCGGTTGAATATTTTCCCCGATGGTGGGGTCGCCCGGTTCAAGGCCTATGGCCGCGCCGTACCAGCCAAACTTGCAGGCGAAATTGATCTTGCTTCCGCACTCAATGGCGCGCGCTGCATCGACTGGAACGATTCCCATTATGGTGACCCGCAATGTCTATTGTATCCCGGACGCGGAGAAAATATGGGTGACGGCTGGGAGACCCGGCGGCGGCGTGAGCCGGGCAATGACTGGATCATTGTGGCGCTGGCCCGCCCCGGCAGGGTTGAGCGGGTTTTGGTGGATACCATCCATTTCAAGGGCAATTACCCGGATCGTTGCTCGCTTGAAGGGGCATTTTCTGAAGACGGCGCAGACACGCCGGATGCACTTGCCGCGCTCAAATGGCGCCAATTGATGCCCCAACAAAAATTGGAAATGGATAGGGAACATGAATTTTCCAGCGATTGTATTGAAGATGCCGGGAAAGTGAGCCATGTGCGGCTCAATATATTTCCCGATGGCGGGGTCTCCAGGCTCCGTCTTTATGGGCGTGTGGAGGATTAATCGTTGACCAGGCTGGATCTGTATCCGGAGATGCTATCGATAGATGCGTTTGAACCATTTGGTGATGTTTTGACGCTGGGTGGTGCCGAGCAACGGATCATCAACGAAGGGTCCGCGACCCGGTTTCATGATCTCGCCAAGATCGATATTGCGTCAGACTATGGCTACCCGCTTCTCAATGTATTTCGTGGTCAAGCCAAGGATATCCCTGTTCGGATAAAAATGATGGAACGCCATCCGCTTGGATCACAAGCTTTCTGGCCACTTTCAAATGAACCGTTCCTTGTTGTCGTGGCAAAGCCGGGGGCGGCGCCTGCGCCAGATGCATTGCGGGCCTTTTATGCGCCGCCCGGGATCGGCGTTAATTACGAGAAAGGGGTGTGGCATCACCCGCTGCTGGCGTTGAACAAGGCCTCTGATTTTATTGTGATTGACCGGGGTGGCGACGGCCAAAATCTCGATGAAATCTCTTTTACGGAGGATATCGAAATTCTGCTCCACGGCTTCGATGATGCGTCATGAATGCTGGCGGGCTCGGGACGCGGCTGGCAGCAAATCTTTCCATGATGTTTGTCGAGGTTCCGTTTTTGCAACGGTTTCAGGCGGCGGCTGACGCAGGCTTCCGGTTTGTGGAATTTCAATTTCCCTATGCTTACGACCTGGAYGATATTCGCAGCGCAATCGAGGCAGCGGACGTGGCGCTTGTGATGCACAATTTTCCGTCCGGCGATTGGGATGCGGGCGAGCGTGGCCTGGCGGTGGAGCCTGCGCTTAGTGCTCGTTTTGTGGGAAGTATTGAAGTGGGCCTGGAGGCGGTTGAAATTCTTGGAACGCCGCGGATGAATTGTCTGGCGGGGATTGTGGATAATTCCAGGACTAAAAACTCTCTGCGCAAAAACCTTGTGGCCAATTTTTCATACGCAGCATCCAGACTTGACGAAGCAGGCCGAGCGCTTTTGATCGAACCCTTGAACAATCAAGACGTGCCGGGATTTGCCCTGAACCGGGCCAGCGATGTTCTTGCCCTGCTGGACGAAATGAAAACTAAAAACGCTTTCCTTCAGCTTGATATTTATCATGCCCATGTCATGGGCGAAGATATTGTCAGGATCATCGAGACCGGAATTGAGCGGATCGGGCATGTGCAGATCGCGGATAATCCGGGACGCCATGAACCGGGCAGCGGTAAAATAGATTTCACAAGAGTTTTTGATTGCCTGACGGCAAACGGATACCGGAAATATGTTGGTTGTGAATATATGCCGGCTGGCGATACTGTTGCTGGATTGGGCTGGCGCGGGATCATTTTTCCGGCATCCGGGATGACAGAAAATCCGGAATGAGCGATCAAAATGCGGTTTGCGCTTCCCAAACACACGTTCAACGCGCTAAATGATACTGAGAAGAGACGATCAATAAACGCGGGCGTCACATTGTGACATTATTGATGAAACAGGATTTCAAGTCGAATACGGGGTTACCCGACAGATGCGCTACATGCGCGGTGCGCCACCGCGCCGCCTGCGGGGCCTTGTCGGATGAAGAACTGAACCGGCTCAATGCCATCGCGCGGCATACCAGTATTAAACCCGGATCGGTAATTTTTCGCGCTCAGGAAGAGACCACGTTTTTTGCTTCCATTGTTTCGGGTGCCGTCAAACTTTCAAAATCTCTCTCGGACGGTCGMCAACAGATTGTCGGCCTTCAATTCGCGCCAGATTTTCTCGGGCGTACCTTTGGCACTGAAAACCCCTATTTTGCCGAAGCTGTGACGGATGTGGATTTGTGCCAGTTTCCAAGAGACGGTTATGAGAAATTGCTGARGGAATTCCCGGCGCTTGAACAGCGCCTGTTTGCTGATACCCTTCAGGAACTGGACGCGGCGCGTGACTGGATGCTTTTGTTGGGGCGAAAAACGGCGCGGGAAAAAGTAGCCAGCTTCCTGCTCATGCTGGTGCGTCGCGCCGAAGATCTGGGCTGCCAGCATCTGGAATCAGGAGGTGTTGTCAATATCGAGCTTCCCATGACGCGGGCAGATATTGGGGATTATCTTGGCTTAACGATCGAGACCGTGAGCCGTCAGATGACCCGCCTTAAATCGCAAAAAATAATTACCATGGTCAACAGCCGGACCGTTGCTGTTGCGGATATAAAATTGCTGGAAGAGATTGCAGAAAGTTCTGATGAAGGCAGGTTCTGATCCTGGATCAAAGCTATGTCTCGCTCAGGCCGGATAATCGGCTCGCAATCATTTTCAGATCGTCCCGGTTCAAATGTTCCTGTGCCATCGGGAATAAAAACATATCTTCCCAATGGATATGGCGGCGATAATTTTCGAAAAACCCGCGCAACATGTAGCCGAGCATATCTGGATTATCCGGCATTGAACCCGATGCAATTTTTTTCAGTGTTTCTGCGATTTCGTCAGCAAACCCCTCATCAATTGCGTGTTCTTCGCGCAACCGGTCGAGGATGGCGCGCATGCCGGGTTGGTTTTTCATTTTTTGCGCAAGGACGGGGAAAAGGCCGTTTTCTTCCTGGCGATGATGAGCGGGCAAATTTACTTCGAGAAACTTCGCTGCAAGGGTGCAATCGCGTTCATCAATGCGTGCGGGCAGGCCATCAGCGATTTTTTCAAGGAGATCACACATGCGTTGGTGTTCCGCGTGCGCCTTGGTGAGCATCGCTAAAGGATCGCATTCTACTGCACAAGGCGGGCTCTTTTTTGGAGACCGTGTGGCCATCGCACTCTCCTATGTCGGTGCCCGCCAAAACCGGAATTATCGGTGAAAATAGGTCATTTCCGGTAGTATCCACATTGATCCACGTCAAAATACTCAAGTTATATTTTTGATGAATTGTGCGGGATACCAATCAACAAAAGCCTCGTATCAGCTGCAAGAATCATGCATTGACACTATTGTCGTCGCAGGCAGCGCGGGCTTTTTTGCCATCGCTGTAAATGTCATTTTCAGTTTTCAGCATTATCTGGATACTGAATGATACTTTTCGCGTTCGCCATGTTCAGTGCGCCGTTGCCGCCTTCGCGTGCTGTCGTTGTACCGATTTTGTTGCACGATATTTTGTCGCATTGATCCAGATCAAGGTTGCACATAATCTCGAACATTAGAACCATCGCATGCTAGGTTAATGCTGCAAGAAAGCTCTAATTCGGGGTTTGTTCGGCTGACCGGCTTTAYGCCGTCTGGTCGATTTTTATCCAAGGCTGGGGAAAATCATGGGAACGATTGCCTTTTATATTGCCACCGCGCTGGTGGGTGTTCTGGCGCTGGCTGGGTGGGCGCTTGCCCATGATGCCATGTTTGCCGTTCATGCCGGAATATTCGCGCTGGCCTGTCTGATCACCGTATTTGTCGGGATCCGACAACATAATTTTAGCGGGCCCAAGGCGCCMCAGACAAAATACCTGGACGGGGTTGTGCGCGCWGGYGCGATYGCAACCATTTTYTGGGGRATYRTCGGGTTTCTGGTYGGCGTTATCATCGCCGCGCAGCTYACYTWCCCGGTKCTMAATCTYGATTTGCAATGGACCAGTTTTGGTAGATTGCGGCCYTTGCATACYTCGGCSGTGGTTTTTGCCTTTGGCGGCAATGCGCTKATGTGCACAAGTTTTTAYGTGGTCCAGCGGACCWCRGGRGCGCGGTTGGCGCTCGGYAATRCGGCYTGGTTCGTMTTCTGGGGSTATCAAYTSTTCATCGTGYTGGCAGCRACCGGGTAYRTTMTGGGCGTTACCCAATCCAAGGAATATGCCGARCCGGAATGGTATGTRGATATCTGGCTGACRATYGTCTGGSTGRCATATCTGGCGGTCTTCATGATGACGCTGGTGAAACGCAAAGAACCGCATATCTATGTGGCCAACTGGTTTTATCTGGCCTTTATCGTCACCGTGGCGATGCTGCATCTGGTCAACAATCTGGCCGTGCCGGTATCCTTCCTCGGGTCAAAAAGCTATATCGTCTGGGCTGGTGTCCAAGATGCGCTGACCCAATGGTGGTACGGTCATAATGCGGTTGGCTTTTTCCTGACCGCCGGTTTCCTCGGCATGATGTATTATTTCCTTCCCAAACGGGCAGGGCGTCCGGTCTATTCGTACCGGCTATCGATCATCCATTTCTGGTCCTTGATTTTCCTCTATATCTGGGCTGGACCACATCATCTTCATTATACCGCTCTGCCGGATTGGGCGCAGACACTGGGCATGACCTTCTCGATCATGTTGTGGATGCCGTCCTGGGGCGGGATGATCAATGGTCTGATGACCTTGTCGGGAGCGTGGGATAAATTACGTACCGATCCGGTCTTGCGGATGATGGTGCTCTCGATTGCTTTCTATGGCATGTCGACCTTTGAAGGYCCGGTCATGGCGATCAAGGCTGTCAATTCGCTCAGTCATTATACCGACTGGACCATCGGCCATGTTCATTCGGGCACCCTTGGGTGGGTCGGCATGATCAGTCTGGCCTGCATGTATCATCTGTTCCCACGGCTTTGGGGCCGGGAAGATCTTTACAGCAACAAGATGGTGTCATGGCATTTCTGGCTGGCGACCCTTGGTATCGTCCTTTATGTGGCGGCGATGTGGGTGTCAGGCATCATGCAGGGCCTGATGTGGCGTGAATATGATGCCCAGGGCTTCCTGGTTTATTCGTTCGTGGAAACTGTCCAGGCGATGCATCCCTTCTATATGATCCGGATGGTTGGTGGGATGTTGTTCCTGCTGGGCGCTCTGCTCATGGTATACAATCTCTGGCGTACAGTGCGCGGTGATACCCGGTCTGAAGCGGGTATGCCTGCGGCTGCCGGCGCTTAAGGGGAGAGGCAGAATTATGAAACATGAAGTAATYGAAAAAAATGCCTTTYTGTTGTTGGTGCTCAGCTTGTTTGTKGTCTCYATYGGCGGGCTRGTCGAGATTGTGCCRCTGTTTTATCTCGAAAACACGATCGAGAAGGTTCAGGGCATGCGTCCCTATACGCCGCTGGAGCTGGCCGGGCGTAATGTCTATATCCGTGAAGGATGTTATTCCTGCCATAGCCAGATGATCCGTCCGTTCCGCGATGAAGTGGAACGTTATGGTCCCTACAGCCTGGCAGCCGAGAGCATGTATGATCATCCGTTCCAATGGGGTTCAAAGCGGACCGGGCCTGATCTTGCACGCGTTGGTGATAGATATTCCGATACCTGGCATGTGGAACATTTGATCAATCCGCGTGCTCTGGTGCCGGAATCTGTGATGCCGCCTTATTCTTTCCTCGTTCGCACTGACCAGAGGACGGACGATATTGGCGAACATCTTATCGCCAACCAGATGGTAGGTGTGCCGTATTCTGAAGACATGATCGCGAATGCAGAAGCTGACATGCTGGCCCAGGTTAATCCTGATAGCGATGCAGCCGACGCGCTGATCGAGCGGTATGGCGACAATGTCCGGGTTCGCGACTTTGACGGCGACCCCGATAAGCTGACCGAGATGGATGCGCTTGTCGCCTATCTCCAGATGCTTGGAACGCTGGTTGATTTTGAACTCTATGATGCCGATGCACCGGAAAATCTGCGATGAACGACATTACATATGAGATGGCCCGCCACTTTTCGGACACCTGGGGATTGCTGTTTTTATTTCTGGTGTTTGTGTTTGTGGTTTTCTGGGTGATGCGGCCCGGAGCCGGCAAGAAATATGACCAAAATGCTGAAATCCCGTTTGCGGAGGATGAGTGATCCATGGCTGACAAAGACATAGACGAATTTAGCGGCACCGAAACGACGGGCCACGAATGGGATGGTATCAAAGAGCTGGATACTCCTATGCCACGGTGGTGGATCAATACTTTTTATATCTGCATCATTTGGGCAATCGGCTACATGATCCTGTACCCGGCATGGCCTTTGATTTCTGATTATACGCGCGGGTATCTCGGGTATTCCAGCCGGGCTGAACTGTCAGCTGAAATGGTGGCGGCGCGATCAGAGCAACAGGTTTATCTGGATCAGATCGATGTGGCTTCGCTGGAAGAAATTTTGGCAAGCCCGGGATTGCGGCAATTTGCAACAGCGGGTGGTCGYTCGGCTTTTCTGGTCAATTGTACGCAATGCCACGGGGCTGGTGCCCAGGGCTCGCCGGGTTATCCCAATCTGAATGATGATGACTGGATTTGGGGTGGGACGCTTGATGATATCTATCTGACAATCCGGCACGGGATCCGGTTTACCAGTGACTGGGATACGCGCGACTCGACCATGCCGGCTTTTGGTCGCGATGAAATTCTGAACCGTGCTGAAATTACCGATATTGCCGCGCATGTGCGGTCAATTGCGGGTCTTGAGCATGATGCCAGTGCGGCTACCAGAGGGGCGCTTGGCTACGCCGACAATTGCGCGGCTTGCCATGGCGACAATGGTGAAGGATTGCAAGAACTGGGTGCTCCGGCACTTGGCGATACGATCTGGTTCTACGGAAAAAGTACCGTAGAAATTGCAGCTCAAATTACAAATCCAAAACATGGTGTTATGCCAGCCTGGGTTGATCGACTCGATGACACTATTATCAAACAGCTTGCTGTTTATGTTCATTCGCTCGGGGGGGGCGAGTAGAACATAACCGGCCTGTCTGGCGGGTGACTTGAATGACCGAAATATCGTCYTTTATCAAAGRRTCYRGCTCTGATGTGGAYCRCSTTGACGTTSAAGCCGTCAACGCGAAAGAGCACAGGGATTTATACCAGTCCCGGATCAAGATTTTTCCRAAACGGGTTGTCGGGACGTTCCGCMGCYTGAAATGGTGGATYATGCTGGTRTCKCTGGGWATTTATTATCTGGCACCCTGGATACGATGGGACCGCGGKCTGCACGCSCCGGATCAGGCAATTCTTATCGACATTGCCAACCGGCGCTTCTATTTCTTCTTCATTGAAATCTGGCCCCAGGAATTYRTTTATCTSACNGGGCYTNCTGRTRMTGGCCGGGGTCGGGCTTTTTGTTATCACGTCCACGATCGGCCGGGCCTGGTGCGGCTATGCCTGTCCGCAAACGGTTTGGGTTGATCTGTTCCTCGTTGTTGAACGCTGGGTAGAAGGTGACCGCAACGCCCAGATACGCCTCGACAAGGCAAAGTGGTCATTTGACAAGATCAGGAAGCTCGTCTTCAAACACGCGATCTGGATAATGATTGCAGTGGCGACCGGAGGGGCCTGGATTTTCTATTTCGCMGATGCRCCGACACTGGCCTACGGATTTATTACCGGCAAGGCGCCTGCAATTGCATATACRACSGTCGGGATTTTGACYGCTACAACGTATATTTTTGCAGGCTTCATGCGTGAACAGGTTTGCACCTATATGTGCCCTTGGCCGCGTATCCAGGGGGCGATGGTGGATGAACATTCGCTGATTGTCACCTACCAGAAATGGCGCGGAGAACCGCGCTCGGCTCATCTCAAGGCCAAGCCTGGAGATACAGCGCCGGCGGGTGATTGTATCGATTGCAACCAATGCGTTGCGGTGTGCCCGATGGGGATTGATATCCGCGATGGCGAACAACTTGAATGTATTACCTGCGCGYTCTGTATTGATGCCTGCGACGGGGTCATGGAGAAGATCGGTCGACCCAAAGGCTTGATCGCATATTCCACAACAGGGGCGCAGGAGCAAGCTGAAGCAGGCGATTATGTCGCCATGACGTGGCGCACAATTTTGCATTTCAGGACATTTATCTATGTAGCGATCATGTCGATAGCAGCGCTTGCAATGTTGTACGGATTGGTCTCGCGTGACCGGCTGGATGTTCACGTGTTGCACGACCGCAATCCTTTATTTGTGCAATTGTCTGATGGTACGGTCCGCAACGGCTACACCATCAAAATCCTGAATATGCTACCGGAACCGCGCACATTCAGGCTGTCGCTGAATGGCCTCACCTCAGCGACCATGTTTGTTGCCAGCGATGGCAAACAGCCTTCGCGCCATATTGATGTGGAGGTCGCGCCTGACCAGCTGCGCGCCTTGCGGGTTTTGGTCCAGGCCTCGCCGGTTTATCTTGCTGGTGAAAGCACAGATTTCCAGTTCAGGGTTCGTGAATGGAATGGAGATGGTGTTCAGGGCCAGGACCAAGAAATGGTGAGCTATAATGCACAATTTCATGCGGCTTCAGAGTAAAGACCGGAAAGGCGTTTCATCATGACCATTCAGACACCTGAACGACAGGTTCGCGAATTTACCGGTCGCCATATGCTGATCATTCTGATCTGCTTTTTTGGCGTGATCATCACCATGAATCTTACATTTGCGTGGCTCGCGCTGGGATCCTGGCCCGGACTGTTGGAGCAGAACGGGTATCAGGGCAGTCAATCTTACAATTCGCAAATTGCAGAATCCCGTATCCAGCGTGAGCTTCGCTGGCGGTCTGAAATTTCTTTTACAAACGGCAATCTGGAATTGACCATAAAGACCCCCGATGGGGCTGCTGTGCCCGATCTGGAAATTATTGCAGCTGTTGGTCGTCCAACCCATGAGTTGGAAAATTCGGATATCCAGCTGGTTGAGAATGGTGGCGCGTATGCGGCCGCCGTTGCGCTGGAAGAAGGCCAATGGGTGATTGCGATTCGTGCCAGGCTGGAGGGTGATGTTGTTTACCGGCGGAATTTTCGCATCCGGGTCAGGGGCGGCGCTGGATGAACAACGCTATCGAGATCGACTTTGCGCCTCATGCCTTTAAAAGCAAAAATGGTGAAATGCAGATCGAACTGATCGTGCCATCGGTTCATTGCGCCGGGTGTATTGGCAGGATCGAGCGCGCCCTGCAGGCCGAACCTGATGTTGTCCGCGCCCGTTTAAATCTTGGATCGAAACGCCTCACTATTGCGTGGACCGGTGCGCCGGCACGCGCCAGCGAATTGGGGCAGCAAGTGGTTGCCCTTGGCTATGATGTTCATCCGGTCAATGATTTGGCGGTCGAGGATAAAGATGCAACCGGCCAAACCCTTCTCCGRGCMATCGCGGTTGCCGGATTTGCTGCCGGTAACATCATGCTGTTGTCGGTTTCAATCTGGTCCGGGGCGGATGAAACCACCCGGATTCTGTTTCACTGGATCTCAGCATTRATCGCCCTGCCTGCCGTACTCTATGCCGGGCGGCCGTTTTTCCGGTCGGCGTTTCGGGCGCTGCTTGCCAAAAGTTTAAACATGGATGTGCCAATCTCGCTTGCGGTTTTGCTGGCGACCGGGATGAGCCTGTACGAGACCCTGCAAGGCGGGGCGCACACTTATTTTGATGCCGCCGTCACGTTATTGCTGTTCTTGCTGGTTGGTCGGTATCTGGACTTTCGTATGCGCGCCCGCGCCCGCGCAGTTGCCGGGAACTTGCTCAATATCGACATCAAGTCGGTCACAATTCTGGTTGATGGCAAAGAGCGCGTGGTTGGCGTTGGTGACGTGGTGCCGGGAATGGAAATCCGGTTGGCTGCTGGCGATCAGGTTCCGTTCGATGGAAAAATTACTACTGGATCAAGTGAATTTGACCGTGCGCTTTTGACCGGCGAAAGYATGCCGGAATTGCTCGCGCCCGGCGCAACTATCCATGCCGGGACGATCAATTTGTCCGGTCCGGTGACCATGCTGGTGGAAGCGGTTGGCAAAGATACGGTTCTCGCTGAAATTGTGCGGTTGATGGAAGATGCYGAACAGGGYCGCGCCAAATATGTGAGAATTGCRGACCGGGCRGCRCAGATTTACGCGCCTCTGGTGCATCTGGTGGCATTTTTGACATTTGCCGGATGGATGTGGGTAACGGGTGGCGATTGGCATGCGGCGTTGCTTGCGGCAACCGCTGTTTTGATCATCACTTGCCCCTGCGCACTCGGGCTGGCGGTGCCTGCGGTACATGTGGCCGCTTGCGGGCGGATGCTCAACAAGGGTGTGTTGGTGCGTGATGGTGCTGGGTTGGAAAAACTGGCCGAGATCGACATTGTGATTTTTGACAAAACCGGTACGCTAACCCTTGGTACGCCAAATCTGGTCTCCAGCCATTCGATGGAGGAAATTGCGAACGTAGCGGGCCTGGCACGCAACTCCCGGCATCCGCTATCAGTTGCGCTTTGCGCGGCGCTTTTGGATGATGCCAGCATTCCTGAATATGAGGCAATCGTCGATGTGCCCGGCCAGGGCCTGGAAGGCCAGCTGGGGGGCATTGTCGCCAGGCTTGGTAATGCCGAATGGTGTGGTGTTCCGGTAGAAATTGATGAGGGTGAAACCCGGACCGGTCTCTGGTTTCGGCGCGGCGAAGATGCGCCCATTCATTTTTCTTTTGAAGACAGCCTGCGGGAAGGCGCTCGCGACACCATTGCTGGTTTCCGGTCTGTTGGCATTGATTGTATTTTATTGTCCGGCGACCGTGAAAATGTTGTTGAATCCGTTGCCCGGGCGGTCGGGATATCCGAATGGCAAGCGCGGTGTCTGCCTGCCGACAAGGTTGCCCGCGTTAAATCCTTGCAGGATGCTGGCCACAAGGTGTTGATGGTCGGGGACGGGATCAACGACGCACCGGCGCTTGCAGCGGCGCATACATCCATATCGCCGGGTAAAGCGGCGGATATCAGCCGTGCGACGGCCGGGTTCATTTTTCTTGGTGCGCGGCTCGACCCGGTATTCGATGCGTTCGAAACCGCGACGCGTGCTGCCAGCCTGGTCCGTCAGAATTTTGCATTGGCGATTATCTATAATCTGATCGCGATCCCGATAGCGATTGCCGGTCTGGCGACGCCTTTGGTTGCAGCAATCGCGATGTCATCATCGTCAATTATAGTGACACTCAACGCGCTTCGTATTGGGGTTGGGCGGCGACAGGCTTCAAAATTGAATGCGCCCCGGTCGGCTCCAATTGTGATGGAGCAAAGCTCAACCATGGTCGAGCCAAGTTGATCCCATGACCAATCTGCTTTTGCTCATTCCCGCTGCCCTGTTTCTTGGCCTTCTCGGTCTTGGTGCCTATCTGTGGGCGCTCAAATCTGGGCAGTTCGATGATATGGAAGGGGCTGCTGCCCGCATCTTGCTCGACGATGAAGAGCTTGAGGATGGCGATGAAGACGACGGGCCGGGCGACTAGAATATCCACTCGTTTCCATGCCATCTGGATTGGGTTGGCCGATCCGGGTATATTCTTTTTCGTTTCTAAATTTGAACCAGATTTCCAAGACGGGCTTTTTTGATGACCATAATAAATTTTATGTCGCGCATTATCTTTGAAGAAGGTGCGGTTCGACTTTTACCTGATGAAATTTCACGGCTTAATGTGACGCACCCGCTGATTATCACCGACAAGGGGGTTTTGCCGATTGCCGAACAATGTCTGTCATTGCTTGAAGGCAAGGCGGTTATTTTTGACGGGGTGACATTTAATCCGAGCGAAGATGCCGTTGCGGCCGGATTAAAAATGTATCAGGAGAATAAGTGCGACGGAATCGTTTCTGTTGGTGGTGGTTCGGCAATCGATCTCGCCAAAGCAGTCGGGGTCATGGCAACCCATCCGGGCGAATTATGGGATTATAGCGTCAAGATCGGCGGCGTTGATGCCATGGGTGAAACCGTCCCGACAATCGCGATTCCGACAGCCGCTGGAACCGGGGCTGAAGTGGGCCGGGCGGCGTCTGTGATTTTCAACAATGGTGTCAAAGCCGCCTTGGTGGGTCTTGTGCTTTTACCAAAGACGGTAATTTGCGACCCCGAACTGACCTATTCCCTGCCGCCTCGCTTTACCGCTGCGACCGGGATCGACGCGTTGAGCCATGGCATCGAGACCTATGTATCGACAGCCTGTAACCCGCCTGCCGAAGCGATTGCGCTGGATTGTGTAAAACGGTGCGCCACATGGTTGCCGGCAGTTATGGCTGATCCGGACAACAAGGTTGCGCGTCGGGAAATGATGATGGCATCGCTCGAAGGCGGGTTGGCGCTGCAAAAAGGTTTGGGCGCAATCCATGCAGCAACCCATCCGCTTGGGGCGCTCGGGCACCATCACGGTGAATTAAACGGTATTTTGCTGCCGCCGGTAATTCGGATGAACCGGAAATTTGCCACGGAAAAATATGAAGCCCTCGAAGCTGCTGTCGGATTGAAAGATGGCGTGACCCTTGACCAATGGATCGAAGGCATGTTGGAAGATTTTTCGATGCCAAAATATCTCAAGGATATCGGGGTTGATCGCTCTTTGTTGCCACAAATTGCCGAAGATTCGGTTGGCGAACATCTGAACCTGACCAACCCGAAACCGCTTTCCAGAGAAGAATTTCTTGAGGTTCTTGAAGACGCCTATGCCGCCTGAAATTTTGACGTCGTGGGAGTGTCGCGTTAGGACAAAGATGCAGGCGATAAATTTGCGGGCATTTGGATGAATATGAACAAACTTGCATCAGGTAGCGAGACATCCGGTTACGCGCGGCGTACTTCAGAGCGGGTGGATGTCGGCAACGTCGCGATCGGCGGCGGTACGCCGATTGTTGTGCAATCCATGACCAACACCGATACCGCTGATATCGAGGCGACGGTCCGTCAGGTGGCTGATCTGGCAGCAGCAGGCTCAGAACTGGTGCGGATTACCGTAGACCGCGATGAAGCGGCGCGCGCGGTTCCTCATATCCGCGACCAGCTTATCCGTCAGGGCGTGGATGTTCCGCTGGTCGGGGATTTTCATTATATCGGTCACAAGCTGCTTGCCGCGCATCCAGCCTGTGCCGAGGCGCTTGCCAAATACCGGATCAATCCTGGCAATGTGGGGTTTCGCGACAAACGCGCCAGCCAATTTGCGCAGATGATCGAGATCGCGATCCGATACAACAAACCAGTGCGAATCGGGGTCAATTGGGGAAGCCTTGATCAGGAATTATTGCAGACATTGATGGATGCCAACGCGGCGCTTGAAACGCCGCAAGGTGCAGACGAAGTGATGCGCGAGGCGATTGTCCAATCGGCGTTGCATGCGGCATACGAAGCAGAACAGATCGGGCTTGGCGCCAATCAAATTATCCTGTCGGCGAAAGTATCTGCGGTCCAGGATCTGATCGCGGTTTACCGGGAGCTTGGCCGCCGAACCAATCATGCTCTCCATCTTGGCCTGACCGAAGCCGGGATGGGCTCAAAAGGGATTGTGGCATCAACCGCTGCGCTGGCGATCCTGCTCCAGGAAGGGATCGGCGACACGATCCGTATTTCGCTGACCCCGTCTCCGGGCGGTGACCGGACAGAGGAAGTTCGCGTCGGGCAGGAAATTTTGCAGACGATGGGGCTACGCTCGTTCCTGCCGCTTGTTGTTGCGTGTCCGGGATGCGGGCGCACCACGAGTACGGTTTTCCAAGAATTGGCCCAGTCAATCCAGACCTATCTTCGTGATTCCATGCCGGAATGGCGGGAGCGGTATGAGGGTGTGGAGACCATGAATGTGGCGGTCATGGGGTGCATTGTGAACGGGCCGGGCGAATCCAAGCATGCGGATATCGGCATCAGTCTCCCGGGCACAGGCGAAGAACCGGCAGCGCCGATTTTTGTTGATGGCAAAAAAACTGTAACCCTGCGGGGGCCCGCCATTGCTGATGATTTCAAGAAAATTGTCGAAGAATATGTTGCTAAAAATTATGGCAAGCCGCGGTCCTGACCGGTTATTTTTCCCGGCTTTTCATATAGCGGGCTAAATCGCGCAAGATGTCTGCGCGGTCGCCAAAAATTTCCAGTGCTGACATAGCTTCATCCACCTGCGCATCAAGCTCCAGGCGGGCTTGCTCGGGACCAAGATTTGTCACCAGGGTGGCTTTCCCTGCCGCTTCATCCTTGCCGACGGCTTTGCCCATCACCTCTGGTGTGCTTTCAATATCGAGCAGGTCATCTTTGATTTGGAACGCGGCGCCGATGGCTCTGCCATAGCGACCAAGGCTTGCCAGTTCGGCTTTGCTTGCGCCTGCAAGTATGCCGCCGGATTCGCACCCAAATAGGATCAAGGCCCCGGTTTTCAATAATTGCAGCCGACGAATTTCGGCTTCATTGAGCGTCTTTGTTTCAGCTTCAAGATCCAGCATCTGGCCACCGGCCATACCCGCCGCACCGGCTGCTTTTGCCAATCGGATGACCAGGTCGATCCGAATTGCAGGGTCAGAATGGGTATCTTCATGACCAAGAATTTCAAAGGCCAGCGGCAACAAGCTGTCACCGGCAAGGATCGCGGTCGCTTCATCAAAGGCCTTGTGAACACTTGGCTGTCCGCGCCGGATATCATCATCGTCCATGGCAGGCAGATCATCGTGGATCAGGGAATAGCAATGGATGCATTCAAGTGCGATTGCTGTGGGCATGGCGTCTGATTGGGATATTCCAAACAGGCCTGCGGTCTGGATGACCAGATATGGGCGCAGTCTTTTGCCGCCATTCAGAGTGCCATGGGCCATCGCCTTAGCGAGTTGCGCCGGAACATTATTGTCAGCGAGGCGCTGCGATAACGCCGCCTCTACTGCATTCGCCGTTTCATTTAAGCGCTGTTCAAATGACGCTGTATTTTCWGCCAAACTACAATCTCTCTTTACCGGACMRGCCAACGCCATATATAGGCAGTCTATGGCGAGGAAGAAACAGGAAAAGGCAGCGGTCAACGCGGCTCCTGAAAATACCGGTCGGKCTAGACCGTTTGCGCATGTCCGCCGGGTTTTGAAGCGGCTGGCAATTGTCCTTGCTGTTCTGGCCGCAATTCCTCTTGTTTTGACCCCAATTTACAGATTTATCGATCCRCCTCTATCAGCGCTCATGGTGTGGCGTTGGGCTGGTGGTACGCAGATCGATTATCGGTGGCGTGATTTTGACGATATTGATATTGATCTGCCGACAACGATCCTGATGTCTGAAGATGCGAAATTTTGCAGCCATTCAGGCGTGGATTGGGATGCTGTGCGGATTGTTTTTAACGAGATTGAAAATGGCGGATCGGCCCGGGGTGCTAGTACGATCTCGATGCAGGTGGTGAAAAACCTGTTCTTGTGGCCGAGCCGCTCGTATGTGCGCAAGTTTCTTGAAGTGCCGCTCGCTTATTATGCGGATTTTCTGCTGGGCAAGCGCCGCCTTATGGAAATTTATCTGAACATTGTGGAATGGGGACCAGGTATCTTTGGTGCAGAGGCCGCAGCGCAACACCATTTCGGCAAGGCGGCGGCAAGCTTGAGYMGGCAACAGGCGGCACGGCTAACAGTTGTGTTGCCAAATCCGCTGGGGCGATCGGCCTCCGATCCTGACAGCAGGACCAGACGTAGGGCGCATACCGCCCAAGCGCGTGCCCGGGGCGCGGATCAATGGACCCACTGTCTGGAATAGTATTGCCAGTTAAATTTGGCATCTACTCAATTGGGTACTGGTCAAAGCAANTGAATGCCAGTATAAGGCTGGCAATCAGTCAACCAGCGCGCTGTCGCTGATTGCGATCCAGCACAAATTTTGGGGTTAAACCCCGGGAGTAGCAAAATGGCAGTGCCAAAGAGGAAAGTATCACCAATGCGTCGCGGCAATCGCCGGTCGGCAGACGCGTTGAAACAACCAACCTATGTCGAAGACAAGGATAGCGGCGAATACCGCCGTCCGCATCACATTGATTTGAAAGCCGGGACCTACCGCGGTCGCCAAGTYCTTGAGCCTAAAGACGATATCTAGCTGGTTCAGCGCTAGCGCTTTAATCAAAATGCAATCATGCCGGTSWKSMTSSCRCCGKYWTYKKYGTMKMYARRGKGMWAAYMKTTNNYGARACGAMGNCKTSGCSGTATAGTCTGGCAAATTGTGTTTCGAGGTTTGCAGGAGATTTGGCTATGTTGAGCTTTCCGCTGATAGCGCTTGCAGTGATTGCTTACAATGTAATCGGCTTTTTTTCATCTGCCCCCTGGAGCAGTGAAATTTTCAGCCTGACTATGGTGTCTGGAACTGTGTGGCGGTTTGAGCTTGGTGATCTTATGATCGTGATTGCGCTCATCTTGCTGTTTTTTGAAATTCTCAAAGCGACAAGAACCGGTGCCAGCTCGCTGCTCGATCATGCTTTGTCGATGGTTCTGTTCATTATCTGCCTTATGGAATTCTTGCTGGTACCGATTGCTGCGACGTCGACTTATTTTGTGATCATGGTGATTGTACTGATTGACGTGGTTGCAGGTTATTCCGTGACCATTACGTCGGCGCGGCGTGATTTTAATGTGGACCGCCATCCCGGTGGCCCGTTCTGATCCTGACAATTCTGATTTTTTGGTCGCGCCTGCGATCTTTTCCCTATGGAGACTATAATGGCTCGTGATTTCCAATTACCCGGCCGCTCGCCGGTCTATGGCACCAATGGCATGGTG
>JAESRU010000114.1 GCA_016764455.1 Hyphomicrobiales bacterium | reverse complement strand
TGCCTGCCGAGCCGCAAAAGGTCGAGGTGTTTCCCAACGGCACCGTCATGTGGAGCGGTGTGAAAATCGGCCAATTGAACAAGCCGGAAAACCGCGCAACACCGACGACGCAGGCGAAGTCGGTGCCACCAAATCCCGCAACCATCACCGAAACCCGGACAGTGTTGCCAATCGATGCCGAACAATCGGCCCTGGGACATATCGCCGCGCTGGAAAAATCGCATGCTGACGAGACCGCAAAAATAGCGGCGATTCAACAGCAAAAAAACCAGATCAACGCCAAAATTCTTGGTCTTTCGGACAGTCGGTATCTGGACGCAAAAGACAAGATTGACACCTCTATCAAAAAGGCCGAGGCTGAATGGCAAGCCCTGGTCAAACTGCAGTATCGCCATTTCGACAAGCGTGACCATCTGCGTCTGGCATTGGAATCGGCCCGCTCTGCCCTGCCTCTGGCGCGCGTGCGCGCCAAGGCACAGCATCGGGTAAAAGCACTGGCCGAATTTGCAGATGCTGTTTATGGCACTCGTCACCCGCAAGCGGGTTCTTTGCCGGTGGCTGCCTTGCTTATGTATCTCGACAAATCGCTTGGCGAAAAATCGGTCGATCAGATCATTGCGGCCTTCAAGGCCACACCGGAACCCAGATCGCCGCTGGGTTTCCTGGATTTTCTGCGCGGCTGGCTTAAAAAAAACACCAGCGGCAACAAAACCCTGTCGCTGGAATACCTGAACGCCATGGCCCAGATCCTGCAAGACCCCGCGCGCCGGAACCTGTGGGGGGTCAGGGTTTCTGAACTGCCGGCGCACAGACAAGAAAACCATCGCCGAAATTGACCGCGCCATCCAGAAACTGGCGCAGCCAAACAGCGGTGAAACCGGGCCCGAGCGATTGCAACGAGCTTATGGCGCGGTGAATCTGCGCCTGCTCCGCCTGCGTCTGAGCAAGGGCAAAACGCGGCTGGATTACACCCGGGAATTTGCTGCGGAATTGGCAAAACTACAGGCCACCATCGTGGCGCTTGCGCCAAATGACGGCGATGCGGCCAAATCGTTCCGGGCTGATTATGCGAACCGTTTGGGCCAGTGGTTTGTCTCAGCCCAGGCCAGCGAGTCGCCATTCGGCCGAGGTGTGGCGCGCTTGATCGCCGGGCAACTGGGGCAGAACCTGGCCCGGTGGGCCAATGATGGATCGTCGCCAAACGCCGATTTGGGTGCGGCGCATCTTTCAGCGGCACAGGCGTTTGCTGCGGGGGTGACAGCGTTCGCGCGCTCAGTGAATCCCTGATTGCCGAACAGTTCGGCGACGATCCAACCCGGTTCAAGGCTCGCCTTCAGCAGCTTATTATGCTGCGCGACATGCTGGCGCGCGCGCGGTTCTTGAACCCCGCCGAAAAGCAGATAATCACGCAGTTCGGTCAAGGAACAACCCCGCACGAGCGCCTGAAAAACGCGATTACCACACTTCTGGGCATAATCGCGGCTGACGAAAACGCGCCAAAAACGGTCTCGCTAAAGGCAGCACTTGCCTTGTGGAAAGATCCTTCAAGTCGCAAGAAAGGTCACGCCATCCTTACCAGAATGCTGGCCGATGCCCAAAATGACGAAGGTGCCATGCCGCCAATGCTGGCGGCATGGCACGCTCTGGGAAAATGGCCACGCGAAGGTGTCGGCACGAAAGAGCGCACCGATTTTCTGGCTGATCTGGTCAAGGACCAGAGCACGCTGGTGGCGCTGAGCCGCCTGGTCTTTGCCGCCGACCTGCCCAGCAAGGCAAAGCTCGATCTTGCCCACGCGGTTGAAAATCTGTTCTGGCGAAACCTGCGCGCTCAAAAAGATGCTACGGCCCGAAACAGGCTGATCCGGGCGGCGATCGCATATTACCGGGATTTTGACGGGTATTATTTCCAGAATGACCCCGATTTCATGGCGGCAACCACCAGCGGCACCACGATTTCCGAAGCCGAGCGGATGTTTTCAAACATACAATACTGGATCAACCAACTTCCCAAGATCGAGCGCGTCAGATACACCGGCGTTCTAGCTTTCGGTCGATCAATATCGGTCAATCTGGCGGAACAAAAAAAGGCCCAGATCCGCCTCGCTTATACCGGGCCGGGGCGCAGCGATGATCTGGACACCGCCATTCGCCGGGCTTTTGGTGAATTCAAGAAGGGCAACATTGCCAACGCCGCCAAGACGTTTGAAAGGGTATTGAGGTTGTCGCACGAACAGCAAACCCCGGACAAAACCCGCGCCTTGCTGTCCGCGATCATACGCCTTGTGGACAAGCAGGAGCAAAGCGGCCTACCTATGGTATTTAGCCAAAGTGTTGCCGCTCGCAATATCAGCGCATCCATGCTGAAAACCATGTTACTTGTCACCCCCGCGGATCGCAAGCGATTGATGTCACTGAAAAAACCGGACCGGGCCGCGCTTGCGACCCTTTCGAAAAACCTGAGCGCGGCCTATGATAAGGCGCTGACAAAAGCCTTGGAACCAGAGGTCGAAAAGATCATCCTGGAAACCGTGAATGGCATCGCCAAAATTTCCGAAAATGCCTCTGCCGAGCAGGGCGACACCCTGGCGCGACTGCGACAACAGCAAAGGACCGCGCTCAATCGCTACCGCCTCTTTTATCGCACAAAGGTGGAGAACTCGCTGATCAGCAAATCCGAACTGGAATCCCGGCTGATCAAATTGACTAGGGAAATCCTGGCCCAGGAAAGACGTCTGGACTCGCTTAAAAGCAGGCGGGACAAGGTTATGGCCGGCGGTAATTCCCTGCGCAAGACGCTGATTTTGGAAATGGCTAATCTTAACCTGATACGCGCCAGACGGGACGCCATTCAGGACATCTGGATCGCGCGGTTCCCCGACAGCGGCAACATGATCGGCACCCGCCGCCGCAACCTGGTCAAGACCATATACAGCGAAATAAACGGCACCAGCGAACGCCCCATCGACGGTGTTCTGGAACAATTGTTCACCGACGACGACCCAACCGGCTGGACCCGGATATTCCTGAAAAACAAGTTGAATTATTTGCGCATGCGACGTCGTTCGGTGATGATGGAGGACAAAACCCGCGATCCCAGCATCAGCGCCAAGGCGTATTTGCGCGAACTTGAACGCGAAAAAATCTATTGGAAAAAAGAGGGCAAACGGCTGGCAATTGGTCTTTTTGATCTTGGCAAGGCCCAGCGGCAACTGGCGTTGAAACTTGAACACGATGCCTGATTTGTCGAAGAGCCGACCCTGGTCGATCAATTGGTCATGTCCGGTAAGCGCGGTGATCCGCAAAAATTCTTTGCTTTTCTGGCGAAATTGCAAAACGCGAACCTGGACAAGGGGCTGGCGAATTACAACAAGTACCTTGAAACCCCGTGGTATCGTCTTGGCTTGTCGCAAGGTTATTATCTGGCGACAGATTACACGCCCTGGGGCAGCACCTGGAACTATAACAATGTACTGGATCGCTTTACCGCCGAAATGAACGATGTTGGCGCGTTCAACGCCGCCCTGTTATCGGCCTCGCGTCTTGATGTGACCAAGCTGAAAAAACGCCACAAGAAGGCGTATGCTTTGTTGGTGGAACGCGGTTTCATCGCGAAGGGAAAGTATACCCTGCCCAAGGCATTCACCCATGACGCGGGAACGGGTCTTGATGAGGCCAGCAAACTGACCGAGCTTGACCGAACAATAAATGTCGGAAGCGCCGCCGAGGCTCTGGTTACCATCATCATCCCCGGCAAGCTGTCCTTTGCCGGAACCGAATATATCGCCAGCCGATGGATTGCGCTGAATGGTCTGGGGCGGCTTGGGGTCGAGGCGGCGCTGTTCACGGGTTACAGCCGCGCCGGGGCGATGATGCTGGACCCGTCCCTGGGATTGAACCAGGAATACTGGACTTTTGACGCCGTGCTAAAGGATTACGCTCATAACCTGCTGATCATGGGCGGGTTGCAGGGATCATCAGCCATCGCCGGTCAATTTGGCAAGGCGCTGCGCGGCGGCGAGGCGCTGCGTTATGGCGCAAAAGACATCATGAACATGCCGTTTTCGCAATTGAGTGAACTTGGCGCGCGCGAATGGAATTGGTTCCTGTTTGGCGGGGCCGGTCGTGTCGGGCTGGAGGCCGCAACATTGCAAGCCATCGACAGCGCAACATCCGGCGCGCCGCCGACCGCCGAGGGGGTTCTACGAATCAGCATTTTTCTTGCGGAACTCAGGGCGATTGGCATGCCCTTCAACAAGGCGATTTCCGGCCTGCGCACCGATTTGATCCCTGGCGGGAAGCTTGGCAAGAACACGTCCGATTTAAGGGTTTTCGACCGCATCGAAACGAAACAGAACCTGCAACTGTTGCTGCAGGATCATAGCGGCGACTGGCACAAACTGGTCGACGCGTTCAAGGCAGGCAAGGTCTCAAAAAGAACCATGCGGATCCTGACCCGTGCGCGAAACGGAATCGTTGACGGCCTGGCAAACCAGGTGGTGCTTGAAATCTACGGCCCCGATCGCATCTCCAGACAGAAGATGTGGGATGCGGTCGGGTCGGTCAATCTGACCAGCGATTATGACCTCAGCTTCAAGGGGGAAAAATCCGAACTAGCCGTGTTGTTGTTCAACCAACGCTTTCGCTCCCGCTGGGGCCGGGCAATGGGAATCGGCGGGGTCGAATCCGCCGGACGGCTGGATACCAATGTTTACACCTATCCCAGATATGCCGAATATGGCGGCAACGAAACCGATGTCCTGGCCCAAGAGATTGCCGCCCAATTGGGCGTGCGTCGATATTCCCGCGATGCCGCCTGGCAGGCCCATCGCCAACGGCTTCTTGACGGGCTGAAGGAGGCTGAACGCACACAATTGCAAGATGTCATGGACAGGGTCGACCGGGCCTACGCCGAAGCCACCCGCGCGCTTGATCGCCTGACAGTCGGCGTCGACGCCAACGCCCAGAACTTTGCCGCCAACCAGCTCTATGGCAAAGCGCTGAAACGCATCATGGATTTGCGAGCGCTTCACGAAGAGGCCAGCGGCGCCGAACAGGCTAAACTGGCCCAACAAATCCGCAACACCCAATCCAAGGCCCTGTTTTTTGCCAGTGAAGCCTATCTGACCGAGGCGGCGATCAACCACGTCGTGTTCAATACCCAAGCCGTCGGACGCAAGGTCACCGCAGACTCGCTCTTGAGCGGAAAACAAGTGACGCTGGAACTGCCAATGAGCGGCAACATGGCCCGGCAATCCTTGTTGGAACAATTGGGGTATTTGCAGGCCCAGTTCAACCATTACAACGCTTACAACAGCAACCAAAAACAGGCCGTCAAGCTGTCAGGGAAATTGTCGAAATACTTTCTGCGGCTGCTCGATGCGGCCCATATCGCCGGTGTTGATTTACAACCGATAAAGGAGCTTGTCCGGCAAACCGTGGATGTCGAAGCCAATCGCGGAAACGCCGAAAAACTTGCCGAAATGCTGCCGGGCGAACAAGCGGCAAAATATGACAACGCCGTTAAAAAAACGATGGAGTGGCTTTCGGCCGAGATTTATCGCAAGGCCCCCGTTTCCATCGTCGAACCGGCTAAAATGTTGCCCGCCAGGGCCAAGGCATCCAAACCGCGAACGGTCAGCCAACGGCTGGTTGGTGGTAAAACCAACACCGCAAAATCCAAACCCGCACCATCGGCGCGCGGGGCTGGCTACGCGCCAACAGGTGGCGGAGCTCCGACAAATCAGGCGGGTCAGCCAACCCAGGTTCCAACCCCTTCGCAGACCGGCCAAACCCCCGCCCCGACAACCGCTCAGCCGCAAAATGTGGTCGATGCCGATGGCACACAAACCGGTTGGATCAGCCGGGATCCCAATGGTCAGGCGTGGTATCAGCCACTGGGATTTCCCGGCGCAACACCGCCACCACCGTTGAAAGTGCAACTCTTGCAGGGTGGCCAGGTCGTTTCGCAGTTCCGCAAACTGGGGCGCGCAGCCCCGCCCGCCAAGACTGCCGCCCTCAAGCCCACCACCAAAGTCGTACCGCCGCTCAAACCTGCGCTGCAACCACGAACCGCACCCGGCGCAAAATCACCACCCCGTCCCGGTCGCCCGATAATCGATAAATCGGGAAATGAAGTCGGGTGGGTGGAGACTGACCCCAACGGGCAAGCCTGGCTGGTGCCCGACGCCCCGCAAGGCACACTTGCCTCGCCACCGCAAAAGGTCAACGTTGACCCTGACGGCACGGTCAGTCTTGGTCCGAACAGGTTGGGAAAACTGGGGCCCAAGACCGCATCACTACCCGCCACCCGCAAGCAGAAAAACGCAACAGGCAAGGATCAGTCCCGCGCGGTTCGTGACCGCGACGGGAACGTCATAGGGCATTTGCAAACCGATCCCAACGGCCAGACCTGGCTCACCCCTAACGCCCCGCCCGGCGTCCTGACAACGCCGCCCCAAAAGGTCGAGGTTCTGGGCAATGGGGCCATTCTTATTGCTGGGCGAGTGATTGGCCAACAGGATCAGGGGGATCAACCCCGGCAATCCGTCAAGGTCGCCACCGCCACTGCCAGCGGCAAAAGCGTGACGTTGACCGTCAAGATCCTGCCTGAAATATTCGGACCGAAACGGCCAAAGCCCAAAATTGGGGTGGCGCTTCCCGGTGCGCCTGTTGGCGCGGAGTCAGCCTCGATTGCAACGCCCTCGCCGATCGCAAACGACAAACCCGACGACGGGGCTGCCAGGGGGTTCGAAGGTCTGTGGCTGGGTTGGCACAACACGATCATTCGCCATGTAAGAGAGGGCGACACCGTTCGCGTAATCCTCGTATACGGACCTCCTGAAATGACGGCCTCTGGTTGGGTTATCGGCGAAGACACCGGAAAAGGCACGGTTTCGGGGCGCACCATGACGGGAAAGAATTTTCTGCCGCGTCAAATGTATCCGCAATGCCCCGGTCGGTTAGCCATGCCGTTCAAGGCAACCCTGGACGCAAGCGGCAACCGTTTCACCACCTCCACGCGGATCATGCGCCAACCCGACCCCGCCGTCTGCAGGTTTGTTCCGGGCGAAGAATGGACCAACGGTCTCTGGCTAACCCGGATCACCGAAGCAGAGGCCGCCGAAATCATCAAAACCAGCAAAGCATCTGTTGATCAGGCGCAGGCCCCGGATGTTTCAACCACGAAAGTCCCGGAATTCAACACGGGAATCCCCGAAAACACCGGGGCTCCAACCTTGCCGACACAAACCTACGACATCCCAAGCGCCCGCGCCTTGCTGAACACCGACAACACCCTTTGCGCGGGCGTTATTGAGGGGTTGGGGATAAAAATTCAAGGCTATGACGACAACTTGCGCGATTATGACCAAAGCGAGCCAACAGGAAACCCCAATTTGGATGAACTGAGATTTGAGATACTCGACTCAGCCAAACAGGGGATATCGGTGATGGCGCACCAGGTTGAACAATGTCTGAAAATCTCTGGTGGACTGCCCAAAGATTAATTTCACATCCAGCACAGCCGTCGCCTCAGACAAAGAAACTTTAAGTCATTGATTTTGTTATGGTGGGCGACCCTGGAATTGAACCAAGCATGGGTCACCCCAACGGAGTTACAGTCAGGGCGATAATACGATTTATCTACCACTTAGCCTAATAATTTGACAAGACATATAGGAAACAAAGAGCGGAACTGTCAAATCAGGTCTGAACTTCTACAAATCAACAAATGCAAGTATAAATGAGCAATCGCGTCATATTTACTTCCCGTCACCAATTTTGATGCTCTCCATGAGTTTTTTGGTAAGGGCAGGATTAATCTTATTTGCGGTACGCAAAAGCGCATCGGCGCGTGAGGTGTCACCCTTGTATTTCACCAACAATGCCAACGTGATGATCGTCCCCAATTTGCGTGGCTTGAGTTTGTGGGCCGCTTCAAAATCCCTGATCGCATCATCAAAACGCTTAAGACTTATGAATATGAAACCGCGTCTGAAATAGGCGTCAAAAAATTCAGCATTTAACTCAATTACTTTGGAAAAATCGGCAAGCGCTTTTGCCGTGTCCTTTTTCTTTTGCCATATCATGGCGCGTTGGAAGTAGAGCCGGGGTATGGGTTTCGGGCTAAGCGATATTGCCTTGTTCATGTCCTGAAGCGCGCCGTCGAACTGTTTAAGGCCAACCTTCACCGAGCTGCGGGCCATATAGGCGATAGGGGTCTTGGGAGAATTAGGTTCACGCGCGATGAGCAGGTCGAAATCCTTCAACGCACTGCCTAAGTCGCCCACATTTAGATAAGCGAGCGCGCGTTTGTATACGACATCCGCCATAAAGACGTGGACATTGAGATAATCCGAATAGTCCTTGATGGCGAGCTTAGGCTGGCCGATCAATGCCCACAGGCGCGCTCGTGCATTCAGGTCGGATGGTCCGTCGAAGGCCATTATCTTGATCGCCTTAGTAAGATCGAGCAATTCGTTGCGAAGCGCGTCCTTCAGCACGGACCGATTCGCGTTCCACAAATTCGCCCTGAAAGAATAAAACTTTCCCCAGGTTGCACCTGCCTTCTCGGTCTTGCTGAAGAGTTCAACGGCTTTCTTGATGTCGCCTTTTTCCCAGGCGCTGAGCGCCTGATTGGCCAGAATCTTGGCCAGGATTTTCTTGCCTGGCCGGTCGAGAAAATTGGCCTTCAGGATTTTCCGCATTTCGGGAGCGATTTTGATGTGCTTCTGCACGATCATGGTGGCTCCCGACTCCGCCAAAGCTTCGTACATCGCGTAGGCCGCCCAGAGATAGGGCAGGTTCTGGGCATGGGCGATCGGGTCATGCTCATCGAATGTTTTGGATGTCTTCCGGGCTTCGAATATGCCCATGCCTTTCGCCTTGAAGTAGTCGCGGACTTTTTGCATCCGAGGCGCGGCCACGGCCTGCCATTCCTTGCTATAGGACACCGATGCGAAGGGATCGGCCAGATGGAACATCTCATGTGCAAGCGGTTGCATATTGAGTATGTCCCGTCTCTGCCTCGTTACATTGCCTCGCGAAATGAACCACCAATCCGCCAAAATTAGTTCCTGTGTATTAGGAATAGCCGTGAGATTTTGGGATTTGGGGTTGCTGTACCGGTACACCCTGACGGGTCGATACTGAACGGCCCGTTCAATGAGGCCAGGTGCACGGTCGTAGATCATGTCCAGATAATGCAAGAACGCGGCCTTGTCCTTCTTGGTCCAGGCCTTAACCTCACTGTTGCCGACAAGACCGGGTTTTTTCTGGTAGTTATCGAGGAATTCAAACCGTTGCTTGATACTGTCGGGCGCCGCAGCGAGCGCGGTGGAAAGCATGATCACGGAAAGCAGCAGGGCCGCATGAAGGGCTTGAACAACCCCCCGGACGACTGATATCAGCATTTGTTCTTGCATGAGTTCTGTCCTCAAGACGATTGATGGTTTCACTAAGAAATCCCGTCCATCGAAGGATTGTACTGAATTGAAATTGGATTTTCAAGGGAGTTGGCAACTCAACTGACAGTGCCCAACCCCAGAATGCGCACTTGTTTATGACGTCAAAGACAAACACCTCATCATCCATGAAATTGAAAGTATGACGGTGCAGCAGTTGCTTGATTTGTATCTGAAAATAAAAAGTGTGCGGAAATTGAAGGAGGAAGCCGATGCATTGGGGATTATGTGTAGAAGTTCAGATCTGATCTGACAGTTACCGGTTTTTCCGGTGGTGTCTGTCAGGCGAAGTTCAGTTTATGAACTTTTCCTTCCAGATATCTTTGCCCTCCATCATGGTTCCAAACGGTGTTCTGCCGCAACACATTTTTCCCTGATGGGTGCGTTCATTATTGTAGAAGTCGATCCATTGATCAAGGTCAGTCTGTAGCTCGTCAATGGAACTGTAAACTTTCTTTCTGAATGTGACCTGATAGAACTCCTGCAATATGGTTTTGTGGAAGCGCTCGCAAATGCCGTTGGTCTGCGGGTGCTTCACTCTGGTTTTGGTATGATCAATATCATTGATGGCCAGGAACAGCTGGAAGTCGTGTTTGTCAGCCCTGCCACAATATTCCGTGCCTCTGTCTGTGAGAATTCTCAACACCGGCAGATCGTGGTCTTCATGGAATGGCAGCACTTTATCATTCAACAGATCCGCAGCCGTGATCGGTGTCTTGGTGGTGTAGAATTTGGCATGGGCAACCTTGCAATAGGTGTCGATATAGGTCTGCTGGTACACACGTCCAACACCCTTGAGAGTGCCGACATAAAAAGTGTCCTGAGAGCCCAGATAGCCTGGGTGAGCGGTCTCAATATCGCCACAGGCCTCTTCATCCAGTTTCTTCTTCTCCAGTGCCTGCAACACTCAATACTAAACGGTATGACGGGTTTCCTTCAACCAACTGGTCGACAGCCTTATATTATAATATCAAGTTTGTGGAAGAAGGGGATTCACAACCGGGAGGCGGTAATGTCTGGGCAATTTTACCGCAATATGGTCCAGAAGGCAGAACTACCTCTACTCAATGGTGATTACCAAAATCTGGAATTGCCCTCTATTTACTGCTGGGCTCGCTGTCCGAGCCAACGACAGGAAATGCGCCTGGCAAAGACGTCGTTTTAAAGCGCTTCAGAAGGTCCGAATTCAAACGCAAGCGGTAGTCTCGGCCCAGCTTAACGAAACCCGGGTCAACTGCTAAATCGCTTGGTGCCCGTAGGTCGCGAGCGGGCGCGACATTTAGCAGAACTTCATCACCACTAAGTGTTGGCAGCCAGCCTTGCTTCATGTAGTTGGCGCCGAACAGTTGAAAACCTTGTCCCCAAATATGCCCATAGATGACGTTGTTATCAGATTTAATTTTTGCATCAGCGTACGCGTAAATGCCGATCTGGTTGTTGGCGATGATGTTTTTCTGAAGCTTTGTTTCCGCACCGGATGTCATGCGCACGCCAGACCCGGTGTTGAGAACAATTGTATTGCGGGCAATTTCAGCGACACCTTTGCCGACCCTTATTCCATTATAATTGTTTTCCAGAAGATTTTGACGAACCGACACTTCGCTGCCCCCGGTGACTACGATGCCGCTCCCCTTATTGCTGGACACGACGTTCTGCAGAACCTTGGCTCGCACGCCAGTCGACCACTTGCCCACCGGAGATAGAAAAATACCGTTTCCTGCATTGTAGGAAATCGTATTCAGGCTAACGGTATATTTAGGTCCCCCAACAAAAAGACCATTGCTGCTGTTCTGGCCCAGCACGTTTCGTTTGATTATTCCGCGACCCGCCGCCCGTGCGAGTATCCCATGCTGATTGCGGCGAACGGCATTACCGGTGATCACCACGTCGCCGCCGCGTATGTCAATTCCCGCAAAGCCTGGACCGTTGATTGTGTTCCCCAGGACATCAACCTTTCCACCCGCAACCAATACGCCGATGTTATTGGCGTCTATGAGGTTGCTTACGAGTACGATCCCTTTACCTGCCTTGACAACGACGCCGAACTCAAAACCAGTCACCGTTGTCTTGCGTAGTAGGATGCGTTCGCCTTCAAGTGATATGCCTACCTCTCCAGTGCCGGAGATGTGACAATTCTCCATACTGATGTCGCGGGAATCCTTGATCGTCGCGCCCCATCCTCCAGACGCGCTAATATAGCAGTTCCTCACCGCCACTTTTCGGCTTGCGATGATCTCCAGCAGGGTGACGTGACCCTTCGCGTCGGCCTTCGCCGTTGAGGAAATATTAAGCCCGATAAGCTCCACCTTGCTTACACCCTTGACGGTAATTATCTGTTCGGGACCGAGTGTGATATATGCGCCAGGTTCGGCTTTGATCGCCACATTACGGATAACCTTAAATCCGCCTGGGTAGATGCCCGGTTTAATAACCACCACATCGCCAGACCTCGCGCGCTTCAAGGCGCCGGGGATTGTTTTGAAACCACGTTTGCCACCGACATGAAATGTCGCCGCAGCAACATCTCCGGCCGCCAGACCCGCAATAAAGCCGTTCAAGGCAATTACGACTGCGAGCATGAACGCGCCAAACGCTATGTGAGATGTTGTCGTCTTTATCACTGTACTGCTCCAACCTTGCGGAAGACCGGTTTGCCGTCCCTGCCGTTAACTGGACCTGTCCAGACTTCTTTGGTGCGCTCCGGTGTCATGACAGGTGCGAGTTTGCGCTCACTGGCCCATTTCTGATCGACGGCAATATTATTGACCTTGAGCCAGCGAACGATGGAAACTGTCGCTGCCACGTCATTCAGTTCATCAAGGACAGGGTAATGCTGCGCCAGTTGCTTGAAATTCCTGCTGACGAAATCGCTTAAAACCAAGGCTAATGGCTGAGGGCCCCGTGGGTGCGAGGTCCAGTTCTCGAGCTTCATACGAACATCGACAGGAACGACTTTTTTTGCTGCCGCGACATATTTGAACAGCACACGCTCGGGCACCCACACGTAAAACGCTCCGGAACGCCACCACGAGTTTTTGTAGGGATCTGCGGATTGCCGCTTTGGCACCGGTTTCCATGGAGGTAACTTGATTTGTCCTGCGCCAAGCCGCGCGTCGGTCTCGACCACGGTCATAAACCCGGCAACCTTGGGCGGCCGGATGAATTTACCGGTCTCCGGATCAACACCGCTTATGAAAAGGCCGAGAAGACGATCAGCTTCGGAAATAACTCGCCCGATGCGGGTGTTCTTGATATCGCCGTAATAGGTAATACGACTCACACTGGGTTCGGGGAGGCCCAAGATACCGACCGCCGGCGGGATCGCCAAGCCGATACGCTCGCCTTTCTTTCGCTCTTTCCATGGCTGCGGCAGATAGGATTTACGCCACACTACGTCACCGAACTGTTCGGGTCCCGTTTTATAAACGATGGATTCGCCATCGACAGCCTCGAGCGTTCCCTCCAATATCCCGCTTGGCCCGTAAATCGTCCGGATCGCCACCGCTAGGTCATCGAGCTGCATCTTGGGCATGCGTACGCGGCTGCCGTCGCGCATCATCAACACCAGCCGTCCATCGGTTACAACCGCCCGTTCGATAACTGCGGGATCGAGCGGTCCCTCTATAACCGCCGGGCGATGCAGTGATACACCACCGCCACCGGCCTTACCGTCACCAGTGGCCTCTTTCGCGGCCATGATCTTACGATACGCGTCTTTGTCATGAGCTTCAAAGCCGAGCCGCTCGTGATGAAGGCCTATCTGATAAAGCAATCCCGAAGCAAAGCCGGTCATCAGCTTCAATTTTGGCTTTTCGGCTTTTCGTAACGCCTTGTCTGCGCTCCCGCTTGTCTGGCGTATTGGCGGCAATTCGATCTTGTTTGGCAGCTTGGGCTGAATAGGCTTCGCTGCCTTGTCCTTACCCTTTTTCGGTTCTGGCCATGTGCAGCTGGCGAGTGTGCAGGCAATTCGCTCGGCAAGAGCCACTCGATGCCTGATCTCCTTTTCAAGGACACTCTTTTGGACACCGCTGAGCGATTTCAGCCGTTTCAATTTGTCAGACAATTCGACCGCCAGTTCGTCCAGCCAGCCTTGTTTTTGATTTCTCTCTGTGTGTGCGGCATAATTTTGGCTCACACTCCTGAACCATGGTACTTTTAAAATATCAGGGCCTGTCGAAATAATTTTTTTGCGCTGCTCCGCGAATACCTCAGGATACCGGCTCTCTATCGCCTGACGTTGCAGGGTCGGTTCGAACACCCAGGGGGCCAGCAGTTCTATGGGCGGCTCTTGCGGTAAATCGGTCTCGGGCCTCGAGGCTGACTTTTTCTGCATCGCTTCGCGTTCGCGCTGTAGCGCCTCGTGCTGCTGGTTGCGGTAATCGGTAAACGCCTGGTTCCAGCGGACAACGCTGGCTACCCGGTCACCGAGTTTACCCGTCTGATCCTGCGCGATGGCGGTGGCAGAAATCAGGATTGCAAAGACCGGTAACAACAGTATCGCGCGAATGGCTTGCTCCATCCCAGCAGCAGCACACCGGCAAATTGCTTCTCTCATTTACCTTTTCCTAATTATGAGCATTTTTTCGAGTTTCTTGGCTTTTTTTGCATCGACTTGCCGTGCGGCTTGCAACAGGATTTTAGCCCGCCCCTTGTCGCCCCTGTGTTCCAGCAGTTTGGCAAGCGTCACGATCGCCGGCAAGTCACGCGGATTTTTTTTGACGATAATCTCGTAGTCCCTGATGGCCTGATCGTATCTGGCCAGTTTCAGCAAAACGAAGCCGCGCTTTGTCAATGCGTCAACAGAGTCGGGTTTGAGAGCCACTGCGGAATCTAAATCCTTGAGCGCGTCATCAAACTTACGGTTTGCATATCGGACACCGGCACGCCGAAGATATACATAAAACTTTTGTCCGTTATTCCTTGCCAGTTCCAGTGCGCGGCTATACGCCGTTTCGGCCTGATCCCATTTTTTCTGCTTGTACCGTGCTTCTCCAAGATACGCATACGCGCGCGATGACTTTGGCTCAAGATCAATGATGGTTTCAAATCCGGTCGCAGCTTCTTCAAAACGCCCGGTTCGTAAATAGACCTCAGCGCGTTCACCTTGCGCGACGATGAAATCCTTCTTGAGCTCAATTGCTTTGGAAAAATCGGTTATCGCTTCATTGATTTTTCCACTCTGCCGATTGGCGCGGCCCCGAATATAGTAAAGTTGGGCATTGGGTCCACCCTTCATACCGATAGCTTTGTTGACGTCTTCGATGGTGCCAGCCGCATCCTTAAGCCTCAGGCGGACTTCAGCGCGACCTTGATAGATATTCGGTGACTCACCACTTTTTAGTGAGATCACCTTATCGAAGTCGATCAGCGCTTTGCGCCACTCTCTGTTCCCCTTGTAAGCTGTCGCGCGCAGGAACAAAGTCTTCGGAGCGTTAGGATTTATGGCCAGAAAGGCAGAGAAGTCCTCAATCGCCTCCTTATACAAGCCCAGAGCCGATCGGATCCGCCCCCGTTCCCTGAAGGCTTCTGGTATTTCAGGACCGGCGGCCTTTATCGCTCTCGTATAATATATATTGGCGTTAACGAGGTAAAATGGGTTGCTGCGGGCTCGCATTATTGCGCGCGATAGCCCGCCCCGCATCATATCCAACTTGGCCCAATTGTCACCACGGGCGCCCGCAGTTTCCGCCTTTTTGAAAAGAGTTTTCGCCTGCATTAAATCGCCTTTCTCCCACATCGCCAGCGCTTGATGGACTAAGTCTATGGCTGGCTCCTTTTTGACCCGCCTTTGGAGAATATTCGCCTTTACGAAGGCCTGCATTTTGGAGGGAATGTCGATGTTTTTGTGAAAAAGCATGGCCTCCACGACCTCCGCCAGGGACTCACCTAGTGTCTCGGCGGAATACGCGGTAGGCAGCCCTTGAGCTTGGCCAATGTAATCATATTCCGTGGGAGGGTTTGCGGTTGCAATCGCTTCCATGACGCCCATGCCTTTCGCCCGGAAATAGTTACGGACTTTTTCCATTCTAGGCAGAACAAGGGCTTGCCATTTTTTGTCAAACGCAATGGAACCGATTGAATCGAGCAAGTGCACAGATTCGTGAATCATGGTCCCGAGGGTCATTGTTTCATACGGTTTTTTTGCAATATGAGAGGGACGATGGAGAAACAAATCAGGCACAACCAGCCCATGCATACTTGCAACCGCGCGCAACAGGCGACGTCGGGGGTCTTTTGCCCTATAGACACGAACCGGCCGGTACAGCACGACCTGCCTGAGAATGTTAGGCGCTAGGTCGTATGCGCGGTCGAGCAGATGAAGAAACGATGCACGTTCGTCTTCGGTCCAGGGTTTTGATCCGCTGGGAATGTCCGGGACCCCGAGTTTGGGCACGAAAGAATCCTGGAATTCAAATCGTTGTTTAATGGCGTCCGGCACCCCGGCGAAGGCGACCGAGACCGTGAAGGTCACCATCACCATGGCTGAAATAAACGTTCGGACAAACAGCCGGAGAAGCGATGTCAGCCCTGCCTGAGGCGGCAATAGAATGGTTCTTTCGGTTTCTCCTGTGCTGGTTGGATTATTTATCATCCTCACTACCGCCTTTCGATCCAAACTGATGTTGAACCGCACGTGCACGCACTTCAGGTGAAAATCTGTTTGATCGTTTGTTCTCTTCCATAGCTCCAAATTATCCTATCTTTGGAGCCTCCGGTAAACCCGGGGCGGTTCAATCATCAGACGCTCTCAGAGCGTGTACATTCAYCGTGGCTTACTTTCTCATCCTCTTTTAATGTAGCACTTAATTGGGGGTTGTCACGGTTTAATTCGGCGCCCTTGAACAAAATGGAGGGCACTGTCACGGTAACCGGGTGACTGATTGATCATGAGGTTGTAAACTGGTWGGATGCAGAAACTTTCCTATTCCCGTCATCGATTTCCACCATTGATCATCCAACATTCGATCTGGTTGTATTTTAAATTCTCACYTAGTTACCGCGATGTTGAAGATTTGTTGGCGGAACGCGGGATWGAAGTTTCGTATGAAACGGTTCGCCGTTGGGTTTTGAAATTTGGATCGGCTTATGCTCGAAAACTTCGTTCATTTCGTCCAAGACCATCGGGTCAGTGGCATCTTGATGAAGTGTTTGTTTCGATCAACGGCAAACGATCATACYTGTGGCGGGCTGTTGATAGTGAAGGGGAGKTCTTGRAAATTCTGGTTCAATCGCGCAGAAACAAGCGGGCTGCCCTTAAATTGATGCGAAAGTTACTGAAGAAACAGGGTTTTGTACCAGATGTAATTGYAACCGATAAATTACCGTCATACGGTGCTGCTTTGAGAGATTTAAACCTGTCTAACCGTCATGATTTTGGTGGGAGAAAAAACAATCGAGCAGAGAATTCTTACCTTCCAATTCGACGACGAGAGCGGCGAATGCAACGGTTCAAATCCCCTGGCTCTGCCCAGCATTTTCTCTCTGTCCATGCATCTATTTACAACACCTTCTACGTCCAACGCCATTTGATATCTCGAAAAACATTACGCAAGTTTCGGAGTGAAGCAATGAACCTGTGGGAGACCGCGACCGCTGCAGCTTGATCCAAGCTTCAATTCAAATTCGCTCGGCTGCGGTTGCATAACGTGACAATGCCGATATACGGACCGGTGGTCTCCTGAAATAATAGTCCGTACGCTTACGAATTAACGTAAGCGTACGGACATTGCACGGTTATTTCTGTATATGGTTTACCCGATCTCTAATGCGTGGTGTAACTGATGACAGTTTTATGGTTTGATGGTGGTGTACATCACTACGTTGTCGTTTTCGCTCCCAAAGCTGGCTCCGCAAGATTTAGGGCCGCAGGGAGCTCTTGCATTTGCCACTGAATGTCTGATCAGCAGATCCTGCGCCAATTACCGTGACGCTGGCGGGCGGGCGCAGCGAAAAGATAAAATCSCGWCCGTCCTGAGTTGCCGTTGACAAGCCGGACCCGATTTCTAACGAAAYAGGCGATGCCTGACCAATCTGAAGCGTGTTGTCAGAGGCACCCATCCTGCCGCGGATTGTCATAATCATCACCGGCTGTTTCTCGAAAGTGCAGGTGATGATCGTTGGCTTTTCCGTTGCCGAAGCCGCTAACCCCGAGATCAGGACAAAGGCCAGAAAAATCAGTATCGTTTTTGACATAATTACATCCTCACAATCGTTTACGCCCCGCTAAAATTACATTCAGGCTCTCAGCGCACCTTCTCAACTGAAAGAACAATACCGTCCTTGCCGGTCGTGGTGACAGTGTGCGTGCCGT
>JAESRU010000027.1 GCA_016764455.1 Hyphomicrobiales bacterium | reverse complement strand
TTATATTGATTCTGCCGCTGTGGCCCATGCATCTCGCTCGATCAGTGCCGGGCGGATCAGTGTTGGGCCGCGTGTAATGTTCCCTGAACGTGGCACCGATAACGGATCCTACCAGGCTTGGGTATCGGCCAAGGGTGAATATGATTTCTCCAACCAGAATGTACCGGTTGCAACGGGCCTTCCCGATCTTGGCAGCGTTGTCTCGATGCGCATTGCGGGCGGCATTACCAGCCGCATGGGTGATGGTACGTTAAATGTCCGAGGCGATGTTTTCGGCATTGGTTCGGGTGAATTCACAGCGGTCGGTGGCACGGTTAGTTACGACCGCCCGTTTTAAGAAAATCGGTTCACGTGATTTGAAGTGCTTGCTTGAGCGGTGCCAGATACTGTTCGTAATGTTGCCACGCACCGGCCGATCCTTTGTAAATCGGTTGACGGGCCTGCCAGACGCTTGCGGTTGTAACAGCGCGGTCTGATTTGAAAAATTCAAGACAGGCCGGATCCCATTCAAGCCCCAGATGGGCAATGAGGGCCCGGCTTTCCTGCTCCACATTTCCAACCATATCTTCATAAACCAATTCATGAATTTCAATCGGCAGAACCGATTTCCAATGATCCATCAGACGCTGATAGCCTTGGTAATAATGCCCCAACGCGGCGAGGTCATTTGTGAAGGGCAGGATTTCAGAAAAATTCTGGAAATAGCAAGATAGGCACGTATCCAGCGGATCGCGGCGACAATGGATGATGTGGGCGTTGGGAAACATCATCGCAATCAAACCGAGATTGAGAAAATTTCCCGGCATCTTGTCGGTGATCCGCGTTGTCTGCCCGGCATTGGCCTCGATTGCGCCTAGATAATTCGCGGTGAAATCCTGCACGATCCCGGCATCAAGCTGGTCAGGTGCCTTGTCACCAACTTCGTTGCGCACGAACCGGACAATCTCTGAACGCTCCCCTGCACCATAAGCTTGCGTGTGGCTGGCAATGATCTGCTCCACAAGGGTCGTGCCGGAACGCGGCATGCCGATGATAAAGACCGGGCGAGCATCGGTATTGGCCCAGGATTTTTCCATAAAATTTGCATCAGAAAAAATCTCGATCTGGCGATCAATTTTTTTGTTGTAAGCACGGATATCAAAGGGATGGGCGGCGGCACGAATTTCATTGGCTCTTTGATAATGGGCGAAAGCCTGATCATAGATTTTTTCTTTTGCCTGAAGGCGGGCGACAGAAAAATGCAGAACGGCGCGGGCAGGATCATCGCTTTGGTGCGATTCCAACGCAGATTCGATCGTTTCAATTCCAACGGCAACGCCGCCATACCCTTCGCCCAYCMGMSMCAATKGMKNNNGSGYGGYKSSWMGMYNTSGGMNCRATTNNGCRNGYGMTNGMAWSAWMAWKYYCRCRMSCCTCATCAAACCGGCCAAGGGTCTGGTTGGCGACACCCAGATTTACAATCGCTGACGTGAATTCCGGGCGCAGCGAAATGGCTTTTTCAAATGCCGGGATCGCTTCTTCGTTTCGGTCCGCTTCGTGCAGGGCATTACCGAGATTGAACCAGCCTTCGGCAAGTGCTGGATCAATTTCAAGCGCCATCTCAAATGCCCTAATCGCATCAAGAGGGCGTTCTTGCTCGGCCAGAACGGTCCCAAGATTATAAGGCGCCAACAAAAACCCTGGTTCGTCCTTCATCAACYGGGAAAAAACATCTTCGGCTTCATCGAGCCGCCCCAACCCCTGAAGGCAGGCACCAAAATTGAGACGTGCATCAATATATTTCGGGTCAGCCACAATCGCGCGTTCATAAAGGCGAAGCGCTTTTGCAGGCTTGTCCAATTCTTCAAATACAGTGGCCACCGCGAACAGCAATTGGGGATGGTTTGGTGCGCCTTTGAGCGCCCGCAGGTAAAATTTTTCAGCCGACGAAAACCGGCCAGCCTTATAATGTGCCGCCGCCTTGTCGGCCAACATTTGCAGATTTTGAGAATCAGACTTCATAAATTGGCACCATTCCCCTGATCATATGTTAGAGACATCGGTCGGATAAATTGTGGAGATACACTAGGTGAGCGTCAACGACCATATAATCTATGCCCTGCTGTGGCTTTCTTTTGGCGCGCTTCATTCGGTTTTGGCCGGCAAAGGCGCGAAATTCTTCTTTGCCAGCATATTKGGTGCGAAGTACCGCCTGATCTATAATATTTTTACTGTGCTCCATATCGGGTTGGTGATGGCCATCGGCAAAATATATCTCGCGACCAATGTTGCCAGTTTTACTTTTGCCGGATTGCCGGGGATGATTTTTAATGTGGCCCTGGTGCTTGGCCCGCTGATTATTTTCACGTCCCTGCTTGAATATGATCTGGGCCGGTTTTCAGGAACGTCGCAAATGCGGGCGGCGCGCGACAATGAGCAAATATCCGATAACGAACCGCTTCATGTGGCGGGTCTGCACCAATATGTGCGCCACCCGCTTTATGCGGGCGGATTTCTTTTGTTGTTCGGTCTGATCAGCGATGAATTTAATTTAACGACGGCCGTCTGGGGGTCATTATATTTATTGATCGGCACCTGGTTTGAGGAACGTCGGCTGATCGAGATTTATGGCGCTGCCTACGAAACCTATCGTCGCCAGGTACCGGCATTTTTTCCGTGGCGGGGGAAAGTCATCACCACCAGCCCTGAATAAGTCTCCGGTCAATTCACAGCGCGGCCTTTGGACGACCAGAATTTTGCCCGCAGCACTTTTTTATCCGGCTTGCCATATCCGGTTAGTGGGATTTCTTCGATAATTTCAATGCTCTTTGGAACCTTGTATTTGGCGAGGCGTTTCTTGCAAAAGGCAAACAGATCATCTTTATCCAACGCCTCGCCTGTGGGCACCACAAAGGCGGTTACCGCTTCACCCCAATCATCATCGGGCAAGCCGATCACCATCACCTGCGCGATTTGCGGATAGGCCTGGACGACATTTTCAACCTCGGTTGAATAAACATTCATGCCGCCAGAAATGATCATGTCTTTGGCCCGGTCGACGAGATAAACATGGCCACTATCTATTTGGTAGCCAACGTCGCCGGTGCGTAACCAATCGCCGAAATGAGCTTCGGCGGTTTTTTCCGGATCGTCATGGTAATGAGCAAGCGTATAGGGGCTGCGGACGGTGATTTCCCCAACTTCGCCATTTGCCAGATGYGCMCCKYCWTYGTCCCGGATCGCCAGATCGCAGAAAATCACGGGCTGGCCGCAAGAGGCTTGAAAATCTTCGATCAGATGRTCCGACTTGGAAAGCGTCGTGATGAAATTTGGTGCTTCGGATTGACCGTATAATTGCAGAAATACCGGGCCGAASACTTTCAAAGCTTCCTGAAGCCTGGCCGTTGTGATCGGYGAGGCGCCATAGATCAATGTCCTGAGCGACGATAGATCACGTTTTGAGCGATCCGGRCAATCGAGCATCCGRTAGATCATGGTCGGCACCATNAAAGNTCCAGGTCAGGCGCTCGGCTTCAATCGCTGCCAACACGATTGCCGGATCAAACGATTCCATGATGGTGGTTCTGGCGCCCTGGGAAATKCCGGCTTCGACCAGAAATTGCGCSGCRTGRGGCAACGGGCTGCACAGCAAAAGACGCTCGTCTTCGCGTATTTCGCCGTTCATYACYTGGCTCAACAGATTGACGGCCAGGGCTTCCTGTATATGCAAAACACCTTTTGGGCGGCCTGTCGTGCCACCGGTATATATGATCAGGCCAGGGTCAGACGCCTGCAATTCCGGCCGGGCGGGAAGGGTTTCAGAAGCTGCATCCATGAGCGGTTGATAGATCTCAAAACCGTCCAGACACGCATCATCATTCTCAACCATTATCCGRCAAGGCACATTTGAGAYGGCCTCCGCCTGCTCAACGACAAGRTCGGAAAATGACGAATGCGCCAGAACAGCTTTGGCGGAAGAATGGCCCAGCATGTAGCCAACATCCAAACCGGATAACATCTCGTTCAAGGGCACTTTGACCGCACCGATTTTGGCGATCGCCATATCTGCGATCATGAATTCAAATGAATTTCGCAGCAACAAAGCGACCACGTCGCGGTGGCCAACACCGCGCTCGAGCAAAATATGGGCGAGCTTGTTGGAAGCTATATCAAGTGCACGGTAGGTCATGACCTGACCCTGGAACGACAGGCAGTCCCGGTCTGCGAACCGGGCAAAAGCGCGCACATAGATATCCCTGATCGTCAGAGGTCGAAAACTCTGTCCGTGATCCGGGCTCCGGCCTTGATCAGGTCCATTTTCCATCGTTGACGACATTTGAATTTCCTCAGGCACAATAAATAAATGTAGGTCTAGGCAACGCCGTTAGGTCACAAACTGTCAGGCGCAAGGCGAATCGGGAGATCAGGAGATCAGGAGGTCGGTTCAACGCGGGGCGCGTTTCGCCAAAATTCGTTGCAAGGTGCGCCGATGCATGTCCAGCCGCCGGGCGGTTTCCGATACATTGCGGTCACACAATTCATAAACCCGCTGGATATGTTCCCATCGCACACGATCTGCCGACATCGGGTTTTCCGGCGGCGGCACGGCGGTGTTTGGGCTGGCCATCAGGGCTGCATAANTATCGTCGGCATCAGCCGGTTTGGCGAGATAATCAACAGCGCCCCGCTTTACCGCAGCAACAGCGGTGGCGATGTTGCCATATCCGGTCAGGATGATAGCGCGCGAATCCGGACTTTGTTCGTTCAACAATTTGATGACGTCGAGGCCGTTGCCATCTTCAAGGCGCATATCAACAACCGCATAATCGGGAGCGCATTGCTTTATTGCGGCTAATCCAGCAGCTACGGTTTCTGCCAGATTGACCACAAATCCACGCTGCTCCATAGCGCGGCCAAGGCGATTGAGAAACGGCAGATCGTCATCGACGATCAGCAAGGTTTTCTCTCCAGAATTTTCCGGCATTGGCATGATCCCGCAATTATGATGTCCAATATCGCATTCCATGGCCGCCTTCGGCAAGCCCCGCCTGAACTGAAGAGCCAGGTAAATTCAATCCTGATCCATGAGGCTGCGCGGCCAGACAATGCGGATAACAGCACCGCTTTCAGGTGGCACCCGATTGCGCAAATGGATTTTCGCACCAGATCGCTCCAGCAAGGTTTTGGCGATAAAAAAACCTAGGCCAAGCCCTGTTTCGGTATCTTCATCAGATGCCTGCGCACCATGGGCGCGGGTTGTTACGTAAGGGTCGCCCAACCTGCCCATAATGTCGGGCGCAATACCGGGGCCATCGTCTGAGATTAAAACGGTTACTTCTTCGCTATCCCAATCTGACGTTATCCATACCCGGGATTTAGCAAAATCAACGGCATTCCCGACCAGATTATCTAGGCCGTACAAAATTGACGGATCTCGCCTGCCGACAGGTTCAGGCATCGCGTTGGCTGCAGGATCGAGCGGGCTTGATATATTGATATCGATCGCACAATTTGTTTGCCGGTACGGGGCCACGACTTCCTCCAGCAACAAACCAAGGGGAATATGAGCGAAATGGATATCCGGGTCATCCCCAAGACTGGTCAACTTGGCCAGAATATCGCGGCAGCGATCGGTTTGACTTTTGAGCAATTTGATATCTTCGGCATGCGGGTCGGTATCGTCAATTGCCCGCAACATTTCTTTGGCAACAAGCGAGATGGTAGCGAGCGGGGTTCCCAGTTCGTGGGCCGCAGCTGCYGCCAGGCCATCAAGAGCATGGAGCCGCTGGGCGCGGGCAAATACCTGCTCGGTGGCAGCCAAAGCCGCGTTCATCTGGCGGGCATCATTGGCAATTCTGTGCACATAAATCGCAATGAACCCTAGGCCAGCCATCAGCGACACCCAGATTCCGGTTACATATAAAAACGGCACCTGGAGCGTTTGGTCTGRATACCAGGGAAGCGGGAGATGCTGGAAAACCAACAGGCTGGCGCTGGCCATTGTGATGGCAGCCAGCCCGATAATATGGCCGAGCGGCAAGGCCGATGCAGCAACAATAACCGGCACCAGCAACAGCACGGAAAACGGATTTTCAAGGCCGCCGGTCAGGAAAAGCAACCCGGCCATCTGGCAAATATCGTAGGCCAGAAGCCCGGAAGCACGGCGCGCTGAAAGTCGCAATCCTTCCACCCGACGTACATGAAGAAGAATATTGAGCCACGCCGACAAACTGACTAGCGCCAGGCAAAGGCCGAGCGGGAGGTCAAAGCCAAGCCCGTAGAAAACCCCGACCACGGCAACCAACTGGCCAAACACTGCCAGCCAGCGCAACCGTGTCAATGTTCTCAGCCGGAGCCAGCCGGCACTTGTTAATTGCAATTTCGGCATGATCCGTAGCTTCGCACAAGAGACATCATGAGCTGCAAATTATCACTCCTCAAGCAAACCACCATAGAGAATTCGCTCAATTATTTTTACCTGCAAAAACGGCAATTTGCCCACCAGCCACAAAAGCGCGAATAATAATTTTCGCATGAAAAAATTTGGCGAGGTGACAAATTTCCGAATTGTTTCACTCCCGCCAATAATGATTTTGCCTTCCCGGTGCCGGTTTGCGCTGTAGCCTGCCAGGTCTCCGGTTGCAAAGCGGTGGGCAAGTTCCGCGCTATCTGAAATTCCCAAATTCATGCCGCGCCCGCCAACCGGAGAGTGACAATGGGCGGCATCGCCGGCGAGATACACGCGGCCTTTGGAATATGCCTCGACCTGGCGGATTGAAATACCAAATTGTCCCTGTCGCCTGATTTTGGTGACGTTTATAGGGAGTGGCAAAGACTTGAGCGCATCTTCAGTATTGGAAATGATCCGGTAGCGGTTGGCTTCCAATGGAGCGACCACCACAATCTCGCGGGCTTTCAGCTTGCAAATGGTGAACGAATTTCCGTTCGGCCAATTTTCGGCATCGACATCTGCGATTGACCAGGTTTCTGGTAAATCGTGGCCTGGAAAACCCAGCCCCAAAAGGCTGCGCGTGGTGCTGCTGATACCATCGGCGCCGATGACATAATCATAATTTTCCGTAGTGCCGTCGGTGAAAGTCACAATGACCTGCTCACCGGTCTGGCTCAGGTTTTCGAGTTCGGTCGCAAACTGGATTTTGCCGCCATACTTTTCAAATGCGCTTTGCAGATGTGCTTCTGTTCGGTCCTGCGGCAGCCCGAGCACAAATTCGTCTTTCCGGCCTTTCAGGGCAAGCCTCATTGAAAAGGCCAAAGATGCTCCATTGTAAATTTTTACGGCATGGAATTTTATCCCCTCCGCCACCAACTGTGCGGTCACGCCGGAGGGTTTTAGAATTTTCAAACTGGTTGGCATGATCCCGACTGCGCGCGACAAGCCCGATCCACTGTCCCGGCGGTCAATGATATCCGGCAACATGCCGCGCCTTGCCAGCTCAACAGCAGCCGTCAGGCCGGTCGGTCCGGCACCGACGATCAGGATGCGCATGATGATTTGTGAACCTTCGTTGGGTTTCTGACCAAAGCCAGATCATGACGCATTCTGTGCATATTTCCCATAACCCCTTGCTTTTTGGAACGAATAGACCTATTTTGCTGCACTGCACAATAATTCTACTTGAAGGAAAGCCCTTGCTCTATCACATATATGAAATGAACCACGCAGCTGTTGGCCCGGTCCGGGCGCTTGCTGACGCTGGCAGGGCCTATTTCCGCAAYCCMATGAACCCGCTTTCCTTCACCACAGCTGGGAAATCGATGGCGGCGGGCTTAGATATGTTCGAACGCGCGACCCGGCGCTATGGCAAACCTGAATTTGGTATTTCCAGCGTCAAGGTAAACGGCAAATCCGTTGCCGTGACTGAAAAAGTGGTTTGGGAAAAACCTTTCTGCAAACTGCTGCATTTCTCGAAAGCGGGCGTCGGCGACAAGCAACCCAAAATGCTGATCGCGGCCCCGATATCGGGGCATTATGCRACCCTGCTTCGCGGCACGGTCGAGACCATGCTGGAAGACCATGATGTGTATATCACCGAYTGGGTAGATGCGCGGATGGTGCCCACGAGCGACGGGCGGTTTGATCTCGATGATTATGTGGATTATCTGATCGACATGTTTGCTTATCTCGGGCCGAACACCAATGTCATGGCAGTATGCCAGCCGTCGGTTCCAGTAATGGCGGCGATCTCGCTGATGGAAGCCGACAATGATMCCAACGTGCCCAGCACGATGACCCTGATGGGCGGGCCGATCGACACCCGGATCAACGCCACCGAAGTGAACAAGTTGGCTGAGGATCGTGGCATTAGCTGGTTCAAGAATAATGTCATTGTCCGGGTGCCATTCCCGCATCCAGGCATGATGCGCGAAGTTTACCCAGGCTTCCTGCAATTATCCGGCTTCATGAGCATGAACCTTGATCGCCATATGACCGCGCATAAGGACTTGTTCCAGCATCTGATCGAGGGCGACGGTGATTCCGCTGAGAAGCACGAGGAATTTTACGATGAATATATGGCGGTCATGGACCTGACGGCGGAATATTATCTGCAAACGGTCGAGACGGTTTTCATAAACCACGACCTGCCCAAGGGCACGCTGATGCATCGCGGGCAAAAAGTTGATCCGGCTGCGATCAAACGGGTTGCTCTGCTTACTGTTGAAGGCGAGCATGACGATATTTCAGGCGTCGGGCAAACCGAAGCCGCGCATAAGATTTGCAAGAATATCCCGGCTTCCATGCGCCAACATTATCTGCAACCCGATGTAGGTCATTATGGTGTATTCAACGGATCGCGCTTCAGAAATGAAATAGCGCCGAGAATCACGAAATTCGTTCTGGATCACGCTAAATCCGGCACCCCTAAAAAGGCRYCWGCAAAGSGTTCCAAACGGGCGGTCTAGAAAGTTCTGGTTGTGAAATTTTTCGGGGCAATCTTGAAAAACTGAAACCTATTCCCATCTCAGTTGCATCGTTAACAGCAACGGGATGGCAAATGACCAGCACGCAATCACTACGTCCTGCATGGACGCCCCTGACTATTGGCCTGATGGTTTTAGGCTTTATTGTATGGTGGCCGCTTGGCCTTGCCATGCTTGCTTATATCATCTGGGGCGACCAACTTCATGACGTGGTTCGCGATGGCAAATCCCAATTTGCAGATTTTGGCGCGACCCGACAGGCGCAGGCGCGCCGCCGGGCAACAGGCAATTCAGCCTTTGACGATTATCGCAGCGAAGAACTGGACCGGCTCAAGAAAGAGCGGCGCAAGCTTGATGACGAAGTGAAAGAATTTGAAGACTATCTCTCCAACCTTTCCATGGCCCGCGACCGGGAAGAATTCACCCGTTACATGAAAGAGCGCGATGTGCGCCGCAGAAAGTCCAGATCAGATATCGACGACGCGGAAGTCATCGAAACCTGATCGACCCCGTTTTCCCCCAACCAACTAACAGCCGCCTTCGGGCGGCTTTTTTTGTCGGCCACGATCCTGTCCGCCCATGCCCGAAACTGACATACTCGGTGCAATATTGATTCGAACCTTCAACATCTGGATTGTTCCCGCTCATGCCCCTTGCCCTGTTTTCCAAGCAAAAGGCCGTGCCGGATGACAATTTTGATATCGAGCTTGATGACAGGAAAATCCGGGTCAATGTCACGCGAAACCGAAATGCGCGGCGCTTTATCCTTAGGGTCAGTGCGGCAACCAGATCGGTAAATCTTACCCTGCCATCGCGGGGCTCGATGCGCGACGCCCACAATTTTGTTGACCGCCACCAGGATTGGCTAAAAACTCAGTTTGCCCAACTCCCCGACCCGCGACCCTTTGCGCCGGGTGCTATTGTGCCATTGCGCGATACGCCACACCAGATTTTGAACGTCGCTACCGGGCGCGGCGTTGTGCAGATTTCGAAAACTGATGATGATTTGCCAACGCTTTGTGTATCCGGCGATCCGGCCCATTTGCCGCGCCGTTTGACCGACTGGTTTAAAAAACAGGCCCGCGCTGACCTGGCCCGACAAGTGGCAATCCATGCAGACATTCTTGGCGTCACGCCGGGAAAGATCAGCCTGCGCGATACGCGGTCGCGCTGGGGGTCGTGCGCTGCCAACGGGGCGTTATCTTTTTCGTGGCGCCTGGTACTGGCACCGCCCCATGTACTGGATTATGTGGCGGCCCATGAAGTTGCGCATTTGCGGGAAATGAACCATAGCCCTGCATTTTGGGCGCTGGTCAAAGATACTTGCGCCGATACGGTGACCGCAAAAGAATGGCTCAAAACCAATGGCCGAGACCTGCACGGGATTGGTGTCACGCTCTGAATTTTTCTGGGCGCAGAAAACCCTGACACCACAGACTGAGATCAGCCACCAAAAATGCGCTGGTATAACGTGGGCTGGCTGTCAGGCTCAGATGGTTGAATTGAAACCCGCGGGACCGGCATTGCAGTTGGATCACTGGCACTGATATTGGCGACCGGAATATTTGTTGAAGCTGGCAATTCTGGTGGCATCGGTGGCGGATAAACCGGCAAGGCAATCGGGGGCCGGCCCTCATGGGCAGCGGCCATAAATAGCTGCCAAATTGTTGCCGGGAGGTTGCCACCAGTTACCCGATTGGTCGGCGTGGCGTCATCGTTGCCAACCCAGACGCCTGCGACCAGATCTGCTGTATAGCCAACAAACCAGCCATCGCGGGATTCCTGGCTGGTGCCGGTTTTACCAGCTGCAGGCCAGGAAATCGCTGCACGGCGCCCGGTTCCCGACCGGATGGTTTCGCTCATCATGTTATTCATCATGGCTACGTGATTGGGTTCAATGACCCGGCCCGCACCTGAACCGCTGCGCTCGTAAAGCACATCACCCGATGCCGTGCGGATGCGCAAAATTACATGGGGCAGGATCCCATAACCGCCATTGGCAAACGGGACAAAAGCTGCCGTCAATTCAAAAAGGCTAACTTCAGCAGTGCCAAGCGCCAAAGAAAGATTATTGTGTAATTCACCTGAGACACCAAGGCGATGCGCGACAGAGACCACATTGCGAATTCCTACTTCGCGGGCCAGACGCACAGCGATGGTGTTTACCGAACGGGACAAAGCGGCGCGCAATGTCATATCGCCATCAAAATTTCCTGAATAATTTCCCGGCGACCAATTGCCATACCGGACCGGCTCGTCGCGACGAATGGTTTCCGGGGTTAGGCCGGCTTCCATTGCTGCCAGATAAACAAACGGCTTGAAGGCAGACCCCGGTTGTCGCCGGGCATCGATGACCCGGTTAAACTGGCTRTCGGCATAAGACCGTCCTCCGACCAGCGCCCGCACTTCGCCGCCGGTATCGATTGCTACCAAGGCTGCCTGACCGGCATTCATTTCAACACTGCGCTCATCAAGGATATTGCGAACGGCTATTTCTGCTGCCGCCTGTAGATCGAGATCGATGGTGGTTTCAACGATAATGTCCACGTCGGTGGAGCCGACGAATCCGGGCATCAGGTCGCTGACCCAATCGGCGATATAATTGCCGCTTGAGGCCCGCGTGCGGCGCACCAAAGTTGGTGGCTGGTCCACTGCTATTTGCCCGTCGGCTGATGTGATGAAGCCTGCTTCCACCATATTGTTGAGCACCAGAAAGGCACGTTCTTCGGCAAGGTCCGGGTTACGGGTTGGCGCATAGCGCGACGGGGCTTTTAGCAGGCCCGCCAGAATGGCGGCTTCGGTCAAAGTTACGTGGCGGGCGGATTTTCCAAAATAGCGCCGGGAGGCAGCTTCGACGCCATAGGTGCCAGCACCRAAATARACCCKGTTCAGATATATTTCGAGRATTTCATCTTTSGAATAATTTGCTTCCAACCATACAGCCAGGATCATTTCCTGGATTTTGCGGCGAAAGGTTCGCTCAGGATCAAGGAACAGATTCTTGGCCAATTGCTGRGTGAGGGTTGAGCCGCCTTCCACCACGCGCCCTGCTTGCAGATTGCGTAAAGTGGCTCGCGCCATGCCKATCARRTCGATACCAAAATGGGAGCGGAACCGCTGGTCTTCGATCGCCATAACGGCCAGCGGCAAATAGGCGGGCAATTGCTCAAGSCGGATATCACTGCCATGGCCAAAACCACGGGTGCCGAGAATTTCACCGCCCATCGCAATGATCACCACATTGGGCGCGCGCTGGGGCACCTGGAGGTCTGAAATTTTGGGCAGGCTGGCGGCGTAATAGATGATTATTCCAGCGACCAGCAATCCACCCCAGACGGCGGCAACGGTTCCCCAATAGAGGCCACCAAAAAGCATCCGCCGCCACAATGGCCGGTTTTGCGCAGCAGCTTTTTTACCGCCATCGCCGCGGGTCGTGCGACGACGCGGGTTTGTTGATTTCTCTGAATTGCGACCTGGGCCGGATTTGGCCTTCGCTGTACGGGTGGTTCTCCGCCGGGGATTGGTTGAAAAAGTAGGCTCGATACGCGCACCGGACGTGCGCCGGGGCTGGCCGCGCTGCAATGGCCGTTTGCCGTTCCCCGTTGGCATATCAATTCACCCGTCGCCTGGAATTTGATTTGGTCGCCGGTTCTTTTTTCCCGGAAATACTTGCATAAAATCTATCCAGCTGAGTTTAATGGGTCGTTAAGCGGAAAAGGTTGGGAAAATATCGGACACAGAATTCGATAACATTCACAATCCCGGGGCAACCGGCAGCTTTATTTGGAATTTGGGGAATTGTCTGACATGTTTTTTAAATTTTTTGGGGCCGCAATCGCTTTTGTGATGGCCGGGCTTCCTGCTTTGGCAGAAACGCCACTTGAACGCGGTCGCTATTTGATGAATTCGATTGTTGCCTGCGGCAATTGCCATACGCCGCAAACGCCCGCCGGGCCAGCGCAAGGCATGGAGTTGGCCGGTCAATTTTTGATGAGCATTGATCCGTTTACCGCCTATGCGCCAAATATTACGCCAGATGTCGAAACCGGAATTGGTGGCTGGACAGACGAACAGATCATTGCCGCTATTCGTGAAGGGCGCAGGCCCGACGGGTCCATCATTGGCCCGCCGATGCCGGTCGAATTCTATCGCGACATGTCAGATAATGATGTGAAGGCGATTGTTGCGTATTTGAGATCGGTACCGCCGGTGGTCAACGTGGTTGAACGCTCGACCTACAATTTTCCGCTGCCCGCCTCTCACGGTGATCCTGTTATATCTGTCGCCGAGGTTTCCCGTGACAATCTGGTTGAATATGGCGCTTATCTTACCACCGGCCTTGGCCATTGCTGGGCCTGTCATACACCACTGGTGAATGGCCAGCTGGATGTTGAAAACCAAATGGGCGCCGGAGGGCAGATACTGGACGGGCCATGGGGCGTGGCTGTTACTCCCAATATCACGCCTCACGAAGATGGTATCAGAGACTATTCTGACGCTGATATTGCCCAAGCCATAACCAAAGGTCTGCGGCCGGATGGTTCGCCTTTGTCGCCACCGATGGCGTTTTATTATTACCAGAATATTGCAGCTGATGATGTGGCTGCCATCGTTGCTTATTTGCGGACGATTGATCCAAAACCGCTGCCATAAATTGTAATCCGTATAAGGATTGTTTTGCCACAACAGATTCTTGCTGCTTGACGATTATGTTATATTGGTACCTATATAACATATGGCAAAAATAATCGAACGAGTTCAAACCGGGGTGCGCTTGGAAAAGCGRCTGCTCAAGGTTCTTAAAGGTTTGGCTGAACATCTGGATATCTCGGTCGCGGAATTGATCGAGGGYATGTCTCTGCATTGTTTTGAGAATAAACCACCCTTTTCCAAAGGGACGCTTGGCAAGATCAATCAGTTGAAACAGGTCTACGATCTCGACCTGGATGCTTCCGATAGTCACAACATGCRGGAATCCGGTGAGGCGCTATGACGGCAAGGAACCAAGACCTTGTGAATGCGTTTGAAGCCCGCAGTCTGGACCCGGCCACTTTTCATCACGATGACCATATTTATGTCGSGTATGAATTKTTGCKCAARTACGCCTTTATGAAAGCCACRCTATTGTATGCAGRCGCCATCAGCGAGATGGCAACAAAAGCGGGTGCCCCGAAAAAATTCAATTTGACGATTACCATTGCTTTCATGAGCCTGATCGCTGAGCGAATGGCTGCGTGCGATCACGAAGGCTATGAGGATTTCATGTCCCTAAACCTGGACCTGATGGCGAAAGATTTATTGGAAAAGCAATATACGCCAACACGTCTATATTCGGACCTGGCCCGCAGCGTTTTTCTCATGCCGGATATAATCCCAGCATAATTCTGGCCCGGCATAAARTKTGGCGCCGCTTTAGACATCCAGATTGGCGACATTGAGGGCATTTTCCTGGATAAACTCCCGGCGCGGCTCAACCACATCACCCATCAGACGCGAGAAAATTTCGTTGGCTTCATCCAGTTCCCGGATTTTCACCTGGAGCAGGGAGCGCACATTATTATCAAGCGTGGTTTCCCAAAGCTGGTCCGGGTTCATTTCACCAAGGCCCTTGTAGCGCTGRAGMGATTGTCCCTTGCGGCCCTCTTGAAACACGGCTTTCAGAAGTTCGCCGGGGGAGCGGATCGGCAATTCATGATCCTTGCGACGAAGGACTGCCATGCTGCCATAAATTTCCTGCAATTGTGCAGACATCCCGTTGAGCTTGCGGGCATCACTTGAAGCGATCAGCGGCGCGTCAATAACATGGCTTTCGAGAATGCCGCGCACCTCGCGGGAAAAGCGTAACCCACCATCGCCTGTTGCTTCACCGTGCCATCCCCGTTCGGTTTCTTCTGAATTCTGGTCCAGACGCCGGGCGATATTTTCCGCAGCCTCCAATGCCTGATCCTTGGAATTGAGCATTTCTGGATTAAGCGCACCTGCGATCGCCGTCTGCTCCACCACAAAACGGGTATAGCGGCTATGCATGCCATCAAGAATGGATTGTACGACGCGGGCATTATCGACAATCTGGCGCAGATCAGAGCTTCCCCGTTCCTCGCCGTTACCAAGAACAAGGGTTGCGCCTTCAAGGCCACATTCGATCAGATAATTTTCAAGCGCCGGTTCGTCCTTGAGATATTGTTCGGATTGCCCGCGCTTGACCTTGTAGAGTGGCGGCTGGGCGATATAGAGATAGCCGCGCTCGATCAGTTCCGGCATCTGGCGGTAGAAAAATGTCAGCAGCAAGGTCCGGATATGAGCACCATCCACATCGGCGTCTGTCATGATGATGACCTTGTGGTAGCGCAATTTCTCGATATTAAAATCATCCCGGCCGATGCCTGTGCCAAGCGCCGTGATCAGAGTACCGATCTCGTTTGAAGACAACATCCGGTCAAACCGCGCCCGCTCCACATTCAAAATCTTGCCGCGCAAGGGTAACACCGCCTGGAAGGCGCGATCTCGGCCCTGCTTTGCAGACCCGCCAGCAGAATCCCCTTCCACCAGGAACAATTCGGCACGTGCCGGGTCGCGCTCCTGACAATCGGCAAGCTTGCCGGGCAAGGAAGCGATATCAAGCGCGCCCTTGCGCCGTGTCAGTTCACGGGCCTTGCGCGCCGCTTCGCGGGCAGCCGATGCTTCCACAACCTTTGAGACAACAATCTTGGCCTCAGCCGGGTGTTCTTCAAACCAGACTTTCAAGGTTTCGTTGATCGCGCCCTCAACAACCGGGCGCACTTCAGACGACACCAATTTGTCTTTTGTCTGGGACGAAAATTTCGGATCAGCTACTTTGATCGACAAGACACAGGTCAACCCTTCCCGGCAATCATCCCCGGTCAGCGTGACTTTCTCGCGCTTGCCGATGCCTGTTGACGTCGCATAGCCGGTTACCTGACGGGTCAGKGCAGCGCGAAAGCCWGCCARATGGGCACCGCCRTCGCGYTGRGGRATGTTGTTGGTAAARCAATGGACATTCTCGTGRTAMGAATCRTTCCACCACATKGAYGCTTCCACCAACACATCGTCGCGTTCGATTTTGAGGGAGATCGGCTCCTCAATCAGGTTGGAGCGGGCGCGGTCGATATATTTCACAAAGGCTGTCAGACCACCATCATATTGCATGGTCTCGACGCGGGGTTCGACACCACGATTGTCGGACAGGACAATTTTCACGCCGGAATTGAGAAATGCCAGTTCGCGCAGACGGTGTTCAAGGGTGGGGAAATCAAATTCAATTAACGAAAATGTTTCGGTACTCGGCAAAAATGTAACTTCGGTTCCTGTCTCATCGCCTGCATCACCAACACGCTCCAGAGGTGCAAYCKKCMMWYSAWWTKSRAMSMGKAWKWRATGTTCNAMSSSMWWTCYKKCSRAKRMKMRWTTCRRKSCWGACCGAAAGGGCGTTGACAACAGAGACCCCAACGCCGTGCAGGCCGCCGGATACCTTGTAGGAATTCTGGTCGAACTTACCGCCCGCATGCAGTTGGGTCATGATGACCTCGGCGGCTGATACGCCTTCTTCCTGATGGATATCAACCGGGATGCCACGGCCATTGTCAGAAACCGTTACCGAGCCATCTGAATTGAGAGTCRCGGAGACATTGTCGGCATGGCCAGCCAAGGCTTCATCAACCGCGTTATCAACGGCTTCGTAGACCATGTGGTGCAGGCCCGAACCATCATCGGTATCACCGATATACATGCCTGGGCGTTTGCGTACCGCATCCAGGCCTTTGAGGACCTTGATCGATCCGGCATCRTAAGTGTCGGAAACATTGTCTTTGGATTCAGAACTATTGGTCTGGTCTTGGTCGCTCATTTATGGCCCGTCTAAGGAGAGAAAACAGAATCATTGGATTATAGATGAATATGGGGAGAAAATCCCAATTTTCCAGCAWTTYGSGYCAATGWWTWGCYSCCCSCTAAAGGGGCGTAACTGATCCGGATTCYACCRTRAAATGCTGGGCATTTTCTTGCAGYGASGCAAACAAAGCCGGGTCGGTTCCGGTAAACCACGCTTGCGCCCCCAATTCGAGAATTTCGCCATACAACGCATCCCGGTGAGGGGAATCCAGATGTGCGCCAATTTCATCCAGCAGCAAGATCGGCGCGACACCTGCGGTCAGCTCGCGGACAAGACCGGCATGGGCAAGAATGAGCGCTACAAGCACCATTTTCTGCTCGCCGGTGGAGCATTTCCGGGCTTCAATCCCGTGGCCTGCATGGATCACCAGYAAATCGGTCCGGTGAGGTCCATCCAGGGTGCGCCCGGCAGCCGCATCCTGAGCCCGATTAGCGACCAGGCGGGCACGGAAAGCGTCTTCGCTATCTACAGCGGCCAATTGCATCAAGTCTTGCTCAACGCGTCCCTGAAGCTCCAATCGAGCCGATGGGAAGGCGCTGTTGGTGCGCCCAGAAATTGCTGCCGTCAGTAATTCAACTGTTTCCAGACGCGCCGCTGCGATTGAAACCGCATGCTCTGCCATTTGCGCCTCAATGGCGTCCAACCAGGTCGGGTCGGGCGATGGGCCGCCGAGCAGAGAATTGCGCTGACGCATGGCTGCTTCATAGGCGTTGACCTGGCGGCGATGCAGCGGTTGAACCGTGACCACGAGGCTGTCCAGGAAACGGCGACGTTCTGACGCGCCACCGGTAAAAAGCCCGTCCATGGACGGGGTCAGCCAGATGATGCGGCTATAGTCTGCAAGCTCGTTCAGGGATCGCGCCGTGACGCCGTCGATGCGCACGGTGCGCCTGTTCTCGCCAGCATCCGGAGCAAATGACCCTGACCCTGTGCCTATTTCAACTTGCCCGTTTGGGCCTGTGAGCCGGCCCCAGACCGCCCAACCGTCGCTACCGGACAGAGCTGTATTTTCGGTATTCGTCCCGACCGGGTGCTGGATGATTTCCTGATACCCGGCGCGGTTAAGTGTCCAGCGGCGCAGGCCATTGCCTTCGAGTGCGATAATAATATTGACGATGATGGT
>JAESRU010000156.1 GCA_016764455.1 Hyphomicrobiales bacterium | reverse complement strand
TTTCATCACTTATCCTTTCAAATTCATCTTCATGGTGGGACTATAAACATAATGTCAATCATCATACCTACTGTAACATCGTAGAAAAGGACGAAGATATACGTGCACTAGACGGAGCATTTACCCCTCAAAAGGGGAATAGTCCCTTCATTAAAAAACACAAACACATTATTTTTTGGGGTGCCATGTTCTTTATGTTTCCTGCCTTTATTGGTCAATCTTATAAATTTGTTATCGAACGCAAACTTTGGGGTGAACTAGGATTGATGTTGCTTCATTGGCCACTCATATGGGGGACACTACTTTATCAAGTAGGAGGAGTAGATACCTTAATCATTGCAGTTATTATGAACTTCATCCTTTCTCCATGGCTCGCATTTGGCTTCATCACTAACCATCTTGGATGTGAAACATTCACTGAAGAACAGGCGAAAGACTTTTCGTGGATGGAACTACAAATGAGAGGTAGTCGTTCTTTAAAGGGTGGTTTCTTGGTACATTGGTTCTATGGTGGACTTAACACACAGATAGAACATCATTTGTTTCCAAAAGCACCACGATTCAATCTTTTAAAAGTACAAAAAATGACAAAAGAATTCGCAAAAAAATATGATATACCCTATTTTGAAACCACGCCTCTTATGGCATATGTTCAAATCAACAACGCCCTTAAGGACTACTGAGGACTAACCAGATATCTAAAAAAAGGAGTCAAAGATGAAAGAACCAAACCTTTTAGATCGCATCGATGAATACTACACGAAGGCCGTTAGAGTTATCATTGGAGATCTTCCACTCAATGAACTCAAATCTGAAGACTATGACACTTCAACAACCAAAGAAAATATTGATCAAATAAAACATATATACAACGCTCTTAAAGAAGAATTTCTTACTTTAGGCACACCTGAGAATGAAAAAGAACTACTCTACTCTGAGGTGAAGAAAAGAGATAAAAAACCAGAAGATCATGATACTTTCATAACGAAAGAAAACATTGATCAAGCTAAAGATATATACAACTCGCTTAAATCCAGCTTTCTGACTTTAGGCACACCTGAGAATGAAAAAGAATTACACTATGTTGAAGTTGTAAAAAAAGAAATGCCTGTCAGTAAAACAAAAAAATCTTCTGTTGCACCTAMAGGTGCTAAAAAAGCTGCTAAAATTGCTCTATACATCAAAGATATTAAAAAGCATTATGGAGAAGYTGAYGAGGATTTTGTCGCTATTATCGTTAAAAACCTAGGGCCATCTATTTATAAAAAAGATGCCGAATTGGTTTCATGTTCTGATCAAAAAGAACTTGACACGGTACGCAAAAACTTTCTCATAAAAAAAYTGGGTCTTACTRAAGACAAGAGTGTGCTTGACGCAGCCATTAAAGAGGTATGTGMAGAGTTAAAGTCRACMCGYACAAAATATCGTGCWACTTTTTACTATAGGCTTGCAAAGAAATTTAAAAAAGAATCTGTTCTGAGCTAATCTCTTTGTTTTAGCATAATCAAATACAAATCTTCCACCTTGGTTCTTGCCCAAGGTGTCTTTCGTAGAAATTTTAAACATGATTTTATACTTGGGTYATAGTTAAAACAATTGATATTAACAAAAGTACCTAACATTTCCCAACCATAATGYGCTTCTAATTCTTCTAAGATTTGYGCRAGTTTTACACCGTGCATAGGGTTATTTTTATGTTCGTCATTATTCATAGTAATACTCTTTTAATTTAGAAAATGATTAATAGGACCATTTCCTTTACCTAATATTTTGTCTTTACCCTTTTCAATAGCTTCATGTATATAATGACACGCTTTTACAGTAGAYTCTTCCAGTCCAAACCCCAAGCTTATAAATGCTGCAATACTTGAAGAGAGGCTACACCCTGTACCATGTGTATTTTTCGTTGCTATGACTTTGTTCTTRATAGCAATGACTTTYCCACTMTCTTTTAAAAACAGTACRTCTACYAGTTCGTCACTTTGCTCTAAATGACCTCCCTTAAGTAAAACAGAAACATKATATTTTTTACCTATTTTAAYWSMWKYMYCWKYMMTAKYKTYKWWAKAYMYTTWTTKACMWARRMRTRKCWMWKCYKYRSKWMTATTMRRTKWWRSCAWAYAWACATCTGGAATAAAGTGCTTTAAACTCTTTATCGCATCATCATTAATCAACGTATCACCAGAAGTAGCCACCATAACTGGATCTAAGATAATCTTCTTTATGCCATAAGACTCAAGTGTATTCTTCACTACATCTATCACTTCTGATGAGTGCAACATACCTATTTTTACAGCATCAAACTCTATATCACTAAACACTGCATCTAACTGCTTTTGTATATGCGCAATAGGGATAGGGTGAATATCTGTAACTCCTTGTGTATTTTGTGCTGTTGTTGCCGTGATGACCGTCGCAGCATATGCACCGTTTGCCGATATACTTTTAATGTCAGCCTGTATACCTGCACATCCTCCAGAGTCACTTCCTGCAATACTTAAAACACTTCGATATCTTGTACTCATATTTTTCACTTTTTATTTTTTATTTCGCTCATCATATCGAAGCTACTATAAAAAGTATCTAAAAAGGCATTGCATGATTATATGATATAATTCTCTAAATAAAGAAAGGATGTACGTGGCCATTAATATCGTTGCACAAAATAAAAAAGCCAGACATGATTATGAGATACTTGAAAAGTTCGAAGCCGGTATTGTACTAGCTGGTGCGGAAGTAAAAGCACTGCGTGCTAAACGTGCTAATCTTGCAGATGCTTTTTGTCGTTTTATACAAGGTGAATTACATATTATGAATGCTCATATCGCTCACTTAGAGACCACCAATAGACACTATGTACCAGATACAAGAACACCTAGAAAATTACTTTTACATAAAAAACAATTAGAAAAGCTCCATACAAAAGTGCATAAARATGGTTATACTATCGTACCCTTAATGATTTACTTTAATGAGCGTAATTTTGCAAAAGTGAGTATCGCTATTGCCAAAGGTAAACAACTGCATGACAAACGTGCAGATATGAAAGCTAAAACACTCGATAGAGAAGCCCACAATGCAATAAAAAACAGGAGCTATTAATGCAACTTTCCACCTATCTTGAACCTTTTAAAAGTGCCACATTAGGYACYATWGGRAATAATGGATACCCCTTCTCTTCTTATGCACCTTTTTACTATGATGGTATTTCTGTATATATTTTTATTTCAGATATTGCTACCCATGCCAAAAATATGCGACAAAACCCAAAAGCATCTGCCCTTTTTATTGAAGATGAAAGTATCACGCAACAGATTTTTGCAAGAAAACGTATCTCTTTACAATGTGATGTTACACAAATTTCTAAAGAGGACAATGCTTTTGAACCTATTATGGAGGCTTTTGTAGCAAAGCAAGGAGAAACGCTTACTATGCTTATGGGCATGGGCGACTTTAACCTTTATGTCTTAACACCCATCTACGGAGAAGCCACTTTTGGTTTTGGCGAAGCATATAGTATCGGAGGGGAGAAGATGAATGAACTTGTCACAAGAACAGGAGATACAGGACATAAGTAGTCTTATTTTCTAACTTTTCTTTTTCTCTGTAAATGTATATATACAGGAACATAAGCATTTTCTCTTTGAGAGAATGACGCAGCACTAACTGCGGTGCGCAGCCAGCATTTGGCGATGCGTGATGAAATCGTCCAGATCATCGCCGATACCCGCGCCGGGTTTGACGATATGAGTTTGCAGATACGAACCGCAGTCGGCCAGATCTCGCAAGACCTTGAATCCACACGTTCTGAATTGCATCGCACAACTGTGGAATTGCCGCGCGATACCGAAGAACAGGCAAGCGCAATGCGCCGGATGGTTTCCGATCAAATCCGTGCCCTGGATGAACTTTCAACAATCGTGACCCGCCATGGTGGCGGCCTGGATACATCCAGAGCGGAAAGCCAGCCTGCAAATACACCGGCACCGCAACCTGCTCCTCCACCAGCCCCCCGCCAGCCTGTACGCGACACATCCCCACGCCTTGAGGCCGCCCGCAGGGTTGTAGCCGCCTTGCCCGAAGAAACCGGCGCTCCGAGCGACAGGACTGCCAATTGGTCGATGCAGGAACTTCTTGCCCGCGCGTCTGAACGGGACAAGGATTCACCCTATTCCGACAATAATTATGGCAATAGCGCGGAGCCCACTTCACCATTGCATGCCGTTGAATCCCTGAATTCAATCTCTGTGGATTTGGCACGGGTTCTCGATCATGAAGCACCCGCTGATCTCTGGAACCGGTATAAGGCGGGCGAGCGCAATGTCTTTACGCGTCGCCTTTATAATCTCCGTGGACAACGGACCTTCGACGACATTCGTAAAAAATATTCCGTAGAGCCAGATTTTCGCAATGTGGTTGACCGGTATGTCGAAGAGTTTGAAGGCATGATCGAAAATGTCGGAAAGAATGATCGCGACAACATTCTGACCCAAACCTACATGACCTCAGACACCGGCAAAGTTTACCTGATGCTTGCCCATGCAAGCGGACGTTTCGACTAAGCCGCAACGTGGCAAGACCTGCAATCCGAAATCTTTCCGTCAAGGCTGAAAGCTGGCCGATTGCTGGAAATTTTACAATTTCACGCGGGTCCAAAACTGAAGCCRATGTGGTGGTCGTTGAAATTTCCAGCCACGAAGGGCGCGGGCGCGGCGAATGTGTTCCCTATGCCCGGTACGGCGAAACCACTGAAAACGTGATTGCCGCGATTGAGGCTCAGGCAAGCATTATTGCMAACGTCTTGGACCGGCAGACGCTTTTGGGAACAATGCCCGCTGGTGCAGCACGCAATGCCATCGACTGCGCGCTAATTGACTATGCTGCAAAACTGTTCCGGCAACCTGCGTGGAAGCTCTTGAACCTTCCTGAACCTAGCCCGGTACAAACCGCCTTCACAATCAGCCTCGATACGCCAGAGAAAATGGCTGTCGCAACTGCGCGTGCTGCCGACCGGCCGCTCCTTAAAATCAAACTCGGTGGCGACGGTGATGCCGGCCGGATTGAGGCGGTACGAAACGCTGCGCCAAAAGCCCGCCTTGTGGTCGATGCCAACGAAGCCTGGTCACCGGATAATTTTGAAACGCTGATGCAAGCTTGTGCCAATGCAGGCGTCGAATTGATCGAGCAACCCCTGCCCGCAGACAACGATATGGCACTCGCTCACCTCCCCCGGCTGGTTCCAATATGCGCTGATGAAAGTGTCCATGATCTGGCAAGCTTGAAAGGCCTTGTGGGCAAATACGACGCCATCAACATAAAGCTGGACAAAACAGGCGGCTTGACCAGCGCTCTTATGCTGGCGGATGCCGCCCAAAAAAGCGGCTTCAAAATCATGGTTGGATGCATGGTCGCAACATCCCTTGCCATGGCGCCCGCGATCTATCTCGCTTCAATGGCAGATTATATCGACCTCGATGGCCCGCTATTGCTGGCCCGCGACAGGCAGCCCGGCTTGACCTACAACGCAAGCACGATCCTGCCACCTGCCCCGGACCTTTGGGGATAACGGATATAGAATTTGTTATCGAGCTCGCAATTTCTGCCAGCCGACAACCAACAGAACAAACATTCCAAAGCCACTCATCACCAGATACGCGCCGCTGCCATAGGCCTGATACAGCGGCCCGGCGGCAAACATTGTCAGTGAAATAAATATCCCGCTGATGGCAAAATTAATCGTCTGCGCGGTAGCAACCAGATCAGGATGCACCTTGTCCGCAATAAGATTGACCGCTGCCAAATGAGCGGCCCCAAATGTGATGCCGTGCAGAACCTGAATCGGAAACAGCCAATAAAGAGATGGTTCAAGACTGGTCAGCGACCAGCGAAGAACGGCGGCCATTGCCGCAATCACCAACAGTCCTTGCGTCCCCAACCGGGCCAGAACCGGACGAGACCAGATAAACAGCACAATTTCTGCGATCACCCCAACAGCCCACAAAGCACCGACTGTCAGCAACGACATGCCCTGCCCAGACCATGCGAGCGTGCTGAAAAGATAATAGACCGCGTGGCTCGCCTGGATAATTCCGGCAAGGGCCAAAAACAGCATGATGTCAGGACGCGACAGGATTTGAAATGAATCCGACAACCCAGGAACTGCAGCAGATTTTTCTCGCTTTCCCCCGGGCGCCGGCAATCCAAGCGTCACGATGAATGTAATCAGAAAAGCACCCGCGATCAGCGGTAATCCGGCGGTGACGCCATATTTCGCCAGAACCAACCCGCCAATCAGGTTTGCTCCGATAAAGCTCAACGAACCCCAGAGCCGGATGCGTCCATAATCAAGCCCGCGTTGCCGGGCCCCGGTCATGGCAACAGATTCTGTCAGCGGCAAAATCGGGTTTGAAAATACCGCCAACATCCCGGCCACCAAAAGAATGGCGATAAACCCGTTGACGAAAAAAAATATCAGCGAGGTCAGCGTGGCGGCAGCCGCCAGAAAGCTCATGACCAGCCGTCGATTGCCTATCCTGTCCGCCAACGCCGCGATCAATGGACTTGTCACGATCTTTGCAAATATAGGCACCGCCATCACAAATGCGATTTCCGGGGCAGACAAACCACGCGCATCGAGCCAGGCCGGAAAAAACGGCGTATAAAGGCCGATTACCAGAAAAATTCCGCCATAAACCAAACTCAACCGTAGCGCGAACAATTTTTATTCCTATTAAAGTTCAGGTTGCGATCATTTGCTTGTTTTTGGGCATCGGTTAACGAAAGCCTAACGAATTAAAGTGTCAAATGGGACAATTGGATTCGTCCATTCAGTTTCAATAGACGAGAAAACAGATATGGCAAGACTAGGCCCCCCTTCCCGGCTTCGTAGCGAAGATTACGACGCCATCCAGGCTGCCGTGATGGAAACCACCCGCGGTCGCTGGTTTTTATCAGAATTCGCCAAACGCAACCGGTCTGCCGATACTGAAATTCTGCTGGATGCAATTCAAAAACTCCATGGCACCTTGGTGCAAAAGACTGAATTGCCCGAAGACTCCCGTCTAAAAAACGAATTGATGGATATCGCCAGCGCGATCGCGAGCACCAAGAATGAAATTTCGGCGATGACCGAAACTGATGGCGATAACGACAAGATCACATCAGCCACCATGGAACTGGACGCCATAGTAACAACTGCTGAAAAAGCAACCGGCGACATTTTGAACATCGCCGAGCAGATCCAGGAAATCGGCTGGACTTTGCGCGAGAGCGGGATTGACGAAAAATCCTGTGACGCGCTGGATCGCCACGCGACAGATATCTACACCGCCTGTTCGTTCCAGGATCTGACCGGTCAACGCACCCAAAAAGTCATCAARATACTGACCTTTATCGATCAGCGCATCGAAGCCATGATGGATATCTGGAACGGGAACGAGGCTACAGGCGAGGAAGTTTCCGGAAAGCCAATTGCTGAATCTGGCAGCGACATCCGTTCTGATGAGCACCTTTTGAACGGTCCGCAATTTGAGTCTGAGGCGCCCAACCAGGAAGAKATAGATGATCTTCTGGCAACCAATTCATTCGACGCACCCGTCATGATTATGGACAATACCGAAATTATCGAACCGGACTTGTCCGACGCACAAGAAACCAAAGCGCCAGCACAAAATACAAATTCCCAAATTTGCTGGGCTGATCACCAGGTTGAAACCGACGTCCCCGAAGTTGAAGTAGAAACCCCGTCGGCATCGCAGACCAAAGCCTCCTCAACACCGTCAGACATTTCAGCGTCCAGCACAGAAACAATTTCCACGTTTGAAATTCAATCCAACTTTGCCGGATTGAGCAATGTCGAGAAAATGACCCTGTTCAGTTAAGCGCTGGAATTCAATTCAAGCGCTTTGATCAGGATTGCCGGGTCGATATTTCCGCCCGATAGGATGATCGCAACGGTTTTGCCTTCAACAGAATAAACCCCTGAGAGAAGCGCCGCCAAAGCTGCCGCCCCGCCGGGCTCCACAATGAGCTTCAATTCTTGCGCTGCAAACCGGACCGCCGCCAGTGCTGCGGCATCACTAATCACCAACCCGCCCGCCAAAGCCTGGCCATTGATGCTGAACGTCAAATCGCCGGGCGAAGGCGACAACAGCGCATCACAGATGGACCCTGTAAGTGCGGCATTGTGTTCGATGGTTCCGCTAGCAAGCGACCGCATCGTATCATCAAAGCCCTCAGGCTCGACCGTGTATACCGATACATCAGGTGCCAATCCTTGAACCGCCAATATTGTGCCGGCGGTCAGCCCGCCGCCGCCACAAGGTACCAGAATGGCATCAAGCTTGATGTCGTGCGCGGCGCAATCTTGCAATATTTCATACCCCACTGTCCCCTGCCCGGCGATAACACCTGCATCGTCATATGGTGGCACCAAAATAGCGCCCCGCGTCTTTGCTATCTCACTGGCAATCTCGTCACGATTACCTTCCTTGCGGTCATAAATCACCACGTCGGCGCCATGCGCCCTTGTACGATCCAGTTTAATTTGTGGTGCGTCAGACGGCATCACGATGACGCATTCTACGCCATGTATTTTGGCGGCAGCGGCAACACCCTGGGCGTGATTACCAGATGAAAAAGCAACAATCGGCGTACCGGGATTTACTTCCTGAATTTGCGAAATCCGGTTATATGCGCCGCGAAACTTAAACGTCCCGGTGCGCTGCAAAGTCTCGGGCTTGATCAAAACCCGCCCGCCAACACGCGCGTTGAGCGTTTGGTTTTCTAATAACGGCGTATGCACCGCCATTCCTGCCAGCCGTTCGCTCGCAGCCACCACGTCTTGAAAATCAGGTGCTTTTCTCATTCCAGAATTCCCCGTCAAAAAAACGAACATCATTTCATGCTGTATAACGGGAAGCTCGTTTAGATGCCCATGATTTTCTCTTGCCAAAGGCTTTTTGGTTGGCAATGTAAGGGCAACATAAAGGAGAATTATTGTGGATCTGGGTATTAAAGGCCGCAAGGCCATTGTTTGCGCGTCAAGCCGTGGTCTCGGCCGGGGCTGCGCCGAAGCGCTTGCTGAAGCAGGCGTCGATATTGTCATTAACGGGCTGGACGAAAAACGGCTCGCACAAACCGCGAAAGAAATTTCAGACAAGTGGGATGTCAAGGTAACACCGATTGCTGCCGATCTCGCATCGCCCGAAGGCCAGGCCCGGTTGCTCGCCGCCTGCCCAAATCCCGATATCCTGGTCAACAATAATGGCGGACCGCCAAAGAAAGATTTCCGTGAACTGGACCGCGAAGCGATGGTCGATGGCGTAATCATGAATATGATCACGCCGATTGAACTGATCCAGAAAGTCATAGAAGGCATGGCCGAACGGAATTTCGGGCGGATCATCAATATCACATCAATTTCCGTGAGGACGCCGGTTACAGGCCTTGATCTTTCCAGCGGTGCGCGGGCCGGGTTGACCGCCTTTATGGCCGGTGTCTGCCGCCAATTTGCTGACAAGAACGTCACCGTCAATAATATTTTGCCCGGCGTTTTYGATACCGACCGCATCCGCGCCACCCTTGATCCCGGAGACGACAGSGCCATCGAAGAAATGGTCAAAGCCAGAGCAGCTGTCGTCCCCGCCAAGCGTCTTGGCGATCCGGCTGAATTTGGAAAATTATGCGCGTTTCTTGCGGGTAAAGATGCTGGCTATATTGTCGGTCAGAATTTCCTGATCGATGGCGGCTTGTTCAACGGCGCATTCTAGATCAACAATATTTTCGCCAAACCGATCTTGGGCGAGGGAATTTATTTCCTCGTCCAGAGCGGTAGATACCGGATCACAAACAGCGAGAATGTTGCTATCCAAAGCCCACCTGCAAGCATCAGGTAGAAGAGATAATCTTCACCCATAAGCGGCGCCATGACGCGGGTAAGGGCAGCACAGACCACCAATACAAATATTGTCTGCGTGGCCAGATCAGCCCGCAATGGCTGTCCCGAATGCCCAAGGGTCGCACGGGTCATCACCGCCAACGTCATCGTGCCGATCATGCCAACAGTGAGCCCGTGAAGCGCTGCCGATTGGGGAATAGTATCAAACATAATTGCCGTACCGAGAAGCCCGAGCCCCAGTATCAGCCATGCATAGCCAACGTGAAGCGCCAGAACCAAGGGTTCGGATAAACAGCGATGGCCCTGCCACCGCGATAGGCGAATGGCCTGCGCCGCAGTTGCAAGCAAAACCAGCCCGCCACTTATTTCGTTGAAAGGAGCCGCTACCCAACTGGCAACCGCAACAAGAGTAGCGACCAAAGCAATTTTGTCAGGGACACCAAACTGCGCCGGCAGGTTTTTGCTTCCCGCTTTGTTCAGCCAGTTCCGCGTAAAGCTTGGCGTGACCCGGCCACCGACCAGCGTGATCAAAATAATRAATACGCCAATRCCAAGCCKGAAACCAAAGTCGGCGGTATYRCCAAAYCCRGCAATTTCCCAATGAACAAAYCCGTTGGCAATNSSMRWTCCCGNCGACAAGGGCAGCAACAACCAGGTTSYKCCAGTTTTTGCCRCGYACAATTTCRCGGATCAAAAAYCCGCACAATAAWACMAGGTATGAAGCYTCRATCAGYGATGCCACCAMMAGCCAGGACGGCGTGGCAAAGCTGAATGCAATGCGCCCCGCCAACCAGACAAGAGCAAGCGCGGCCAATGGCGCACCGCGCACGGGCAACCGTCCGGTCCAGTTTGGAACAGCTGTCAGCAAAAATCCGGTAACCACCGCCGAACCATATCCAAACAACATTTCATGGGCATGCCAAACAACCGGTGCCAGATGGGTCGGCAAAATTCCRCCCTGAGAAAATTCCCAAAGCCAAACCGCCAGCGCCACCACAGCCCAAACCCCGGCTGCCAGAAAAAACGGACGGAACCCTTGCTCCAAAAATACCGGGCCAGAATAATGGCGCCGCGCATTCACACTTGCCTTCACTTGTTCAGATGCGTTGATATTAGCCACGGGCCAGCCTCTCATGAATGATGTGTTGGCCTATTGGATCACAATGGGAAATTGATACCAGCCCCGCGCCCAATAAAAGGCAGGACAATTTGTCGCCTGGGTCAATCATCAAGATTTTCAGCAAACGCCGTCAACCGCTGATACAGCGCCATAGTTGCCGGGCCGGGGCAAACCGTTAATGCGGGCGGCAACGCAAACCATTGCGCACCTGAAAACCCGGCCTTAAGAGCCGGGTGAGCCAATAAAGCCATTCCTTGATCGACAGCCGTCTCTGGCCCGCTTACGGCCACCTGGTCAAGAGCTGCTAGAACAGCATCGGGACGAAGCCCAACCAATTCTTCAAGAGGTATCCGTTGCACGCCCTCAACTTCCGTCAGGGCATTTTCAAATCCAAGGTCGTCTACAATTTCGGCAAACAGGGTTTCGCGCCCGTTGGCAAATCCACGGCGTTGAAGGTACAGCAAAGAATGCCCTGCACCGGCACCAAGCGCTGCGCTACGGSCCGCTTCAATTTCAACCACCAAAGCTTCGCCCCTCTCTTCTTGATGGATCAAAGACGCGATCATGCGGATTTCAGCAAGGATGTCGGCAAAGGTTTGTGGCCCACCCATCTCGACAATGCGCAACCCCCGGTCGCGCAAAAAATTGCGCAATTGGGTATTTGTAAAAGGCGCTGCAATGACGAGATCGGGATCGAGCAACAGGATTTCTTCYGCCCGTGGTCTGGAAATTCTGAACCGGTTTGCCCGGTCGGCGAAAAATGACATGCGAGTATCGGCGGCCAGTGACCCGAGGCTGGCTATTTGTTCAGGGTCAGCAAGCGCCATCAAATACTGATCAGCGCAAAGATGCAGCGACACTATTCTGGTGGGGCGGTTTTCAGCTCTTGACCCGGAGACCAAAGCCAGAAATCCAGCGATGCACAATGCGAAGCAAAGAGATAATCGCAACGGATCAACCAGACCCGGGATTATCAGACAGGAATGTCCCAACCCGGTCCACAGCCTTGATAATATTTTCAACGCTGTTGGCGTATGAAAAGCGAATATAGCCTTCGCCAAAATCACCGAAATCTGTACCCGATATCACCGCAACGCCGGCATCTTCCAACAAGGCATTGGCAAGCGGTTTTGATTTCCATCCGGTTTTCGAAATATTGGGGAAGGCATAAAAGGCACCTTTGGGGCGAATGCAACTAACACCGGGAATKTCATTCAGCTTATCGGAAATCACAATCCGGCGCTCATCAAACGCCGCGACCATATTGCGGGCCGCGTCTTGTGGCCCTTCAAGCGCTGCAATGCCAGCATATTGGGCGGCGGCATTGACGCAGGAATGGTTGTTGACCGCCAGCTTGCGGGCATCATCAAWCAGCGCATCCGGCCAAATGCCATATCCAAGCCGCCATCCCGTCATGGCATAGGTTTTACTCCACCCGTCCAGCAGGATCAGCTGGTCACGAATTTCCGGGTAATTCAGAAAACTGGCATGCTCCACACCGTCATAGGTCATCTGCCCATAAATCTCGTCAGAGAGAATGGCAATGTCCGGGCGGTCTGCAAGGCCACGAACCAGTTTTTCAATTTCTGCTTTCGGCGTAACCCCCCCGGTCGGATTTGCCGGAGAATTTACAATAACCAGTCGGGTGTTCGGCGTTAGCAAACCCAGCAATTCGTCTGCCGAGAAACCAAACCCCGCCTCTTCGCGGATCGGGACAGGCACAGCGGTCGCGCCCGTATAATCGATCATGGAGCGATAAATTGGAAATGCCGGATCGGGGCAGATGATTTCCGCACCCGGTTCGCCAAACATCGAAATCGCAAAAAACATGGTGACCTTGCCGCCTGGCACGATCAKCACATTGTCTGGATTAACATCCACATTCAGCCGCCGGTGCAAATCCTGCGCAACGGCGTTCCGGAGAGGTGCGATCCCCAAAGCGGGAGTATAGCCRTGATGSCCRTCSYKSARCGCCTKKAYMGCMGCCTCRACAATRTGWTCRGGTGTSYKRAARTCWGGCTGGCCGATGCCGAGATTGATAATATCCCGACCCTCGGCCTGTAATTCAGCAGCCCGCGCCAAAACCGCAAATGCGTTTTCGTCACCAAGCCTGTCGAGTCTCACTGTCTTCAACACGTTGAAATTCCTGATTCACAAATTCATGCAAGCTTTTGTTTTAGCGACGGAATGTTATGTTCATTCCCTGCTCTTCAACACCATCTACAATGCCAATCATATTGACCGAATGTTGGTTTGCATTTGTCAATTGAATATCAAGCCGGGCCCGCACGGTGCCTGCCGCTGAAACATTCATTCTAATTTTATTGCTTGAAATCGTTCCGGTGAGAGAGCCGTTTTCTTCACCTTCCGAAGTGCTCCAGTTTTGATACCAATTGCCGACAAAATCACTGGTCCCGGCTCCGTATTCTATAAATCCAACCAGTGTCCCTTTGGCATTCAATCCGGCACAAGTCACTTCCACGCGGAGCGACTCGTCGGCTTCCATGTCGGTGTATCGCGCCTTGCATGATACATTTTCATTCGTGCCGCCAGACTGTGCTCTTGCTGTACCATTGCCGCGCCATGACCCAACCAACCCAGTCAGTACCGACGGCATCTCGGCTGCAAAGGTCGGAATATTTCCTGTGAAAGACAAAACAGCCACCAGGCCAGTCATGCAAGCCAGGTTCTTCAGGGCTGGAAGAAAAAGTGTCATCACGAAATCCTTTAATTAGTCTGCCTTGCGCTTGTTTTTATTCCATAAAACAAGCGCGGGCAGAAAGAGTAGATCAGCCATTAATGCAAAGAACAATACGGCCATAGAAACCATACCAAATGCCCGCATTTGCGGCAGTGAACTCGCAAATGTTACCGAAAARCCTACTGACAGGACAAGTGTGGTCAAAATCAGAATGGGGCCGATTTCCTTCAATGTCCCTAGAACTGTTTCAACCGGGGTAGCACCCGCCCAATTCCGCCGGCCCAAATGATACAGGAAATGGATTGTATCATCGACAGCAATACCAAACGCAACCGTTAGCGCAATCACTGTTTCATATCGCAGCCCAACACCCGCCAGCCACAGACAGGCCCCGCCAAGCACCACAGGAAGAAGATTTGGCAAGAAGCTGAGCAATGCCACTCTGATCGAGCGAAAACTGATGGCGATCAACACCAAGACCGTTAGAATTGCTGTTAGCAACCCCAATCCCAGTTGCTGGATCATTGGCCCGCTCATGCGCGAAGACAATGTACTGATGCCTGTAATTTCAACCGTGACACCTGGATATGGTCGGATAGCTTCTGCGACCAGAACTTCCAGTTCGTCCGCGATCACTCTATAGCCTGCGGCCTCAAGGTCCTGCACGCGCCCGGCCACAAGTGCCGCGTTGCCAACCGGTGCCAACAATCTGTCGAGCCAATGGGCGGGCAGACTGGCGATAAATTTCGCCAATTCATTCACCCCACCCGTTGATTCCCCGTCTGTAAGCCACAGCCTTATTGCCTCGATCGACCAGGCATTGGTGATCTGAGGATGACTATCCATAGCGTTATGCACATCGCGAACAGCGGCCACGACTTCGCGCAACTGTTCTTCGCTTTGGCCTTCCCACCGCACAACGGCAAGAATATCAACCGCCCCGCCAAACTGGCGGTCCATCCGGTCAACGCCATTATAAATTTGATCRTTATCAGGCAGATACGCGGAAATACGATAATGCGGATCAAGCGACAAAGAAGCCCAAAGACCTAATATGACGAGCACAATTCCACTTAGCGCAAAAACCCGTGGTCGCCGGGCTATGGACCCACCCAAGCCCGCACAAAGCTTGGACAAGCTATCAACAAGCGGCACCGCATGTTGTGGCCGCCTGGATTTTGCCTTGATCACAAGTGCTGCAATTGTCGGCACAACAGTAATCACTGAAACAAAGGCCACTATGGCGCCAAGAAAGGCTGCAAGCCCGAATGAAGAGATTAAATCTGAAGAAGCAAGGGTCACTGACGCCAATGCCAGCGCTGTGGTCAGCGAGGTCAGGACACATGCTGGCCCCACCCGGCGCACCGAAAAGGCAGCGGCCTCCGGCCCAGTCATACCTTGCGAAACACCATCCCGCACGGCAAACGCCATGTGCATGGAATCTGCAAATGCCAACACCATAACCAGAGGYGGCAATACATTTGAAAGCGCGTTCAGCGGAATCCCGGCATACCCCAAAATCGATAGCGAAAAGACCACGGCAACCAGCGGCGGTGCTGCTGCAAGCGCCGCATAGCCAAAACTACGCAGGAAAATCAGGCAGATCAGGACGCCAAGCAAATACCCAACAATATTGAAAATCGCACGGTCATGACTGAGCGCCGTTTTAATCTGGACCCGGAGCGCAGGGACACCGGCCAAATGCACCTGCATGCCGACCGGTCCGGCAATTTCTTCTGCCGTCTTACGAATACTGGCGACCAAATCCTGGAGACTGATATCAGGGTTTGAATCCAAAGCTGCGACAATGAGAATATTGGTTTTATCGTGAGATACCGTGCGACCCATGATCAGCGGGTGGCTCTCGATCAAATCCCGGAGCTCTTGATATTCCTCATCACGCGGCAGCGGTGACGGGAAAATAGGATCCGAAACACCTTCTTCATCAGGCGGCACCCGGAGCGTGAACAGCGAAAACACACTCGCGACACCATCCAGCAGATAGACATCCAGATACGTGTCCAGCGCTGCTTGAAGCCTCTCCCGGGTCAAAACATCGTCAGCTTCAAGGATTATGGCGACGTCKTTTTCGCTCTCCCGGAAAAGCTGTTGGACAGCATCAAATTTTAGAAACTCGGCTCCATCAGACCGAAATAGAGCGCTGATCTGGTCTTCCTGTTTGACCTGAGCGGCGCCATTCARMGCAATYACAAACAGGGAAAGCAGGATAAWYGCGGCGATRCGYGGCCAGCGRGCGCAAACAAGGCCGATCTTTTCCAGACCRAAACCGAYATGCCTRYCCTGACYGGTTTTATTGTCTTCTTCAGTCAAGAGCTGTGCCCGAACGATTTGTTAAAAGAACTGAACTCAATGACTAGGGAATTTTGAGGGAAATTACCAGTCCGGACCCAAATTTTTACAATCACGATTTCGCCAACTGCATCAAACAGTTTCACTCAACCCATAACGCTGGCTTGGACAATCAGCACCATCGTTGCTCTGGCCGGTACGGTACCGATATTGCGGACAAAATGTTCTCTGTCGGCGCGATAGCGCAGGGTTTCCCCGGCACGCGCCCGGCGCACTTCGCCATCAACCTCAACCTCAAGCTCGCCATCCAGCACACTGAGRTTTTCCACTGCACCCCTTTGATGACCTTCAGATTCCAGAACCCCACCAGGTTTTGCAGAAAAATCATACCATTGCACCCAGTCCACAGTCTTCAACCAGCCAACGATTGCCAAAGTACATTTGCCGTCTTCCGACGTTAAAACTGGAATAGCCTTGGGTAAAACATGCTCGATGAAGGGATCATCGTCTGTTTCTGCCAAAACCTTATCGATCGTCGTATCCAGCGCCTGACTGAGACGCCAGATCGTGGACAATGTGGGGTTGGTTTCGTTGCGCTCGATTGAGGAGATAATCGATTTTGCAACGCCAGACTGCGCTGACAATTCTCCAAGCGAGAGATTATAGGCTTTCCGAAGCCGCTGAATGGTTTGGCCAAGCTGCCCGGAAACGATGCTGGCACCAGAATTATCGTCTGAAATCTTTGACATTTTGCAATCGTATGTTATATAGAACGAACGTATGTTTTAACGTTCATGAATTGACAAGGCGAGTGTACCCGTTGTGAACAAAATACACAACATGATGCTTAACCCCGGTTTTCTGACGTTTCTGAATTAAAGCACTGATGTTTTTACCCGTTCTGATTACAGAACCAATAGACCTGACAAAGAAATTGGCATGAAATATTATCCGATGTTTTTTGATATGGAAGGCAAAACTGTCCTCATTGCGGGTGGTGGTGCCGAAGCGCTTGCCAAATTGCGCCTTGTTCTGAAAACCGTTTCTGGGGTCCGGCTTGCATCTGACCGGATCACACCGGGTATCGAGAAGCTGGCCGCTGAAAACGGTTTGGCATTGATCCGGCGGAATTTTAAACCAAAAGACCTTGATGGCATTGATTTCGTTATCGCTGCCTCTGGCGATGCCGCCGCTGACAGGCAAGTCGCTAATCAGGCCCGCGCCAAAGGCATCCCGGTCAATGTTGTTGATCAGCCCAAATATTGCGATTTTCTGACCCCCGCCATCGTTGACCGCGATCCGGTTATTGTAGCAATTAGCACCCAAGGCACCTCCCCGCTGATCGCACGAGATATCCGGGCGAAGCTGGAGCGGGAATTACCGGCGCGCCTTGGTAAACTTGCATATTTTGCCGGCAGTTGGCGTACAATTGTCACCAGCACATTGCCAAAATCAGCCAGGCTTTCTTTTTGGCGGGAATTTCTGAGCGGTGCTCCGGCCCGAAATACCCTTCAGGCAAATGCGCCCAAAGCACGTTCCGAAGCTTTGGCTCTTTTGGCAGCCCATTCACGGTCCGTTGATCCATCAAACGCACAAACCCAAACACCCGGCAAGTCCGGCCATGTATGGCTCGTTGGCGCAGGACCTGGCGACCCGGAACTCATGACCCTCAAGGCCCACCGGCTGTTGCAGGAAGCCGATGTGATTGTCCACGACCGGCTTGTCAGCCCGGAAATTCTTGATAGCGCCCGGCGTGACGCACGCTTCATCGATGTGGGGAAAATCCCGTTTGCTAAATCCGGCAAGAAATCAGTGGCACAGGAAGACATCAACGCGATCCTTGTTCGCGAAGCCCTTGCGGGCAACAATGTTGTGCGTCTGAAAGGCGGCGACCCGTTTGTCTTTGGCCGTGGCGGCGAAGAGCTGACCGC
>JAESRU010000026.1 GCA_016764455.1 Hyphomicrobiales bacterium | reverse complement strand
GCACGCCATCATCAAGAAAATTGGCGACAAGAATCTACAAGATATTGATCAGGGTGTGGTTGATGGTCTGGCTCAGGAGCTCCAACCGGGTAGCAAAAATTCAACCCGCGTGCGGCATGTCTATGTGCCGGTGATTGCCGTACTTAATGACCCGGCGGTAAAGCGCATTGTTGGCATCCACACAATCGAAAAACCGCCCGTCAAGCAACCTGCGGTCAAGCCAGCAACCGACGAACATATCTTGGCGGTAGCAGACGTTTCCAACCCGAGGCTCAAGGCCGCAATCCTGTTCATGACCTATTCCGGGTGCCGGGTTTCCGAGGCAACAAGCCTGACGACTGACAACGTCAATTTGCGCGAAGCGCTGGCGTTATTGGAGAAAACCAAAAACGGAGATCCTCGCCTGGTGCCACTGCCGCCACAGGTGGTGGTGGCGATGGCAAACATCATGCCTAAATCAGGACAGGTATTTGGCTATTCCAGTCGGCATGGATTCACGACGGCTTTGCGCCGCGCCACTCGCAGGGCAGGACTGCCATGGATGTCACCGCACCAGATCGGGCGTCACGCTTTCGCCGCGAGATTGCTGCGTAAGAAATACGATATCCTAACCGTGAAGGCGGCAGGCCGATGGAAATCAACTGCGGTTGTGGATGGAGTTTATGGGCACCTTGAACAAGGTCGCATCCATCAGGCGATCCTTGATGCAGCCAAACCGGGAACAGACTGCACGGATAATGCACACCTTTCTGGTGCACGTTCACGTTCTGGGCCGGTTTGAGACGTTTTCAAGCGCATCAAACAGCATTGGAAAAAATGCGAAAAACGCTTGAAACCCCAAGAAATACCAGCTATTTGCTGGCCCAATGCCGCCGTAGCTCAGTGGTAGAGCGCACCCTTGGTAAGGGTGAGGTCGTGAGTTCGATTCTCCCCGGCGGCACCATTTTGAAGCAATTTGCCCGGATTGATGTTTGTCATGGCGTTTGACTATACGACCCGGTTCACCAAAGCCCTCGGCGACCTTCATGATGAAGGACGCTACCGGGTTTTTGCGGATATTGAACGAATTGCTGGCCGGTTTCCCCGTGCAGTTTTGAAAACCCCGGAAGGGAACCGTGAAATCACGGTTTGGTGCTCCAACGATTATCTGGCCATGAGCCAACACCCAGACGTATTGAACGCCTTTCAGGAAACCGCGCGCAGAAGCGGCATTGGCGCGGGCGGCACGCGCAACATCTCCGGCACCCACAGCGAAATTGTTGGCCTTGAAAAAGACCTTGCTGACCTGCACGGCAAAGAATCAGCACTTGTTTTCACATCAGGTTATATTTCCAATCAGGCGAGTATCTCGGTTCTTGCAAAATTCCTGCCCGATTGCCTRATCTTCTCGGACGAATTGAATCACGCTTCGATGATTGCCGGGATTATTGATTCGAAAGCCGAAAAACATATTTTTCGCCACAACGATATCGARCATCTTGAAGAGCTGCTTGCGGCAGCTGACCCGGACCGGCCCAAAGTGATTGTGTTTGAATCGCTTTATTCAATGGATGGTGATGTGGCACCGGTTCATGCGATTTGCGATCTGGCGGACAAATACAACGCGCTCACCTATATCGATGAAGTTCACGCGGTCGGCATGTATGGCGCACATGGTGGCGGCATAACTGAACAAGTTGATGCCACCGACAGGATCGACATAATCGAGGGAACGCTGGCCAAGGCGTTTGGCTGCATGGGCGGCTATATTGCCGGGTCAGCAAAATTGATCGACGTTGTTCGCTCTTATGCGCCGGGATTTATTTTTACAACAACCCTGCCGCCAGCCATTGTAGCGGCGGCGCGGGCGGCCATCGTTCATCTAAAAAATTCAACAGCCGAGCGGGACAGCCAGCAGCGCCAGGCGGCTGCGACCCGTACCGCTTTAATCGCRTGTAATTTACCAGTGATGCCATCCAAGACCCATATCGTACCGATTCTTGTGGGCGATCCGGCATTGGCCAAAGCTGCCAGCGACCGGCTTTTGGTCCAGCATGATATTTATATCCAGCCTATCAATTTCCCAACCGTGCCGCGCGGGACAGAGCGTTTGCGGATCACACCAGGGCCACTTCATGATGACGCACTGATTGGCGCATTGGCCGAAGCGGTTTCAGAAACCTGGCATCATCTTGGGCTATCTTTTGATATTTGCGGAACAGCCGCTGAATAAGCTCCGCAAGCGGATTTAATTTGGTCCCGCTTGAAAACCAAATGCCCATGCGTCAGAATAAAAAAGTTCGCGCATTCATCACCTCATGATTGGAAGCCGGAATTTTTAGCTGAACCTTGAAAAAGGTTTCGGCGCGGGATGCAGGCAAGCAAACTCAAGTCAGGAAGTCAGAATGGCAATATTGTTGAAAGGTCTGAAGGGGGAGCCGGTTCGGCTACTTCAGGAAAAGCTCGGCGTTGATGCCGATGGAATTTTTGGGGGCGGCACCGAGCAGGCCCTCAAAGACTATCAAAAAGCAAATGGACTATCAGTTGACGGCATTGCCGGTCCGGACACGTTCAGTGCCATGGGCTTGCACCAATTGGTATTGCTGAAACGCGGCACGCGTGGTGACATGGTCAAGAAAATGCAGCAGGCGCTGGAAATCGATGCCGACGGCAAATTTGGCCCTGGCACTGAAAAGGCAGTGAAAGCGTATCAGGAATCCAAAGGCCTGACGGCGGACGGCATAGTCGGCCCGTTGACGCTTGCAGCCCTCAATCTTGGTGGCAGCGTTGCGTCATCTGATGGTGCTGCGCCCGCAACAGCTGGCGCCGCAGAAGATGGTGGCATCTGGGACAGCGTTGAAGAAGCAACCGCAGGTGCGTTTGACAAGATCAAAAGTATTTTCGGCTTCTAGAATCCTAAAACCCGGTTTTTGATCAGACATTGCAACAAATAAAAAAGCCGCCGGATTGTTCCGGCGGCTTTTCAGTTGCAATTTCACAAATGGAAATTGCAAAATTATTTTTTGGATTAGGCCTTGGCGCCAGACTTGCTGCCACCACCCTTTTTCCCACCGGAGGTGTTCTGGGCTCCGCCCGGCTTTTGTCCAGCTGAACCTGAACCTGATTTCTTGTCACTCATAATAGCCTCTCCTCTGAATATGTTGTTTCCAACAGTACGTCATAAAACCATAAATCGGTGCGCCGCGTAAAGCCYGATGWNTCTKCTGRAGCAYTCRAAACCRRRTTRTTTAAAYTTTTCGYATCCGCGTTAACSCTGTTTTAGGGTTAATAGCGCTTTATACGGACTGTGTTTAAGTAACGAGGTCTGTTATGCGTAATATGTTGTATGTAATACCGGCTGCTGCCGGATTAGCTTTCATGGGTACTGCCCATGCTGCCGATGCTCCCATTTATGAAATTGTACCTGACGCTGTAGTCTATCAGGAAATGGCATCTTCCTGGGATGGCTTTTATGTCGGCGTCCACGGTGGCTATGCTATCGGTGAGTTCAATTCAACCGTTGTCGGCGGCATCGATCCACCGTTTGACGCCGAAGGCTATGTCTTTGGTGCCCAAATTGGTTATGACGTCCAAAATGGCAATTTTGTCTTGGGCGTTGTTGGCGATGCAAGTTTCACAACCATCGATGCCACGACGGCTGGTCTTGGTGTTCTTGGCCAATATTCAGCTGAAGTTGACYGGCTCGCGACTGTTCGTGGCCGTTTTGGCTATGCGATGGGTAATTTCCTGCCATATATCACTGGTGGTGTTGCTTTTGCCGGCGTCACAACGACCCTTGCAACGGTTTCTGACGATGCCGTGCATATGGGCTGGACAGTCGGTGGCGGCATTGAATATGCCCTTGGCAACGGCCTGACCCTTGGCGGTGAGTATCTTTATATGGATCTAGGTGAAGAACGCTACGCTTACGGCGCTATCTTGATAGATACCGAACTGGAACTCCATGTTGCGAGAGCCAGCCTGAACTATCGGTTCAATTACTAGAACCTGATTTCAGAAATTCGAATTCAAAACGCGGCGGATATTGTTTCCGCCGCGTTTTTGCGTCTTCGCTCAGGAAATTTTCTCGACCCAATCCATCAACCGGCGCATGGCTTCACGCATCTGATCGGCATCACGGGCAAAGCAAAGACGGTTGAATTGTTCAGCGCCTGGCCCGAATGCGTGTCCTGTCACGACCCCGATATTGGCCTCATCAACCAGTTGTAAACCAAGTTTCGAGGTATCTTCAAAGCCTTCAATCTGGAAGAGCTGGTAAAATGCGCCGTCTGGTGGGGCAAACCGTATCCGGGGCGACGTTGACAATGCTTCACGAACGATTTTCCGACCCTCTCGGGCGCGGGCTATCTGAAACCGGACAAACTCTTCACCCTCTTCAATCGCCGTAACCGCGGCCCGTTGCATGAATGCGGCAACACCGGATGTGTTGTAATGGATGATATTTTCCATGACGCCGCCAAGGCGAGGGTGACACGAAATCCAGCCAATGCGCCATCCGGTCATGGCCCAGTTTTTGGAAAAAGTATTCACGAACAAAATAAGATCATCATCTTCGACAATTTCATAGAATGATGGCGCGTATTCACTTTCGCCATAATAAAAGCGGTTATAAACCTCATCCGAAATGATCCAGATGCCCCTTTTGCGGGCAAAATCCAGCACCGCTTTCAACTCATCCAGGCTGGCGGTCCAACCTGCAGGGTTGCTGGGAGAATTGAAAAAGATCGCACGGGTTTTGTCGGTCACCGCGTCGAACATTTCATCTAGATCAAGTTGCCAGCCCTTATTGCCAAACCGCATGGGCACGCAAACCGGCACGCCGCCGTTTAATTCCAGCGCTGCGGTAAAATTTGGCCAAGCCGGGGTCGGCACGATAATTTCATCCCCCTCGCCGGCAATCGACTGGATCGCCACCTGGATGGCCTGCATGCCGGAACCGGTCACATAAAACCGCTCGTTAGTAAAATTACCCGGGTAATGACGGTTATGATAATCGGCCAAGGCCTGACGCAATTCCGGGATACCGCGCTGCCAGGTGTAAAATGTYTCRCCCGCTGCGAGCGAGCGRGTGGCWGCATCGCAAATGAATTGCGGCGTCGGCAAATCACCTTCGCCGGCCCAGAGCGGGATCATGCCTTCGCGCTCGCGACCATAATTTACGACTTCGAGAATACCCGATTCTGGCGAATTACGGGCAGCGCCTCGCAAGGCGGAAAACTGTTTGTTTGACTGGTTCATTATCTCACCGAAAACTAAAAATCAGGCACACACCGGGATATCATTATTGCTAGCCCTTGGTTGCACAAATTACGAGGGCCGGGAATAAAAATCCCGACCCTGTTGTCCCTGCCCGGTTGCCCCTATTCGATTCCCCCTACTGGTTTCCCCCTACTGGCTTCATTGTTTGATTTTGAAAAATCCTATTTGCGATTTTTCAAAAGATCGCGGATTTCTTCGAGCAAAACCTCGTTGCGCGGTGGTTCTGTCGGCGCAGCAGGTGCTTCCTCTTCCTTGCGCTTCATGTTGTTCATGCCCTTGATCAACAAAAATAGCGCAAAAGCCACAATTATAAAGCTGATCAGAGCATTGATGAAAAGCCCCCAATTCAGGGTAACGGCRCCGGCCTCCCTGGCAGCTTCCAAAGTGCCGCCAGCCTCGCCCTTCAGCGTCACGAACAAATTGGTGAAATCCACGCCGCCCATAAGTAACCCGATTGGTGGCATCAAAATATCATCCACCAGCGATTTGACGATTGTCCCAAACGCACCGCCAATTACGATACCAACAGCCATGTCCACAACGCTGCCACGCATGGCAAATTCTTTGAATTCCTTCAGCATTTTGTTGGGTTCCCCTTTTTGAATAATAACGCACCGCATGATGATCCGGTTAAACCTGGAACAATATTGCGATGTCAAAATTATTACCCGGAGTCGCTGCAAACGGGAACAGCAACCATACAGCACAAAAAACTGGCATTTAAGCTGTATGAACCGCTAGATTGCGGGGGTATCTATTTTGGGACGGGTTAAATGATCCAGGGCTGGAGTGTAGTTGCAGTTGCGTTTGCCTATCTTGGGCTGTTGTTTGCTATTGCAAGCTATGGGGACCGTCAGGCCAAAAGCCGGATACCTGGTGCCAGCCGGCCGTTCATTTATGCTTTATCGATCGCGGTTTACTGCACGTCCTGGACCTTTTTTGGCAGTGTCGGCCTCGCAGCCGCTTCGGGCTATGATTTTCTGACCGTTTATATCGGTGCTGGATTGATGCTGGCGGTCGGCTATCCGGTCATTCAGCGTATCGTATTCATTAGCAAGAACCAGAATATCACGTCGATAGCCGATTTTATCGCTGCCCGTTATGGCAAAAGCCAAACCCTGGCGGCACTTGTCACTGTGATCGTTGTGATCGGGGTCGTCCCTTATATTTCGCTACAGCTAAAGGCGATTTCCAATTCGCTAACAACGGTCCTGACTGACACTGGCGGTACCGGACCGACCCTGTTTTCGCTTGTAGAAAGTGGCCCGCCGGTTGATATCGCCTTGATGGTGGCGCTCACGCTTGCCGCTTTCGCCATCTTGTTCGGCACCCGCCACGCAGATGCCACCGAACATCAGGACGGGCTGGTGCTGGCGGTTGTCGCTGAATCTCTGGTCAAGCTGATTGCGTTTCTGGTTGTTGGGTTTTTTGTCACATTCTGGATGTTTGACGGCCCGGTAGATCTTTACAAGGCAGCAGCGGCGCGGCCTGATATCACAGCATTATTCTCAAACGGGATCGATGTCTCACGGTGGCTTGTAATTACGTTTCTAAGCCTGGTCTGCATTATTCTGCTGCCCCGGCAATTTCACGTTGCGGTTGTTGAGAACAACAATATCAAAGATGTGCGCAAAGCCGCCTGGCTGTTCCCGCTCTATCTGGCAGCGATCAATATCTTTGTTATTCCGATCGCAGTTGCAGGCATGCTGCATTTTCCCCAGGGCAATGTAGATGCCGACATGTTTGTTATAGCCCTGCCGATGGCGGCGGGATCACAGATCGTAACAATGGTGGCATTTATCGGCGGCCTGTCGGCTGCGACCGCCATGGTCATTGTCGCCAGCGTGGCGCTCGCCATCATGGTCTGCAACAACCTTGTGGTGCCGCTGATGCTGCGCCATCGGGGATTGAGCAATACCGAGCGGCGGGATATGGGGTCCATGCTCCTGAACATCCGCCGGGTGGCTATCCTGGCGGTTCTGCTTCTTGCCTATACCTATTACCATATGATCGGCAGTTCGGCGGCTTTGGCCTCGATCGGGCTTTTGTCGTTTGCCGCCGTGGCRCAATYTTCGCCGGCATTTTTTGGCGGCATGATCTGGCGTCGTGCCACTGAATCTGGAGCCGTTGCCGGGATTGTCGTCGGGTTCTCTGTCTGGATTTATACTCTGTTGCTACCATCCTTCGCCGCCGCCGGATGGTTGCCCGGAATGATATTTGAAACCGGGCCGTTKGGCATCGAATGGCTCCATCCGCAAGCTCTGTTCGGGTTTGAAAGTGATCCGCTGGTTAACGGCGTCTTCTGGAGCATGTTCTTCAATATTGCCACCTATTTTCTGGTTTCCCTGATGCGCCCGCTGAAGGTGATTGAGCGGTTGCAGGCGAATATTTTTGTGAGCCGTGATCCGAGCGCAATGGGCCCGCCACCGCGCCATTGGAAAAGCTCGGTTTCGTTTGGCGTGTTGCAAGAAACGGTAGCCCGGTATCTCGGCGAAGAGCGTGCACAGCGGTCATTTACGGAATACCGGTCCTCCCACAATGTGCAACTGGCGCCAGAAGACAGTGTTGATATCGAGATGATCCGGTTTGCCGAACATCTCTTGGCAAGTGCCATCGGTGCGGCGTCTTCCCGGCTGGTCCTGTCGCTGCTTATCCGCCGCAGCAGCATGGGCGACCCGGCATCTCTCRAACTGCTCGATGATGCATCCGAAGCAATTCAGTATAACCGCGACTTGTTGCAAACCGCGCTTGACCATGTGGGCCAGGGGATTTGTGTGTTTGACCGGGACATGCGGCTGATCTGCTGGAACCATCAATTCAGGGAATTGCTGCAATTGCCCACCGATCTTGGACGGGTTGGTGTCCCATTGACGGAAATTTTGACCTATTGCATTGATCAGGGAATTTTTCCTGCTGGCGATCCTGAAATCGGTGTGAGCGAGCGGATCGATAAATTGGCGATTTCGCGTGTTACCTATCACGAGCGGCTTAGCAACGGCACGGTTCTGGAAGTTAGAAGCGCCCAGATGCCCGATAGCGGCATTGTGACCACATTCACGGATATTACCGAGAGTTTTGAGGCCGAAGAAGCGCTGGAGCGCTCGAAGGAAACCCTTGAGCGTCGGGTCCAGGAACGTACCGAAGAACTAACCCAGCTGAACCGGGAACTGGCCCGGGCGCGGGCAGAATCTGAACAGGCCAATATCGGCAAGACCCGGTTTCTTGCTGCCGCCAGCCATGATATTTTGCAACCCCTCAATGCGGCGCGCCTTTACACCACCAGTTTGGTGGAAAAAAGCGACGGCAGCGCAGACGGCATCATTGCCCAGAATATCAATGCGTCGCTGGAATCTGTTGAAGAAATTCTCGGAACCCTGCTYGATATTTCRCGCATGGATACCGGGGTTCAGTCACCTGAATATTCGGTCTTTTCGCTGGATTCCCTGATGAGCCAATTGGCGATTGAATTTACGCCGCAAGCCGAAGACAAAGGCATTCGGGTTGATTTTGTACMSTCCAGCGTCACGGTGAGATCGGACCGCCAGATGCTTGTCCGCATTCTCCAAAACCTTGTGGGAAATGCCATTAAATACACAAATCAGGGGCGTGTGCTTGTTGGCTGCCGGCACGAGGGAAGCCGCATCAGGATAGAGGTTCATGACACCGGCGTCGGCATCTCGGAATCCGGTCAGAAATTGATTTTCAAAGAATTCCAGCGCCTCAATACTGGCACACAGAATGTCCCCGGGATTGGGCTCGGGCTTTCCATTGTAGAACGCGCCTGCCGCATTCTTGACCATCCTGTCCAGGTCAAATCAGAAATTGGAACTGGTTCGATGTTTTCGGTTTTAGTTCCAATATCCACTGCAACAGCCAGCAAAATGATCAAACCCTGGCAATCAAGCATCCCGACTTTGCGGCTCGAAGGCACCATTGTTCTTGTTATCGACAATGACGAGAAAATTCTTGATGGCATGAAAGCATTGTTGGCMGGTTGGGGATGCCGRACCCTTCGCGCGAAAAATTTYAAAGAAGCCACGCAAACGATCCGTCACGAAGACGTGGATCCCAATATWGTTCTTGTGGATTATCATCTGGATGAAGGAAATGGCGTTGATGTTATTGCTGGCCTGCGCTGGAAATTGCGTCACGATCTGCCAGCGATTCTCATCACGGCGGACCGGTCACCGGAACTGAAAGCGGAAGCCTCCGCCAACAATATTCCTATTTTGCACAAGCCGCTTAAACCAGCTGCGTTGCGCGCATTGATGGCGCGAAGCCGAGTTCAGAAAGTWGCAGCTGAATAAATCACCAATAAAGACGATCAGGSAAAATGACCAGGYTCAGGYCTGGTCKGTGCCGGGGTGCCATTGATCGATTTCGATCCGGTTGGCAGCGATAACCGCCTGGGTGCGGCTATCGACGYTGAGTTTTTGCAGAATTGCCGAAACGTGCGCCTTCACCGTCGCTTCAGAAACACTCAACCCATAGGCRATTTGTTTGTTCAACAAACCTTCGTTGAGCATCATCAGAACCCTGATCTGTTGCGGCGTWAGGGTTGCCATGCGYGCCACCAGATCGGCCATTTCGCTATCATCTGGTAAAGACAGATCAATCCCGGGCGGGGTCCATATATCGCCGTTCAGCATTTTATCAATGGCGGTCCGGATGGTTTCAGCGCTAACCGATTTTGGTACAAACCCGGATGCCCCAAAATTTATGCACCTGCGGATCACCGTCAGGGTCTCCGTGGCAGATACGATCGCCACCGGAATATTTGGATATTGGGCGCGCAGATACATCAAGCCCGAATAGCCATTGACGCCTGGCATTTCCAGATCAAGCAGGACGAGATCAATTTCAGCTTCGTTGTCGATGATCGCAATAATTTCCTGAAGCGACCCTGCTTCAGAAATGGCCCCTTCTTCGAACCGGCCCGCCAACGCCTGCCGGAGCGCACCCCGGAACAAGGGATGGTCATCAGCGATAATAATATTGTGTCGAATCATCAGACGGCCCCCCAGCAACCCTTACCCNAAATGATCATAGCAATAGTATCGATCGGTTTCTACAAGGCTGGCAATTACCTTGATAGTAGCATAGTGATCAAGGCTAAGAGTAGATTCTTATTTTGCCGTTGATTTCACCTGATAATGTCTCAGAGTGGGGCGTGTAAAAGTTATGAAGGAAGCGGATTGRTAGATTCTGATAAACACAATTATTGGTCCCAAACCAGACAGCTTATGTGGATTGTGCTTGCGCTCTGGATTGCGGGAGGAATTCTCATTCATTTCTTCGCGGTCCCATTGAATCAAACCATTTTCCTCGGCTTTCCCCTTGGTTATTTTTTGGCKGCCAAGGGYACGCTTGTTTTTTTTGCCATGCTGGTTTTCTGGTTTTGCCAACGGCAAGACAATATTGACCGCGCTTTTGGCGTATCGGAAGACAGCTAGGGTTCGCCCTGGRACATGCATTGTAGGAGACTGATCCTTGGCGACACAGCGAACCGGTGATGGATTTGCCGACAATGTCGGCAGAATTTACGGCATTTTTTCTGTCGGGTTTATTGCYTTCATAATWCTGCTYGCCATCCTCGAACAGGTTGGGATTCCAGCCGTATGGATTGGGTATCTGTTCCTTCTTTTCTCTCTGGTGATTTACGGCGGGTTCGGCTTGCTTGGCCGGACCATGCAAATTTCTGACTATTATGTGGTGAGCCGACGGGTGCCTGCATTTTACAACGGAATGGCGACAGCGGGAGCCTGGATTGGAACAACCGGGTATATCGCCCTTGCCGGATCGCTTTATGTGAGCGGGTATGATGCCCTGTCCTACATTCTTGGAATGACGGGCGGGTTTGTGCTGATCGCGGTCTTTATCGCGCCGTTCCTGCGCAAATTCGGAGCTTATACGATACCCGAATTTATCGGGTATCGGTTTGGCGGCCAGGCGATGCGGTTTGCCAGTCTGGTTGTGGTAATCCTTTGCTCAATATTATTGCTGGCGGCTCAAATGCGCGGCGCTGGCCTGGTGCTTCAGTATTTTCTGGCGGTCAATTATGAGGCGGCGGTAGCCGCTGGCCTGGTATTCATTTTGCTGGGCACTCTGCTTGGCGGCATGCGGGCCGTTACCTGGGCGCAGGTTGCGCAATATATCGTGCTCGTGCTGGCCTTCATGTTTCCGGTCATCATTATCTCCACAATCGAGACCGGTATCCCCCTACCTCAATTGATGTATGGGCAAATCATGCAGGCGACCGAAACGCTTGAGCAGACCATGGTTCAAAACGGCCTTGCCAGCGCTGACAATATCTCTCATTTCAGTCAGCCKTTTTCGCAAATGGGCCCGTGGAATTTCTTCGCYACCGCCATCAGCCTGATGATCGGGACGGCATCCATGCCTTTCTTGCTAATGCGGTCGTTGACGGCGTCGAGCGTTTACGAAGCACGCAAGTCACACGGCTGGGCGCTGGTCTTCGTCATTCTGGTATTTTTTACAGCACCGGCATACGCCGTTTTTGTGCGGTTTGATATTTATCAAACCGTCATCGGATTTCAGGTCAATGATTTGCCGGATTGGATTTTCTCCTGGGGGGCTGGCGGATATGTCGAGATTTGTGGCGTTGCTGCGTCATCCATCGAAGCCGTTACTGCGGCCTGTCTTGCTGCTGGAACAGACATTGTGCGCCTTGGCGATTTTGACCTTTCCCCGGATATCCTTGTGCTGGCCGCTTCAGACATTGCGGGTTTGCCTTATGTCATCACGGCTTTGGTTGGTGCCGGGGCACTAGCAGCGGCACTGGCTGCGGCCAACGGTCTGGTCATGGCGATTTCATCGGCGCTCAGTCAGGATTTCTTTCACCGCATGATCGACAACAAGGCGCCGACCGCCCGACGTCTAGTGGTGGCGCGCGGCATTGCATTGGCGACGATATTGATAGCGGCGTTTGCTGCAATCACCCTGCCGCCGGATATTTTGAAAATGGTCATCTGGTCATTCACGCTCGCCGCGTCCGGGTTCTTCCCGGTCCTCATTCTCGGCATCTGGTGGGACCGCTGCAACGGATTTGGCGCACTTGCCGGCATGGTGGCGGGCATCGGRATTGCYGGGCTTTATATTTACGGCCARYAYAATTTTGGCTGGAYATGGTTYGGRCTTGATAGCGGYGCGATTGCCATTATYTCGGTTCCGGTCGGRTTYWTGGCRGCGATTGGAATGTCGYTGGTRACMCCYGCGCCKCCTGAAGATGTGCAAGAYCTKGTRGARRCGATCAGGCTTCCGCGCGGACGGGCATATATGGATGTGGACAGGGAAAAACGCCGGTCGGCTGAGCTACAAAGATAGTGATTTTTAATTTTTCAATTTCAAACCGTGAGGGCAAAAATCTGTCCGATGATTATCGCACCGCCGATCCCAAGCCCAATATAAGTGACAAACACCTGCCATTTCACCAAAGACCAGACAGCAGCCATTGCGGGAATTGAACTGACCGCGCCGGCCACCATGAACGACATTGCGGCGCCTGCGCTCATACCCTGTTCCATCAATCCAGCCACCAATGCTGGCGCTACATAACTATTCAAATAGGCGGGCGCGCCGACAAGGGCACCGGTCACGATTGGCCAGAAACCGTCGCCGCCAACAACCGCACCGATAATATGGGCAGGCACATAGGTGATAAGTAGCGCTTCCAGCAGATAGGCCAGMGTCAGCCATTTCAGCAAGAAAAATGCGTTGGTCAGGGCTTCAGATTTGAATACCTCCCGGCGCGCAGCCTCGGTCCAGAATYTCCATGCCGGGCGGCCCTCAAAGACGGACGTCCCGCAACTTGAACAACCCTCGGCTTCGCGTGGGCGCAAGGGCGACCCGAACGCGCCTTTATGGATCAGGGCGCGGATGAGGAAACCACCAAACAGGCCAAGCGCCACCGCAGCGATTGCCTTGCCGATGGCAAAGTTCCACCCCAGCGCGGCGGCTGTAATGAACAGAGTTGGCGGGTCAATCAGGGGCGATGACAGCCAGAATGCCATGACCGCTGAAAGTGGTGCACCGACCGCCAGCAGACCTGCGATGAACGGGATCACTTCGCAGGAACAAAATGGTGCAAGCCCACCAAACAAGGCGGCAAGTACGATCATGCGGGTCTCGCGGCCTTCGAACGCCTTTGCGATGACGGCTTCTGCACCGCTCGCTTTCAGATAGGCGATCAATAGAACCGCGATCAGGATATAGGGCAGTGTCCCGCTCATAGCCGAAATGGCAATTTGAAGGACAGCCCCGAATTGGCCTGGATCAAGCAGATACACGACAAGAGGAATGATGAGTATCAAGGCCCATACAGGAGATACCTGACCGATAGTTCGCCGCAGGTCGCCAAGATTTTTAAGTGCCAATTCGGTCATAATTTTTCCAACTCCGCGCCAATGCGCGGTGTATCAGGCCTTCAAGAAGCCTGGCCAATTTTTGCAATATCTTGAAATTCTTCCGCACAGCATTCGTGAAGCAGAAATTCCGCCAGTTTGTGGATATGGCCAAAGGCGGCGCGGTTCAGGACCATGCGGCCGAATTTTTCCTGCTCGATTAATCCAGCAGCGGTGAGAAACCTTAGATGATGCGCCAGGGTGGAGGCCGGGAAACCAAGACGGTGCTGGATTTTCCCGACCGTCAATCCGCCTGCGCCGGCGCGCACGAGAACTTTCAAAACTTCCAAGCGGGGTTCCGATCCGATCGCGGCAAACCCTTGCGCCGCCTGTTCCAGAGCTATCATCTGTGCGTCTTTCATTATCATTTCTATATAACCAGATATATAGTTATATTAAGCGGAGTCAAGTACCACCAACCCAAACCCTTATCAGATCTGGCCCGGTGGAGTTGATTGGTCCATTCGAGGAAGAGTGGACGGGAGGCGCTCAATTGGGGTCTGGATCAGGCGAACGGCGCGACGCCATTCCCGAACGACCAGTTTTCGCGTTTKGTCTCAACAATATTGATAATGACATCCTGGCGCGGCACACCGGCATCGCGCTCGATATTGTCTACAATTGCGTTGAACAGAGCTTTCTTCTGGTCTGTTGAACGCCCTTCTGCTGCCGTGATCTGCACGAATACAACCTCGTCACCATGGTCAATCCCAAGAAAGGTTTTCGGATACAGAAGGCCTTTTGCGGGGACATGCTCGGTTATGATCTGGAAAAAATCATCTTCGGGAATGCCAAAGGCATCAACCAGGGCACGGTGCACCCCTTGTGACAAGGCGGCTGTATCCGCTTCAGATTTTCCCGCAGCATGAGAAATACGAATGAGTGGCATTTTGGTGTTCCTTATTCATTGAGGCCATTGATCAGGGAGCCACCTGATCGGCAAATATTTCACTTGCCTTTTGCAAGTTAAATGCACGATAGCGCCATGACTTGTATTTTGCAAGTGAATAATTTATGCTGTGCCATGAGAAATTTCGATAGAAAAAGACAGACCGGATGCCCGGTTACATACGGCCTTGATATCTTTGGCGATCGGTGGAGTTTACTGATATTGCGCGACATGATGCTCCACGGCAAAAACACCTATGGTGATTTTTTGGCCGCCGACGAACATATCTCGACGAACATTCTGGCCGACCGTTTGTAGCATCTCGAAGCTGAAGGTATTATTGAAAAATCCGATGATCCGGAGAACGGCAAACGCAAGATCTATTCCCTGACCGAAAAAGGCCAGGATCTGGCACCGGTCATTTTGGAGACCATCCGGTGGAGCGGGAAATACATTAAACTCAACAAGGAACGCAAAACACTTGTGGCCAGAATTGAAAATGATCGCGACGGTTTGATTGCTGAAATCCGCGCGCGCAAATAGCGTTTAAGCATTTACGCCTGGGCCAAATTCGATCTGAGAACGAAACGCCCGTGGCGCCATGCCAGTCGCACGGACAAATACCCGGCTGAAATAGGCAGGGTCTGAGAATCCGAGACCATAGGCGATCTCCGCCACCGACATGTGAGTATAAACAAGGTTGCGTCGGGCTTCTCTGATCAGCCGGTCTTCGATCAGTTTTGAAGCTGGCACGCCCACACTACTTTTTGCCAACCGGCTCAGATGGGTCGGTGTTGTGGCGAGCTTTTTTGCATAATCGGTGAGCGACCAATGGTCTTTGTAATGCTCCTCCAACAACAATTCAAAACGGCGCAGCAGGGGCGACCCGGCGCGCGTATTTTCGTTGTGCCGGGTCTCGGCAAGGGCGCGGGACACTTTGCCGATGATCAATCTGACAATCGCCCGGATAACATGCGCCCGTGCGAACCGATGCCCGGCATGCTCGTGAGCTACGTCATCAAACAGCGCCATGATTGCCGGGTCGGCCTTGAGCTGATTTGCGCTCGCAAGCAAGGGGCGCAGATCATCGCCCGTGCTCAGCGCCTCGTCCATCACCTCCAGGGGGATGGTCAAAACCCAGCCTTCTGTATCTGCCAAAAACTCAAAGCCATGCACGGTGCGCGGTGGGATCGTCAAAATCTGCGGTGGCGCCAAATCAAAACTGCGCCCGTCCAGATGACATGTGCCACCGCCGGAGCGCACCAGAAAAAACTGATGCAGGCGGTTATGGCGATGTGCGTTGATATGCCAGCCGTGCAAGCTTGAGCGCGATACAATGGATTCGCAATGCACTATATCCGGCAGGTCGCCGATTTCGCCATACAGATTATAGCTCGGGATCAAAGACGGTCGTGTTTTCGGTTTCATGTTCGATTTGTACAAGAAACATGAGTTTTTGTCTATTTTATATACCGATTAATGCATGTATTGATAGTCAACTTTGAATAGGGGAATTGAGCTATGAAAACCCAGGTTGGAATTATTGGTGGTGGACCGTCCGGTCTTTTGCTGTCGCAATTGCTGCATCTTCGGGGCATTGATACGGTCATTCTGGAGCAACGCAGCCGCGAATATGTGCTTGGGCGCATTCGAGCTGGCGTTCTGGAACATGGCTTTGCCGATTTGATGCGTGAAGCCCAATGTGGCGAACGCATGGACAATGAAGGCGAAATCCATGATGGATTTTACATCGCCCATGACGGCATCAAAGACCGGGTCGATCTGMRMRRAYKRMSCAATGGAAATACCGTYGTTGTTTACGGTCAAACAGAACTGACCAGAGAYCTGTATGAAGCACGYGACAAGGCCGGCGGCATTGTCATCCATAATGCGGAAGACGTGAAACCCCACGATATGACCAGCGMCGCGCCGTATCTGACATATCGGTCGGGGGACGAGATCAAGCGCGTAGATTGCGACTATATTGTTGGCGCGGATGGCTATCACGGGGTTAGCCGGAAATCTATTCCGCGCGACAAAATCCAGGAATTCGAGCGAGTTTATCCGTTCGGATGGCTGGGTGTATTGTCGCGCACCAAGCCTGTGTCACCTGAACTGATTTACGCCAAGCATGAGCGCGGCTTCGCGCTTTGCTCGCTCAGATCACAAGTTCTGAGCCGCTATTATATTCAGGTGCMGCTGACAGACAATATCGAAGACTGGTCGGACGAGGCCTTTTGGGCGGAACTGAAGGCGCGTCTGCCGGAAGACCTTGCAAGCGGCATGATCACCGGGCCATCGATTGAAAAAAGCATCGCGCCGTTGCGNAKCTTMNGTYGCMGAACCMATGCGYTAYGGSAAYWTRTTCYTWGCAGGYGAYGCCGCCCATATYGTRCCSCCWACSGGYGCRCGCGGKCTMAATAGYGCWGCATCWGATATYTAYTATCTGTATCAYGCCWTSCTKGATCAYTAYAAAAARGGYGAYGATAMRGGGMTKGARGAWTATTCCSMAMRKGCYCTKGCSCGKGTSTGGAAAGGYCAGCGYTTYTCMTGGTGGATGACSACCCTGTTGCACAGCTTTCCTGACAATAGCGACTTTGACAATCATCTCCAGCAAACCGATCTGGAATATTTATTCTCCTCCGAAAGTGCGCTGAAATCACTCGCTGAGAATTATGTCGGCTTGCCGTTCTAGGAACCTGCGACAGGCATTGATCAACGACGCTCGATTTTGCCGGAATAGCACCCTCTGATGACGTTGTGAGCGTGGATGTATGAGACTTGTGGAATTTCAAGAAGGCGCCTTGCAAGAGGCGCAATGTCTTCACCTTCCGCGATATCAGCATCCACCATCATGCCGATGTCATCAAACGCGCGCAGAGAAAGAAGACGGCGAAACATAACATCGGGAATTTCATTTTCTTCCCGATACGCAATTTCCGCACCTTCCCGAATGAAGATTGCATGGGACGCCTGATACGGCGTGTCCTGCTCCATACTCACATGATTCAAAAGCAGCAGGCTTTGGCCGATATCCACATCCCGCATCTCAACCCGGTCGGGAAATCCCGGCGCTGCATCGGCCAGATATCGCTTTGCCCCATTGGCGGCCAAGGCAGCATCCGACATGCCGTAGAGATATAGATACGGCTGCGGCGATAGTCCGGTTACTACAAATTCTATTCCTGCGTCTCCTGTCGTTATCTGGTTTTCAGGGAGACTATTTGGCCGACGCGGTGAACCCACCCGTTTCTTGCGCAAGACAATCGGAACCCATATCATTTAGCTCGCTAGGCATTATGGGGATTTGGGAAACAAATGAATCACATACGCATCTATACAGATGAGGATGGCGAGAGCCATTTCGAAGAAATTGAAACCGAATTCAAAATGGAAATCTATGCGCCACCAGCACCTGAGTTCGGGATTTCTGAACCGACAAGTG